>NZ_JALDPT010000070.1 GCF_022695515.1 Phenylobacterium aquaticum
GGGGCCAGGGCGCGCGCCGTCTGCGGCGTGTCCAGCCGCGCGAAGCCGGCCAGCCGCAGATCATGCGGCCGCGCCGCGCTCAGCCGTCCGGCCCAGACCGCCGCCGACATGGCGTCTCCGCGCGCCCGGGCGAGATCGGCCAGGGCGTAGAGCACATCCGGGTTGTTCGGCGCGACCGCCAGCGCCCGTTGCAGGGTCGCCTGGGCCTGGTCGTTGCGCCCCTGCTTGCGCCAGGCCTGGGCCTGACGGATCAGGGCCTCGACCGGCGAGACGATCGGCTGGGCCGGGGTCGCCGCCTGGGCCTCATGCGGCGCGGTGCGGATCGGCAGGTCGGCCGTAGCGGTCGCCCCGGCGTCCGGCAGGCGGACGATGGGTTCGGCCTGGGCCTGGTTGGCGATGGCGCTCGCCAGGGCGGCGACCGCGGTCGCGGGAAGGGCGGTACGGACGGACATCACAGATCTCCGAAGTCGGGGTTCAGCCTGCGGCGGGCGCGGACGTTCAGGGCGCGCGAGACCAGCAGGGCGAGGAGGAGGGCGAGGACGAGGGCGCCGGCGGCGAGCGCCATGGGGTGCAGGTGCAGCCACCACAGGGCGGCGACGGGCGCCGGCAGATGGCCGATCCAGGCGGTCGGACCGACCTGGTAGGCCGAAACCCCGTGCGGCCCGGCGATCGCCAGGTCGCCATGGGTCCCCGCCGCCCGCAGCGGGTCGTCCAGGCCATAGATCAGGGCCGGCAGGTCGCCGCTCTGGCTGGCCAGGACCGCCACCACCACCCGCTGGCGGTCGATGGGGGAGATCCAGCTGGCCAGGCCCGAGAAGCCGTTGGCGCTGACCAGGCCGGCCTGGGCGTCGCGCGCCTGGGCGGCGCGGTCGTCGCCGCTGGTCAGCCAGCGCACGCCCGGACCCGCCGGCCCGAACCGGGTGAACACCCGATCCAGCAGCCGCTCCGAGGTCGTCACCCGCACCTCGCCGCCATTAGCGATCACCGGGGCGCCGGCGAACAGGTCCGGCAGGGTCTGGGACAGGCCCACCGGGCCGATCACCAGCACGTCGCGGCCGGCCAGATCCGTGGCTTCGCCGGCCCGGATCACCTTGACCGCCGTCACCGGCGCGCCGGTGGCCGCCCCTGTCCGGGCCATCACCGCGAACAGGGTCTCGATCTCCGCCGTCCCCGGATCGGCCGGCAGGATGACCGAGGTCTCCGACAGGTCCGAATGGCGGCTGAAGGGGAAGCCGGCGCTGGCGAAGCTGGCCAGTTCCGGGAACCGGGCGAAGTGATAGCCCCCGGTCAGGTCGATGCGGCTGTCCGGGTCGATATTGGCGTGCACGTCGCCGGGGACTTCGCCGGCGCAGGCGCCGCGCTTGTCCACCCGCAGGTCGTAATAGAAGCCCAGCCGGTTCCGGGCGAAGAGGTCATAGGCCGGCAGGTCGATCTTGGCCTTCCGCAGCGCCAGGCCCGGACCCACGATCTGCTCGGCCTTGTCGGCGAGCGTCGAGGGCCGCAGGGGCAGGGAGCCCAGATAACGGTCGTTGAGCGACACATCGAGGCGCGAGGTCCGATAGTCGACCCACTCGCCGCGGGGATAGCGATAGCCCAGGTCCAGGCGGGCCGAGGTGCCCGGCCACAGGAACAGGTCCGGCGCCACCCGCAGATTGGCCGAGAGCGTGCCGGGGCGCAGGCCCACGCCCTGCAGGGCCAGGGGATCGACGAATTCGCCCAAGCGCACCGACTGGCCGGTCTTGGCCCAGCGCGGCGCGTCATAGGCGGGACGGGGCCCGCCGCTCATGGGCGAGACCTGGCTGCTCCCGCCGCTCATGGCCGCGGCCGATTGGGCGAGGCCCCGGGCGGCGGTCAGGATCTCGGCGTCGTTGCGGCCGGTGACCAGCAGCATCACGCCGAACGGGTCGGACGGATTGCGCGCCAGGGTCACCCGGGGCCCGTCGAGGTCCGGCAGGGTCACCCCGCCGACCGTCTCGCCGGCCCGGCCGAGGACCACGGGGTCGCCAGCGGGGATCTGGCCCACCTGCACCGCGAACTTCACCGGCCGCAGATTGGCCTGCACCCCGAAGTACGAGGCCATGGCGGCGCCGGCCTGCAGTTCCTGGTTCGACGGCGTGCTGGCATAGACCATCTGCACCCGGGGCGGACGCGGATCGGTCAGGTTCAGGAACGGCGCGGGCAGGCGGTTCAGGTCCGGCTGGCCGGGCACGCGCTGCAGGGTCAGGTCCAGGTTGGAGCGGACATTGCTGACGTCGGCCCACAGGCTGGAGTGCAGCGGATCCTCGCAGTCGCGAGTGTAGTGGCCGATGAACTTCAGGTTCAGCCGGTTGGTCGACCGGAACAGGCCCGGATCGATCGGCAGGTCGATGGACACCCCGCCCGACCGGTCCGGCGTCAGCTGGATATTGGCGATCACCTCATTGTTCAGCGCCACGACCATGTGGCTGAGGTCGGAGAGCAGCTGGGGGGAATAGGCCATGCGCAGATGCAGGGTCGCGCCCACCACCACCTCGTCCGGCCGCAGCTCGAACGGCACGCCGGCCTCGCCCTCCACGCCGCGCAGGCTGAGCGGATAGTCCGAGCCCAGGTCCTTGAGCGACAGGGTGGTCTTGTAGGTTCCGGCCGGCGCCGGGGCGACGGGCTGGGGCGCCGGGGCCGCGACGGCGCGGACCGGTGTGGCCAGGGCGGTCAGACCGCCCAGCGCCAGGATCGCGCCGACCAGGCTCACGGCCATGGCGGGCCGGCGCGGCTTGCGCAGGAAGCGGCCGTTGCGGCGGGCGGCCGGCCGGGCGTTGCGCCACAAGAGCACCGACAGGCTGGCGCGGCACAGGTCGACGAAGGACTGGGCCGCGGTCCAGTGCGGCTTGGAGTCGGGCAGGGGCCAGGCGTCGGCGCGGCCCAGCACCACCCGCACCAGCTCGCGGCGCTGGTCGAGGTGCATGTGCCGGAACTGCAGCCGGGTGCGGACCCCCTCGCGGCCGGCCAGCTTCACGGGGAAACGGACCCGGCGCGCGCCGCTGGGCAGCTCGACGGCCTCGATCGCGCCGGCCCGGGCCGGTTCGCGGGTGACGATCGCCACCCCGCCCATGGAGATGTCGCGGCTGACGCCCAGGACGACGGCGCCGTCCTCATAGATCAGCTTGGCCTCCATGTCGGCCTCGACCCGGACCGCGTTGCGGACCTGGCGGCTTTCGCGGCCGACCGAGATGGCGGTGAACACGATCAGCAGGTTGAAGATCGACCAGCCGATATTCAGTGCCGCGGTCTGCACCTCGGACGCGGCCACATGGCCGAACACCGACTGGAACACGCCCTTGGCGATGCCGGCGATCAGCAGGGCCGCGGCGATCAGCAGCGGGGTCAGGATGCGGACGTCGAAGAACCCTTCGCGCAGCAGCCCGCCTTTGTCGGTCACGTTGAACTTGCCGCGCTTCGGATCGATCAGCGGCAGCAGCGCCGGGGCCACCAGGTGGAAGGCCAGCAGGGTCTCATAGACCTCGCCCCAGAAGGCGCGGCGGTCGCGGCCGTGCAGCCGCTCATTGACCACCACCGAGATCAGCAGGTGCGGCGCGGCGTAGGCGGCGATGACGATGGCCGGTGCCGCCACGATCTGCTGGTTGAACAACAGATAGGCCAGGGGCGCGGTCAGGAACACGATCCTGGGCAGGCCGAACTGGAAGTGGGTCATGGCGGCCAGGTAGCAAAGCCGCTGCGACAGGGTCAGCTGGCCGCCGATCAGCGGATTATCGACCCGGAAGATCTGGGTCATGCCCCGCGCCCAGCGGGCCCGCTGGCCCACATGGATGGACAGCCGCTCGGTGGCCAGGCCGGCGGCCAGGCGCAGGTTCAGATAGGCGGTGTTCCAGCCGCGCTTCTGCATCTTCAGCGCGGTGTGGGCGTCCTCGGTGACCGTCTCGCCGGCGAAGCCGCCGACGCTGGCGATGGCCGAGCGCCGCAGGATCGCGCAGGAGCCGCAGAAGAAGGCCGCGTTCCAGAAGTCGTTGCCCGGCTGGACGACGCCGTAGAACAGGTCGCCCTCGCCGGGGATGTCCTTCACCGCGAACACGTTCCGCTGGATCGGGTCGGGTGAGTAGAAATAGTGCGGGGTCTGCAGGAGGGCGAGGCGCGGGTCGGCCTGGAACCAGCCCAGGGTCATCTGCAGGAAGGCCCGCGTCGCCACGTGGTCGGCGTCGAAGATGCAGATCAGCTCGCCGTTGGTCTGGCGCAGCGCATTGTTCAGATTGCCGGCCTTGGCGTGCAGATTGTCGGGGCGGGTGATGTAGTTCACCCCCACCGCCTCGGCGAAGGCGCGGAACTCGGCGCGGCGGCCGTCGTCCAGCAGGTGGATGCGCCGGCGCTCGGGCGGATAGTCGATGGTCAGCGCCGCCAGCACCGTGTCCTGCACGATGTCCAGGCTCTCGTTATAGGTCGGGATGAAGATGTCGACCGTGGGCCAGGTCTCGGGCGCGCCGTCCAGCGGCCGCACCTGGCGGTCCAGTGGGCGGACGCATTGCAGGAAGCCCAGCATCATCACGATCCAGGCGTAGATCTCGGCCAGATAGAGCCCTGTCCCCAGGAAGGCCGACAACGGACCGTTGAAGTGCAGGGTCTCGGTGGTCCGCCACCAGAGATAGCGGGTGCCCATGGCGATCGAGATGAAGGCCAGGGAGAGGGTGATCAGCGGCGAGCGGCTGCGCGACAGGGCCAGGCACGCCAGGAAGGCGGCGGCGCCGAAGATCAGCTGGCCGCGCAGGTCGAGGGTGACCACGGCGGTGACGGTGAGCAGCAGGGCGCCCGCGATGATGGCGGGCCCGGCCAGGGCCGGCGACAGGGTGTGGGTGGCGCGCCGCAAGTTGCGGGCGGCGAAGGTGGCGACGCTCATTTGCGTTCAAGCCTTTTGAAGAGGTCAGCGAGAGGCGTTCCGGTCCCTGTCGGACGGGCCGGGGTGTAGGCGTAGCGGCTGAAGCCCGAGGCGGGCGGGGCAGCCGGTTGAGGCGGGGGCTTCGGGGCCGCGACCGGGCCGGGCGGCGCCGGCGGCGCGGGATCAACCGGCGGCGTCTCGGCAGGCGGGGCCTGGAGGATCGGCGCCGGCGCCAGGGCGTCGATGTCGAATTGCCGGTAGTCGAGCGTCACGCCCGTACGGCGCTTGAAGGAGTCTATGTCGGTCATGTCCCGTCGTCCCCCCGGGACGCCCCCGCGCGATTGCGGATGGCGGCCGGTTGGCCGGGAGGCGGGCGTCTGGCCCGTTTGCGTTGGTAGAAGACCGTCCCCCAGTCGCAGAGAGGGTTAAATGAACGGCACTGACCCAAACCTGTGGTGGTTGTTCATAATCCGGACAGATAAAAGCCCAATTTGGGGTTTTGACGACTTCGTCAATTCTTTCACCCGCAAGAATAGGTGAAATGCAATTTTGAATAGTCTTATCGCCCTGGATTCACCTGATGTCCGGGGTGCGGCCCGTTCATGATCTCGCTCAAGGCAGGTTGTGGTCATGGGACTATTCAGGTTCGCCGCCTCCCGTCCTGTGAGTCTGCGAACGGAATCTCCTGAATGGACGCCGCGACCCTCCATGGCCTGAGCGAAGCCGAGGCCGCGCGGCGGCTGGCCGAGGGCGGGCCGAACGCCCTGTCGGCGCCGCGTCGCCGCGGCGTCCTGCGCATCGCCTTCGAGACCATGCGCGAGCCGATGTTCCTCCTCCTGGTCGGGGCCGCCGGGCTCTATCTGGTGCTGGGCGACCTGGGCGGCGGCCTGTTCCTGATGGTCGGCGCCATGGGCTCGATCGGCCTGGTGATCCTGCAGGAGACCCGCAGCGAACGGGCCCTATCGGCCCTGCGCGATCTGTCCCAACCCCATGCCCGGGTGATCCGCGCGGGCGTCGAGCGCCGAATCGCGGCCGCCGAGCTCGTGCCCGGCGACATCGTCCTGGTGGGCGAGGGCGAGCGGCTGCCCGCCGATGGCGTGCTCGCCGCGGGCGATGTGCTCAGCGTCGATGAATCCGCCCTGACCGGCGAGTCCGCGCCCGTCTCGAAACGTCCCCTGCTGGAGGGCGAGACCTTTTCGCCGGACGCGGCCCCCGGGGCGGAGGACGGTCCCAATCTCTATTCCGGAACCTTGATCGTGCGCGGCCAGGCGGTGGCCCGGATCAGCCGCACCGGCCCGGCGACGGCGCTGGGCCAGATCGGCGTGTCCCTCGCCGCCATCACCCATGAGGCGACGCCGCTCCAGAGGTCAGCGGCCGGCTGGTCACTTGGCTGGGGGGAATGGCCATCGGCTTCTGCGTCGTGGTGGCCATCGCCTATGGCCTGCTGCGCGGCGACTGGATCCAAGGCGCGCTCGCTGGGATCACCGTGGCCATCGCCCTGATCCCCGAGGAATTCCCCATGGTGCTGGCGGTGTTCCTGGCGCTCGGCGCCTGGCGGCTCGCCACCCACCAGGTGCTGGTCCGCCGCAGCGCGGTCATCGAGGCCCTGGGCGGGGCGACGGTGCTCTGCGTGGACAAGACCGGCACCCTCACCGAGAACCGGATGCAGGTCGCCCGCCTGTGGTCGCCCCATGCCGAGATCGCGGTCGGCCCAGGCCCGCCGCCGGCGGGCGAGCTCGCCGATCTCCTGCGGATCGCCGCTCTGGCCTCGGCCGTCCGCCCCGTCGACCCCATGGACAAGGCCGTGCGGGCGCTCGCCCAGTCCTGGGCCCCGGGGGCTGAGGCGCCTGGCGAACCCGAGCGGGCCTGGCCGCTGCAGGCGGACCGCATGGCGATGATCCAGGTCTGGCGCGGCGCGGGCGAGGCGCGTGAGGCCGCCGCCAAGGGCGCCCCGGAAGCCGTCTTCAAGCTGTGCCGCCTGACGCAGGACGAGGTCGCGCGTCTGACCCGGGTGGTCCACGCCCTCGCGGACCAGGGGCTGCGGGTCCTGGCCGTCGCCTCCGCCGGGGGGACCGCCGCCTTTCCGGACGACCCATCCGCCGTGACCTTCGACTTCAGGGGCCTGGTCGGCTTCCTCGATCCCGTCCGCCCGGACGTGCCGGCCGCCCTGGTGGAGGCGCGCTCGGCCGGCATCGCGGTGGTCATGATCACCGGCGACCATCCCGCCACGGCGCTCGCCATCGCCCGCGCCGCCGGGATCGACGTCACTGGCGGGGTCCTGCTGGGGACCGAGCTCGCGGCCCTGCCGGACGAAGCCCTCGCCGACCGCCTGCGGGGCGTGCGGGTCTGCGCCCGCATCACCCCGGACCAGAAGCTGCGCATCGTTCAGGGCTTCAAGGCCGCCGGCGAGGTGGTCGCCATGACCGGCGACGGGGTCAATGACGCCCCGGCCCTGGAGACCGCTCACATCGGCATCGCCATGGGCCGGAAGGGCACGGACGTCGCCCGCGAAGCCGCCGACCTGGTGCTGATGGACGACAGCTTCGCCTCCATTGTCGGCGGGGTGCGGCTGGGACGGCGGATCTTCGTCAATCTGCGCAAGGCCCTGGTCTATGTGACGGCCATCCACGTGCCGATCGCGGGCCTCGCCCTGATCCCCATCCTCCTGGGCCAGCCCCAGCTCCTGTTCCCCATGCACGTGGTGTTCCTGGAGCTGGTGATCGACCCGATCTGCGCCATGGTGTTCGAGGCCGAGCCGGGCAGTCTGGACGCCATGCGTCGTCCGCCGCGCAAGCGCGACGAGGCCCTGTTCGGACCGACCCAGCTGCGGCTCGCCCTGGTGCAGGGGCTGGGCGTCCTGGCCGGGGTGCTGGGCCTCTATCTCTGGGCTCTGAGCCGCTATCCCCAGGCGGAGGCCCGCGGCGCGGCCTTCCTCGCCCTGGTGGTCGGCAATCTGGTCCTGGCGCTGGCCGACGCCGCCTCGGGGGGCGCGCCGCTGTTCACGGCGCGGCGTCGGATCTACTGGATCATCGCCGGGGCCGCCGGCGCCGTGCTCGCCGCGGTCCTGACGATCCCGCCGCTGGAGGCCGCCTTCAAGGTCGCCACCCCGCACAGCGGCCTGTGGCTCATCGCGCTCGCCGTCGCCCTGGTCAGCGGCGGCTGGTTCGGCGTCGCGCGCAGGCTCCGGACCCGGCCGCCCGCGCGCTGAGCCGGTCGGCCTCTACTGCATGTACCAGCCGTGGCTCACCACCACCGACTGGCCGGTGAGCGCATTGGTCGGGAAGCCGGCCAGGAACACCGCGGTGCGGGCGACGTCGTCGACGGTGGTGAACTCGCCGTCGACCGTGTCCTTCAGCATCACCTTCTTGACCACGTCGTCCTCGCTGATCCCCAGCTCCTTGGCCTGCTCGGGGATCTGCTTCTCCACCAGCGGGGTGCGGACGAAGCCGGGGCAGATGACGTTGGAGCGCACGCCGTACTTGGCGCCTTCCTTGGCCACCACCTTGGCCAGGCCCTCCAGCCCGTGCTTGGCGGTGACGTAAGGCGCCTTCAGCACCGAAGCCTCCTTGGAGTGGACCGAGCCCATATAGATCACGCTGCCGCCGCGGCCTTGGGCGTACATGTGCTTCAGGCAGGCCCGCGTCGTCAGGAAGGCGCCGTCCAGGTGGATGGCCAGCAGGGTCTTCCAGTCGGAGAACTTGAAGCTCTCGATCGGGCCGACGATCTGGATGCCGGCGTTGGAGACCAGCACGTCGATGCCGCCGAACTTGGCCGCGATCGCCTCGATCCCGGCGTCGACCTGGTCCTCGTCGGTGACGTTCATCGCCACGCCCATGGCGCGCGCGCCGGTCGGATCGAAGGCCAGCGCCGTCGCGTTGGCGGCGTCGAGGTTCAGGTCGGCGATCGCCACCTTGGCGCCCTCGGCCAGGAAGGCCTTGGCGATTTCCTTGCCGATGCCGCTGGCGGCGCCGGTTACGACACAAACCTTGTCCTTGAGGCTCATGGTCAGTCCTTCCTGGTGGCGTGGGGAGTGGGGGTGACGAAGTCGAACACGCGCACGGCGTGCGATCCCTTGGGCGGGGTCAGGACCTCGGGGTGGGAGAGGGTGACGGTCGCGTCGCGATGGCCGGCGAGCCAATGCTCCTCCATGGTCCGGCGCGAGAACTCATAGTCCTTCGACTGGCCCTCATAGGTGGCCGAGCGATAGACCAGCTGGACGATATTATAGACCGCGGGGTCGGAGGCCTCGGCCAGGATCCGCGCCTGGGGCGTGGCCTTCAGCTCCTCCGGCATCTTGGCCAGGAGCTCATTGAAGGTGGCGCGCAGCTTCTGCAGCTTGCGGAACGCGTCGGTCGCGGCCCGGGTGCGGCTGGAGAACTGCACCTCCTTCATCCGCACCGCCACTTCCGACAGGTCCCGCGGCAGCTCGCCGCGGGCGCTCCAAAGGTCGATCTGGAAGACCAGGGTGTCGAGGTCGGTCCGGGCCGACAGCACCCAGTCCAGCGGGGTGTTGGAGACCAGCCCCCCGTCCCAGTAGTGCTCGCCCTCGATCTCCACGGCCTCGAAGGCCGGCGGCAGGGCGCCGCTGGCCATGATGTGCTCGGGCCCGATCTTGTGGGTGGTGTTGTCGAAATAGGCGAAGTTGCCGGTCCGCACGTTCACCGCGCCGACGCTGAACCTCTGGGCCTTGGAATTGATGCGGTCGAAATCGACCAGCCGCTCCAGGGTCGCGCGCAGGGGCTTGGTGTCGTACCAGCTGGTCGCCCCCTCGGCGCCCGGCGGCTGCAGATAGGGCGGCGGCAGGCGCGGGGTGAAGAAGCCCGGCACGCCGCGCATCATGATCGCGCCCGAGGCCAGCTGGTTGGTCCAGCTGCGGGCCTGGTCGCCGCTGAGCAGTCCGGCCCAATAGCCGGACCAGCCCCCGTCCCCGGCGTCGCTGACCAGCTCCCAGAACTCCCGCAGCTTCGCCACCCGCCGCTCGCGGGGATTTCCGGCGATGATCGCGCTGTTGATCGCCCCGATCGAGATGCCGGCCACCCAGCTCGGCTCGACCCCGGCCTCCTGCAGGGCCTGGTAGACCCCGGCCTGATAGGCGCCCAGCGCCCCGCCGCCCTGCAGCAGCAGGGCCACGCTTTCGAACCTGGCGGCCGGCGACGTCATGTGCATTGTGCAATGCAGCATCCGTGCGGCGGGATCAAGGCGCCCTCAGCGGGCGATCTTGAACGGCCCGGCCGCCTGGCAGGTCGGCATCAGCTCCATGGTGTTGACGTTCATGTGGGCCGGCAGGTTGGCGCTCCAGAACACGGCCTCCGCGATATCCTCGGCGGTCAGGGGCTGGACGCCGTCATAGACCGCCGCGGCCTTGGCGACGTCGCCATGGAACCGCACCTGCGAGAACTCGGTGCCCCCGCACAGGCCGGGCTCGATGTCCGTCACCCGCACGCCGCGCCCGACCAGGTCGGCCCGCAGGTTCAGCGAGAACTGGCGGACAAAGGCCTTGGTCGCCCCGTACACATTGCCGCCCGGATAGGGATAGTTGGCCGCCACCGAGCCCATATTGATCACATGGCCCCGGCCGCGCGCCACCATGCCCGGCAACAGGGCGTGGGTGACATAGGTCAGGCCCTTCACATTGGTGTCGATCATGGTCTCCCAGTCGTCCAGCGAGGCGCTGTCGGCGGGCTCCAGCCCGAGCGCCAGGCCGGCGTTGTTGACCAGCACCTCGACGTCCTCGAACCCGGCCGGCAGCCGGGCCAGGGTCTCGGCCACCGCCGCCCGGTCGCTGACGTCCAGCGCCAGGGGCGCGAGGTTCGGCCCCAGCTCGGCCGCCAGGGCCGCCAGCCGGTCCTGCCGGCGCCCCGCCGCGATCACCTTGGCGCCCGCGCCCACGAAGCGGCGCGCGATGGCCGCGCCAAATCCGGCGGTCGCGCCGGTCACAAGAACGATCATGTCTGCTCCATGGGTTGGGGGAGGGGCGTGAGCGTCCGATAGCCGGACCCATCCCCGCCGTCGATCCTCTTCCGCCGCGCATCCGCCCATGCGTTTTTTAGATGCGCGCTTGGTCCCGGCATGGCCTCAGATAGGCAGCCCGCCCCAGGAGGTCCGATGAAACCGACCCGCCGCGCCCTGATCGCCGCCGCCGCCGCCGCCGCCCCGGCCTTCGCCGGCCTCGCCGACCGCG
>NZ_JALDPT010000071.1 GCF_022695515.1 Phenylobacterium aquaticum
ATCTGGTCGGGCCCGGCGCCTGTCCGGCGGCGGCGCGGTCGAGCGCCGGCCAGCGGGCCTCCGCGGCGATGACCGCGCGCAGGGCCTGGTCTGCGCCGCGCAGGGTCTCGGCGGTCAGGGGCAACTGGTCGGGGGTCTGCAGGATCCCCGCCGCGCGCAGCGCCGCCGCCAGGAACAGGGTCTCCTTGCCATCGACATAGCGATAGAGGGCGCCGACGGAGAGGCCCAGCCGCGCCGCGACGTCGGCGACCTGGGTCAGGCGATAGCCGCCCTCCACGAAGCTTTCGAGGGCGGCGTCCGCCACAGCGTCCAGGCTCACCCCCGAACGCGCGCCGGGTCTTGCAGGTTTGGCCATCGGGAGCTCCTGCTCAGGGCGTGGCCGGAACGGCCGTGGTCTCGAAGGCGAACAGGCCCGAGGCCTCCCGCGCCCGCACCCTCACCCCATCCGCCTTGAAGAAGACGTCGAAGACCACCCGCTGCGCAATCCCATAGGCGCGGATCTCGAAGGTCAGGTGCTCCGGACCGACCCAGCGGGCCAGGCCGGCCACTGCCCCGCCCTCCGGCCCCTGGGCGCCCAGCCGGGGTCGCCCGTCGAAACCCAAGGGCGCTTCGAAGGCGAAGAAGGGGCCGTCGATCCGCACCGAACCCTCGGCGCCGGTCTGCTGCAGCGTCAGGCGCCGCACCCAGCTGGGGTCGGCCAGGGCCAGGTCGACGCCCATCAGCGCCCTCGCCCGGGCTCCGCCGTGACCCGGCGCACGGGTCGGCGGCGGGCTTGAAAGCGCGGCTACCGCCCGAGCCAGACGCGCCGCCCCGCGAGGATCGGCCGGCAGGGCCGCCGGGGCGGGGCGCAGGCCCGCCAGCAGGGGAAGGGTCTGGCCGCCGTCGGTGTCCGAGGCCGTCGTGACCACCAACAGCCGCGCGCTCGGCCAGGCGGCGATCCCCTGGCCGCCGCGCCCGCGGGCCTCCACAAGACCCGGGATCGCACGATTGAGCCAGAAGCCGTAGCCGTATCCGTCGCCATTGGGCGCGACGGACTGGGCCGTGACCGCTCGCGCCATCCAGGCGGCCGGCACGACTTGGCGGCCCTGCCAGGCGCCGCCGTCGAGGACCAGCCGACCGATCTTCACCAGGTCGCCGGCGCGCAGGTCGAGATCCCCCCAGGCCCGCGTGCGGCCCTGGGGATCGGCCGGCCAGCGCCAATCCTCGATCCCGAGGGGACGGAACAGCAGGCGATCGGCCTGGGCCGCCAGGGACAGGCCGGCGTCGCGGCTGACGAAGGCCGAGGCCAGGAGGTAATTGGGGCTGCAATAGGCGAAGTCCCCGCCGGGGCGGCCTCGCGCCGGCAGGGCGGCGACATAGGCGGCCCAGTCGGGCCTCGCCATCATTTCGAAGAGTTCGGGCTCGCCGGGGCGGTCGCCGCAAGCCCGCCCGCCACGCATGGACAAGGCGTCGCCCAGGCTCATGGATCGGTCGGCGAGGATCGGCTGGTCCATGCCGAAGTCGGGCCGGTCGGCATAGATCGCGCCGACGGTCATCGCCGAGATCGACTTGCTGACCGAGGCCACATCATGCCGCAGGCCCGGCCCGAACGGATAGACATAGAGGTCGAGGACCGGCTGGCCGTCCCGCTCGATATAGAGACTGTCCAGGGGAATGGCGCGCCGCCGAACCGTCTCCAGCACCTTGGCCAGGTCGTTCGAGCTCAGCCCCACGGTCTCCGGCGGGGCGAGGGCCCGGGCTGCGCCAGGCCCCGCCAGCAGGGCGGCCATGACCGCGCAAAGCATTGTTCGCCACGCCATATCCCGCTCCCCGTCGCCCTCTCCGTAATGAATGAACGACTCATTCATTACGGAGTCAAGCGCGGAGGCTGGCGGAACGGAGAGGCTGGACCCCAAACAGAAACGGCGGGGGCCAAGGCCCCCGCCGTCGATCCTGGCGCCCTGCCGACCCGGCCGTAGCCGAGGCGGTGGGCTGAACCCTGGAATGGGGCCTAGTTCCGGAAGACCGCCGCGGTCGACGGATCGTGCGGCATCTCGCGGTACTGGCGCAGCTCGTTGCGGCCGACCACCATGTGGTGGACTTCGTCCGGACCGTCGGCGATGCGCAGGGTGCGGGTGTTGGCGTACATGCGGGCCAGCGGGGTGTGCTGGGACACGCCGAGCGCGCCGTGCATCTGGATCGCCTGGTCGATGATCTTGCAGACCCGTTCCGGAACCATGGCCTTGACCATGTGGATCCAGACGCGGGCTTCCTGGTTGCCCAGGACGTCCATGGCCTTGGCGGCCTTGAGCACCATCAGGCGCATGGCTTCGATCTCGATCCGCGCGCGGCTGACGATCTCGATATTGCCGCCCAGCTGGATGATCGGCTTGCCGAAGGCTTCACGGGTGAGGCCGCGGGTGACCATCAGGTCCAGGGCCTTTTCGGCCGAGCCGATGGCGCGCATGCAGTGGTGGATACGGCCCGGGCCCAGGCGCAGCTGGCTGATCTCGAAGCCGCGGCCTTCGCCGAGCAGCATGTTCGAGGCCGGCACGCGGACATTGTCGAACACGATGTGCATGTGGCCGTGCGGCGCGTCGGGATCGCCGAACACATGCTGCGGGCCGATGATCTTCACCCCGGGGGTGTCGGTGGGCACCAGGATCTGCGACTGGCGCAGGTTCGGCGGGCCGTCCGGGCTCGTCTGGACCATGGTGATCATGATCTTGCAGCGCGGGTCGCGGCGCCGGAGATGTAGTGCTTCTCGCCGTTGATGACGTACTCGTCGCCGACCAGGGTGGCGCGGGTGTTGACGTTCTTGGCGTCAGACGAGGCCGAGTTCAGCTCGGTCATCGCGAAGGCCGAGCGGATCTTGCCTTCCAGCAGCGGCTTCAGCCACTTTTCCTTCTGCTCGGGCGTGCCGACCCGTTCCAGGACTTCCATGTTGCCGGTGTCCGGCGCGGCGCAGTTCATGGTCTCCGACGCGAGCGAGTTCTTGCCCAGCTCGACGGCGATGAAGGCGTAGTCCAGGTTCGACAGGCCTTCGCCGGTGTGGGCGTCGGGCAGGAAGAAGTTCCACAGGCCCTCGGCCTTGGCCTTGTCCTTGGCGGCTTCCAGCACTTCCAGCTGGCCGGGCGCGTAGGACCAGATGTCGGTCTTGTTCTGGCCGAGGCGATGGAACTCCTCGCTCATCGGCTGGACCGTGTCGCGGATGAAGCGCTTCACGTGGTCGAGCAGCGGCTGCGCCTTCTCGGACATCCGAAGGTCGTTGAGCTCGTCCATCGGGTTCATCCCGAAGCTGGACTGCCCCTTGTCCGCGATCTTGTTCATCTGGTCTCTCCCACTGCGTTTGATTTTCAAAACTCGGCCGCGCCCCGGCGGCCACACGGCGCCCGGACCCTATGCTCCTAGCTTGGACGCCTTTTGGATCGAAATCAAACAAGCGTTTTAAATTTTTCCGTGACAGCGGCAATCGCGGTCCGCACCGCCGCGGCGGCCAAAGAAAAAGGGCGGCTCCGGAGGGGAGCCGCCCTAGGCGTTTGGGGAGGAAGGGCGGCCGCGAAGCCGCCCGAAGAGCGCCTGACGGATCAGGCGTAGAGCGAGGAATGGGCGCCCGCGAGCACGAGGGCCAGGGTCGCCGAGAGCACGAGCAGCGCCGGCGTCAGTTTGAGGATCAGTGTCATGCAGCTCAGATAGGGAGGCGGCCCCCCGCTTTCCAGTTAAGGTTGAGACATCTTTTTCTGTCAGACGCCCCAGTTCCGCTGGCGCCGACCGTCAGGCAAGCCGATAGCGACCGGCGGCCAGGCCTCGAGGGCGGCGGCGGTCGTCGCCGCCGGGTCCAGGGCGGTGGTGTCCAGCACATGGCCCTGCAGGTCGCCAAGATCGGCGAACTGGTCCCACATGGCGCCGATGACCTGCGGATCCCGCATGGGATGGCCTTCGCGGGCGACGCCCCGGGGCGATCGTCGTCTCCCGGTCGGGACGCAGCACCAGATAGTCCAGCGCCACGCCCGTCCGATCGGCCGCCTCGCGGAACGGGGGCAGGAACCAGGTTCCGACGATGCCGTCGAACGCCACCGGATATCCACCGGCGGCCAGGGTCGCCGCCTGGACCGCCATCGCCTCCATCACCACCCGGTTCTGGTCGGCCGAGGCCGGCGTCCAGGGCGGGATGTAGCCCTTCACGAAATAGGTCCAGAGGTCGTCTGAATGCAGGTGAAGCGCCGCCGGCCCCGGCCAGGCCTTGGCCACGGCCCGGGCCAGGGTCGACTTGCCGGCGCCGGGCGGGCCGGTGACGATGATCAGGCGTCCGTCCATCAAGCGCTCCTGCGGCCGGGGTTATCCGGGCTTGTGGCAGACAGCCTCGATATTGTGGCCGTCCGGGTCCAGGACGAAGGCGCCGTAGTAGTTCGGATGGTAGTGGGCCCGGACGCCCGGAGGCCCGTTGTCGCGCCCGCCGGCCGCCATGGCCGCGGCGTAGAAGGCCTCGACACCGGCCCGGTCCTTGGCGGTGAAGGCCACATGCACATTGCCGGTCGGCGGCCCGCCGGTCCCGAACCAGAAATAGGGGCGGCCTTCCGAGCCATAGCCCGCATGGGCGTGGCCGCCGGTCTGCTCGGCCGTGACCTCCATCACCATCCCGATCCCCAGCGGGGCTAGGGCGGCGTCGAAGAAGGCGCGGGCCTGGGCGAAGTCGGAGACGGTGAGACCGATGTGATCGAGCATGGGAACCTCCAGATGTCCTGGAGACCGATCCTGGACCTCGACGATCCAGGATCTGTCAGCAGATGGCCGCCGGCTGCGGCGGCCTATTTCACCGGCAGGCTGGCGACGTTCGAGCAGACCGCCGCCTGCAGGGTCTTGTCGTCGTCGTCGCTGATCTTCTTGGGCGCGGTCGAGCGCCAGTTGGCCGGGATGTCCAGCGGCTTGCTGGGGGCGTAGCCCGCGACCAGGATCATGTCGCCGGCCTTGCAGTCCAGGGCCAGCACGCTGCCCACGCCGTCGGCGGCGCCGGGGGCGGACGGCCCCATGCGCGGCGTGGCGCCCACCTTGCCGATCGCCTGCATCACCACGACCCGGCCCGACTGCTTGTCCAGATAGGAATAGTCGGCGTCATAGGACCATTGCAGGTTCTTCGGCGTCACCGCCGAATAGGGCTTCCAGGTCTCGGCCATGGCCGACGACGCGCAGGCCAGGGTCGAGAGGGCGGCGATCGCGAGGGCGAGGCGCATGGGCGTTTCCTTGTCTTTTGACGCTTGAGGCTCTATGGGCGCGGACCCTAGCGGCCGAATTGCGGCCCCACCAAGCGGAATTCCGGCCGACGCGGCTCCAGAGGCGATTTTCAACGCCAGGTTCGCTTGACTCGGACGGACGCCTTCCCTACCTCCCCGAGCGTCGTTAGCACTCAGAGGGCCCGACTGCTAACAGCGGTCCCCGTGCCAGCGCAGACCCATTCAACCGTCCCGAACGGAGAGATAAAGACATGGCGTTTCGTCCCCTGGGAGACCGCGTCCTCGTGAAGCGCGTCGAGGAACAAGAAAAGACCAAGGGCGGGATCATCATCCCCGACACCGCCAAGGAAAAGCCGCAGGAAGGCGAAGTCGTCGCCGTTGGCCCCGGCGCGCGTGACGACTCCGGCAAGATCCAGCCCCTCGACGTCAAGAAGGGCGACAAGATCCTGTTCGGCAAGTGGTCCGGCACCGAAGTGAAGATCGACGGTCAGGACCTGCTGATCATGAAGGAAAGCGACGTTCTGGGCGTGGTCGAATAACCACCGCCTGCCGCTGACCTGACTTCCCACCTCTTTTAGAAAGCAAACGAAAATGGCCGCTAAAGACGTCTATTTCGCTTCCGACGCCCGTGATCGCATGCTGCGCGGCGTCAACATCCTCGCCAACGCAGTGAAGGTGACCCTGGGCCCCAAGGGCCGCAACGTCGTCATCGAAAAGTCCTTCGGCGCCCCGCGCTCGACCAAGGACGGCGTGTCCGTCGCCAAGGAAATCGAACTTTCCGACCGCTTCGAGAACCTCGGCGCCCAGCTGATCCGCGAAGTCGCCTCCAAGACCAATGACAAGGCCGGCGACGGCACCACCACCGCCACCGTCCTGGCCCAGGCCATCGTGGTCGAAGGCCTGAAGTCGGTCGCGGCCGGCATGAACCCGATGGATCTGAAGCGCGGCGTCGATAAGGCCGTCGCCAAGGTCATCGAGGAAATCAAGAACTCGGCCAAGAAGGTCACCACCAACGCCGAGATCGCCCAGGTCGGCACCATCTCCGCCAATGGCGACACCGAAGTGGGTGAGATGATCGCCAAGGCGATGGCCAAGGTCGGCAACGAAGGCGTCATCACGGTTGAAGAAGCCAAGACCGCCGAGACCGAACTCGACGTCGTCGAAGGCATGCAGTTCGACCGCGGCTACCTGTCGCCCTACTTCATCACCAACGCCGACAAGATGGAGGCCGATCTCGAAGAGCCGCTCATCCTGCTCTTCGAAAAGAAGCTGACCTCGCTGCAGCCCCTGCTGCCGGTGCTGGAAGCCGTGGTTCAGTCGGGCCGTCCCCTGCTGATCATCGCTGAAGACGTCGAAGGCGAAGCCCTGGCGACCCTGGTGGTCAACAAGCTGCGCGGCGGCCTGCGCGTCGCGGCCGTCAAGGCTCCGGGCTTCGGCGACCGCCGCAAGGCCATGCTGGAAGACATCGCCATCCTGACGGGCGGCGAGCTGATCAGCGAAGACCTGGGCATCAAGCTCGAGAACGTCACCCTCGACATGCTCGGCAAGGCCAAGAAGGTCACGATCACCAAGGACGACACCACCATCGTGGACGGCGTCGGCGCCAAGGACGCGATCGAAGGCCGCATCGCCCAGATCAAGCGTCAGATCGAGGACACCACCTCGGACTACGACAAGGAAAAGCTGCAAGAACGTCTGGCCAAGCTGGCCGGCGGCGTTGCCGTGATCCGCGTCGGCGGCGCGACCGAAGTCGAAGTGAAGGAAAAGAAGGACCGCGTCGACGACGCCCTGAACGCGACCCGCGCGGCCGTGGAAGAAGGCATCGTTCCCGGCGGCGGCGTCTGCCTGCTGAAGGCCTCCAAGGTTCTGGACGGCTTCAAGGGCGACAATGACGACCAGGAAGCCGGCGTCGCCATCGTGCGTCGCGCGCTCCAGGCTCCGATCCGTCAGATCTCGGAAAACGCCGGCGTCGAAGGCTCGATCGTGGTCGGTAAGGTGCTGGAAAACACCTCCGCCACCTTCGGCTTCAACGCCCAGACCGAAGAGTATGTGGACATGGTCAAGGCCGGCGTCATCGACCCGGCCAAGGTGGTCCGCACCGCTCTGCAGGACGCCGCCTCGGTGGCCGGCCTGCTGATCACCACGGAAGCCGCCATCGTCGAAGCCCCCAAGAAGGGCGGCGGCGCTCCCGGCGGCATGCCGGGCGGCATGGGCGGCATGGGCGACATGGACTTCTAAGTCCATCCGACCAGCGCTTAAGATCGAGGGCGGGGCCGCAAGGCTCCGCCCTTTTTCTATGCCCGTCAGTCGTCGCGGGTATGCTCGCCGATGACCAGGTGTCCCACCCAGCTGGTGATCCCGGTGACGATCGCCGCCTCCAGTCCCGGCACGAAGCCGTGGACCGTGAAGCCCTTCACGACATAGGCGACCAGCCCGATCATGCCGGCGTTGATGACCAGCAGGAACAGGCCCAGCGTCAGGATCGTGAACGGCAGGGTCAGGAACACGACCACCGGCCGGACGATGGCGTTGACCACCCCCAGCAGCAGCGCCGCGACCGCGAGCGTCCACAGGCTGTCATAGGCGACGCCCGGAACGAAATGGGCCGCGATGGCCAGGCCGATCGCGGCGAAGATCGCGCGGACTAAGAATCTGGCGAGCATGGAACCTCCTGAACCCGATCCGCCAGGACGGCGGCGTACGGCCAAGCCTAGAACCCTTCCCGTCCAAGTGGAATGACCCGTCGCCCTGCGACCGCGAGCGACATTGAATTGGTTCGGTGAACAAGGTTCCGTTCACCATTGCGCCCCACATTGGGGCGCCAGATTGTCACACCCTAGGGTTTGATGGTTCGCGGGGTTGAGCGGAGGGGGCGAGGACGTGAGTCAGACCAGTTCCGGCATCATCGACGAGCGACTGGACAAGGTCCCTCGGATCGACTGGGAAGTGCTGATCGTCCGCGCCGTGATCGGCGCCGGGGCGGCGGCCCTGGTCACGCCTGTGCTGGGGCTCGTCTGGGCGGTCATATGGTTCGTCGCCTATGCGACCCAGGAGACCGCCACCTTCATCACCACCCGCGAAGTGCGGCGCAACAACGCCATGACGCCCCGCCAGCGGAAGATCTATGTCGGGCTGCTGTTCTGCGCCTCCATCGTCTGGAACTGCATGAGCGTCTCCCTGTGGCGGACAGGCCAGGAGCCCTATCGCCTGGCGGCCGGCGCCATCATGATCGCCAATCTGATCCATGCCGTGGGCTTCTCGTTCCGCTCTCCGGCCTCCCTGGCGGCCATGGGGCTCGTTCCCGGAACCCTGTGGGTCGCCCTGCCCGCCTTCTTCGGCGGCTATTCCCCCCACGGCGCCATGGCCGCCGGGATCGCCAGCCTCATGCTGCTGAGCTACATGGTGACCAGCGCCCGCGCCAATATCGCCACCGCCCGCGCCCTTGAGGCCGCCGAGCAGAAGGCCATCGCCGCCACCGAGGCGAAGTCCGCCTTCCTGGCCATGGTCACCCACGAGTTGCGCACCCCGATGAACGGTGTCCTCGGCATGGCCCGCGCCCTGCAGCGCACCAGCCTCGACGCCCGCCAGCAGGGCTATGTCGATACCATCCTGCGCTCCGGGGACGGCCTGCTGACCCTGCTGAACGACGTGCTCGACATTTCCAAGATCGAGGCCGGCCGGATGGATCTGGAGGTCTCACCCTTCGACCTGCGCCTGCTCGGCGAACAGGCCGTCGAGCTGTGGTCCCAAGGCGCTCAGGCCAAGCGCCTGACCCTCGTCTGCGACGCCGATCCGCAGTTGCCTGCGCATGTGCTGGGCGACGAGATCCGGGTGCGCCAGATCGTCTACAACTTGATCTCCAACGCGCTGAAGTTCACCGAGACCGGCGGCGTGCGCCTGGGCCTCCGCGCCGCGCCGGGCGCCGACGGCGAGGGCGGCGTCGAGATCGCGGTCAGCGACACCGGCCTCGGCATGACCGCCGAACAGATGGCCGGCCTGTTCCGGCCTTTCGTCCAGGCCGAGGCCGGGACCGCGCGCCGCTACGGCGGCACGGGCCTGGGCCTGTCCATCTGCCGCAAGCTGGCGACCATGATGGGCGGCGACATCTCCGTCGACAGCACCCCGGGACGCGGCTCGACCTTCCGCGTCTGGCTGCCCCTGCCGGCCTGCGAGCCCCAGGCGGAGGGGCCGGGGGACGAGGCGCCGGCCGACATGCCCGAGCTGCGCGTGCTGGTCGCCGACGACAATCCGGTCAACCTCGCCGTCGCGCGCGCCATACTGGAGGCCGCCGGCGTGGTGGTCGAGGTGGCCGCCCATGGGGGCGCAGCGCTCGACCAGCTCAAGGCCCAGACCTTCGACCTGGTTCTGATGGACGTGCACATGCCGGTGATGGACGGGGTCGAGGCGGTGGGACGCATTCGCGACGGCCAGGCCGGCCGCGCGGACATGCCGGTCATCGCGCTGACGGCCGACGGCCTGGCCGGGGACGACGCCCGGCTGAGGTCGGCGGGCTTCGATGCGGTGGAGACCAAGCCGGTCCGCCCCTCCGCCCTGCTGGCCGCCATGAGCCAGGTGCTGGCCACGCGCGGCGGCGACGGCGCGCCCATGGAAGCCGCCTGACCCGGCGCGGGTTTCACCCCCGACACCATAGGGGCTCATTTCCGCCCCGGCGCACGGCCAAGGTCCGACCGATGAACAAGCACGCTGCGCTCCTCACGCTCGCCGCCGCGCTCGCCCTGTGCGGGTCGGCCGACGCCCAGACCTCGCCCCAGGGCCCGCCGCCCGGCGATCCGCCCCGTGGTCACGGCGGGCCGCCGCCCGGCGGGGGCCACGGAGGCGGACTGTTCCTAAGCCCCTCCGGCGAGCCCTTCCGAGGCCCTGGCGGCGAGGCCGCCTGGTTCGCGGGCGCGGACGCCAATCATGACGGCGTCCTGACCCTGGCCGAGTTCCGCGCCGACGCCATGCGCTTCTTTCAGGTGCTGGACGCCAATCATGACGGCGTGATCGACGGATCCGAGAACCAGATCTACGAGACCAAGATCGCGCCCGAGATTCTCGGCATGGGTCGAGAGGATCCCGAGGACGGCCCCCGCAAGGGCGGCGGCGGCGACGGCCCTCCCGGCGGCGGCATGGGCCGCGGCGCCGGAGGGATGGGCGGCCCCGGCGGCGGCATGGCCGGCACGACGG
>NZ_JALDPT010000072.1 GCF_022695515.1 Phenylobacterium aquaticum
GCCGCGCGTCGAGCGCGGATCGTGGAGCCCGCCGCGCGGCGTGGGCAGGGGTCGGAGGATTCTGGACATGGAAGTCTTTCAGGCCCCGAGGCTTCGCGCGGCGCGCGGGCGGCCAGGAGCGCGAGGCTTATAGCACACGCCGGCCCGAAAGCGGCGGGAACTTCCCTTCCCGGCTTTGCCTTGCCGTCCCCTTCGGCTAAACCGCGCCCGTTCCTTCAAACCTGTTCGGGAGTTTCCCCGCCATGTCGCTCGAATCCGCCGCGCTGTCTCGCGTTAAGCCCTCCGCCACCCTGGCGGCGGACGCGAAAGCCCGCGAACTGAAAGCGCAGGGCCGAAACGTCATCTCGCTCGCCGCGGGCGAGCCCGACTTCGACACGCCGGACAACATCAAGGAAGCCGCGATCAAGGCGATCCGCGACGGCAAGACCAAGTACACCAATGTCGACGGCATTCCCGAACTCAAGGAAGCCATTGTCGGCAAGTTCCAGCGCGAGAACGGCCTGACCTACAAGACCAGCCAGGTGAACGTCTCGCCCGGCGGCAAGCCGGTCATCTGGAACGCCATGATCTCGACCCTGAATCCCGGCGACGAGGTCATCATCCCGACGCCCTATTGGGTCAGCTACTGGGACATCGTCCTGCTGGCCGGCGGGACGCCCAGGGCCGTGGCCACTTCGGCCGACACCGGCTTCAAGCTGCAGCCGGCCGATCTCGAGGCCGCGATCACGCCCAAGACCAAGTGGGTGTTCCTGAACTCGCCATCCAACCCCTCGGGCGCCGCCTACACCAAGGCCGAGCTGCGGGCGATCGCCGACGTTCTGCTGCGCCACCCGCATGTCTGGATCCTCACCGACGACATGTACGAGCACCTTGTGTTCGGCGACTTCCAGTTCTGGACCATCGCCCAGGTCGAGCCTCAGCTCTATGACCGCACGCTCACCATGAACGGGGTCTCCAAGGCCTACGCCATGACCGGCTGGCGGATCGGCTATGCGGCCGGCCCGGAGGCCCTGATCAAGTCCATGGCCAAGGTCATGAGCCAGACCACCTCCAACCCCTGCTCGATCTCGCAATACGCCGCGGTCGAGGCCCTGAACGGCACCCAGGAGTTCATCAAGCCGAACGCCAAGCTGTTCGAGGAACGCCGCGACCTGGTGGTCTCCATGCTGAACCAGGCCAACGGCATCCACTGCCCGACCCCGGAAGGCGCCTTCTATGTCTATCCGTCGGTCGAGAAGCTGCTGGGCAAGGTGAGCCCCTCGGGCAAGGTGATCGAGAGCGACCAGGACTTCGCCGTCGAACTCCTGGAGCAGGAAGGGGTCTCGGTGGTGTTCGGCGCGGCCTTCGGCCTCTCGCCGTTCTTCCGCATCAGCTACGCGACCTCCAACGCCGTGCTGGAAGACGCCTGCACCCGCATCCAGCGCTTCTGCGCCGCGGTGAAGTGATGGATCCCGCCGCCAGGTCCGCCCTGGCGGCGGACATCGACGCCGCCGCCCGGCTGAAGGGCAGCTTCAAGCTGCGCTCCGGCCAGGTGTCGGACGAGTATTTCGACAAATATCGGTTCGAGGCCGACCCGCGCCTGCTGGCGCGGGTGGCGGCCGCCATGGCGCCCCTGGTGCCCGCTGGCGCCCAGGTGCTGGCGGGGCTGGAGCTCGGCGGCGTGCCGATCGCCACGGCCATGTCGCTCGCCACCGGAACCCCGGCGGCTTTCGTGCGGAAAAAGGCCAAGGACTACGGGACCTGCCTGGCCGTCGAGGGCGGCTCGGTCGCGGGCCTGAAAGTGGTGATGATCGAGGACGTGATCACCACCGGCGGCGCCGTTCGGGACGCGGCCCGGCTCCTGGCCGAGGCCGGCGCGGAGGTGATCGGCGTCGTCTGCGCCATATGGCGCGGCGAGGGACCGCCGCGGATCGAGGGGCTGGACCTGCCGGTCTGGCCCGCCCTGACCCGCGACGACCTCAATGCAGCGAGGGGCGGCTAGCGCCCTTCACGCCGATCCTTAGTGCTTCTCGCGCCAGGCGGCCTTGGCGGCGTCTTTGGTCAGGTTCAGGCGCACCTTGTCGTCCTCGATCTGATCCACCCAGCTGAGCGGGATGAGGTGGTGCTTGAACCCGCCGCCCAGATCGAGCTTGGCGAGTTCGATCTCGGCGCCCTGCACATGGTCCACCCGGCCGACATGGCCGCCGTCGGACCCGATCACTTCCATATGTTCGCGAATGTTCTCGGCTTGCATGGGACTGCGTCTCCTCGGTTGGGGTGCGTTCGAAACGCCCTTCCTGTCGAAGAGTTCATGGCGCAGCTGGCGGCCGCCGCGCTATTCTTGCGGCCTCGTCTCGGAGTTCGCCCATGCCTCGCCTCCGCCCGGTCGCCGCCCTCGCCGGCGCCCTGACCCTGGCCTCCGCCCTCCAGGCCCACGCGGCCATCGACGCCAAGCTGGCGCCGGACCAGGTGACCATCACCGACGACGGCAAGACCGTCCTCGTCTATCGGGCCCGCACCCAGGATCCGTCCCAACCCGGCCGCTCCAACTATGTCCACCCGCTCTATGCGCCGGACGGAACCCTGCTGACCGAGGATCGCGGCGCGGACTTTCCCGAACAGCGCGGCGCCTTCTGGGCCTGGCGCCAGGTGCGGCTGAACGGCCAGCTTGTCGCCGACGGCTGGGGCATGAGCGGCCTCACCTATTTCGTGAAGGCGACGAAGTTCCAGGGCCAAGTCGACGGCTCCGGCGTGCTGACCCTCGACACCGACTGGATCGTCTCGACCGGCGGCGAGCTCGTCTACGTGGCCCGCGAGACCACCGCGATCACGGTCTATGCCCTGAACAAGGGCGCCCGCCGCATCGCCTTCGACACCACCATCACCCGCGGGTCGATGGTCTGTCCCTGGGCGGCAGCGAGGATTCCAAGGGCTATGGCGGCTTCGCCCTGCGCCTGGTCCGCCCCGACAGGCTGACCTTCGCCGCTCAGGGCAAGATCGTCGCCCCCGCCCAGGATCAGATCGCCGGCGGCCCGTCCATGGGCTTCAGCTGGGCGAATGAGGCTGGCCTGCCCGCCTGGGCGCTCGGCCTGGCCTGCAAGGCGCAAGGCAAGCCGATCACCCAGTGGATCCTGCGCAACACGCCCTCGATGCAGAACTGCGCATTCCCTGGCCGGGCGCCCTTCACCCTGACCAAGGACACGCCCCTGCATCTGGAATCGACCCTGGTGATCCAGCCGCGGAGCCCGGCGAAATGAGCGAGATCGTCAATCTGAACAAGGCCCGCAAGGCCCGCGCCCAGGCCGAAGCCAAGGCGACCGCCGCCGCCAACCGCGCCAAGTTCGGCCGCACCAAGGGCGACAAGGCGGCGATCAAGCTCGAAGCCGCCAAGACGACGCGCACCCTGGATGGGGCCAAGCGCGAGGACTGATCTGTCCAAAAGAGATTGAGGCGGAGGAGGCTCGACTCTCCCCCGCCCCATGGCCGCCGAAAGGAACCGGATCCGGCGGGTAGAGCTCGTCAGGCCGCCATCTGCTGAGCCGGGACCGCGCTGTCGCGGGCTTCCGGCGGGATGGAATTGTAGAGCGTGGCGGGCGTGATATTCAGCCGGCGGCGCGCGGCCTCCAGCGGCTCGTTCAGCAGGGTCTCGTAGTCCTCGCCCAGCAGCCAGACGGCGGCCTTGCCGCGGGTGTAGCCCTGCCAGATGGCCTTGGCGTAGGGGTGCTTGCCGTCGCGCGCGCGCAGGGCGGCGGCGACGCCGATCAAAGCCCAGCCCAGGCCCTTGGTCTGGGCGTAGGAGAAGGCGACCAGGCAGGCCTCGCCCAGCGCATCGCGGTGATAGCCCGACAGGATATGCCAGATGTCGTGGACGTCGCGGGTGCGCCGGCCGAACCAGGCGATCGGGTGGGCGATCTCGCCCTCCTTGCCGATCGTGCGGCTGACCTCGGCCAGCCCCTCGGCGGACAGGTTCTCGCTGCGGATGAACTCGCGATAGGCGGCGCCGACCGTGCCGGGCGCGAAGCTGTCCAGCCAGGCGTCGTCCATCAGCCGCGGCGCAAGTTCCTTGCGCTCATAGGCGATGCGCCCGCCCTGCACCGTCGTCAGCAGTCGGCGATAGCCGTCGGCGGTCGAGGTGCCGTTCAGCGCCCGCATGATCTCGAACACCTGGCCGGTGTCCTCCTTGTCATTGAGCAGCTTGCGGACAGCCTTAAACGCCGCGCCCCATTGCAGCCGGGGCTTGGGGATCGGGCGGGTGGCCGGGTTCAGGTCGATCACGGTGGCGGTCATGAAGGCATCCATAACTGAACAATGCTTGGATTGAAAGTGACGGATGTGTCATCTTTATTTCAACCGGCGCGCACCGCGCCAAAATCCGCCATTGCGCGGCGCATCCGTTCGGCCGACTAAGTCCCATGGCTCGATTGAAAAAGCGTTCCATCCTGCTCGCGGGACACGCCACCTCCCTGGCCCTGGAGCCGGAATTCTGGGCGGTGCTGGAGGAAATGGCGGCGGCCGAACAGGTCAGCCTCGCCGGGCTGATCGCGCGGCTGGACGAAGGGCGTCAGGGCGGCCCCCTCGCCTCGGCCTGCAGGCTCGCGGCCCTGGCCCACGCCCAGCGGCGCTAAGGCGCGAGCGCCGAGGCTGACGACGGGGAGATCGACCGGACGCTCACCGCGGGCGGGTGCAGCCACCTCAAGAGCAGGACGAACCCCACCACCAGGGCGATGGCCAGCAGGGCCCACAGGAGCGGGGAGCCCGAGGGCGGATCAGGCGGCGGACCTTCGCGGTCGTCGAGAGACACGCCCCTAACGCGCCGTCGGCAGCGGCGGATCGGGCATCTGCGGCCCGCGCGGCAGGCTGGGCGGCATGGGGACCCGGACCGACAGGCCCGAAGGACCATGGTCGGCGATCTGCTGGCGGGCGCCGGACCAGGCGAAATAGCCCGCCGCGGCGGCGACCAGCACGACAAGGGCCAGGATGAACAGCAGGCGCGGAAGGCGCCCGTCCTGGGCCCGCGCGGTTCTCATCTGTGCGACCATGATGTTTCCCCGGACCCGCCCCGCCCTCTGGGTGGCCCATGCCGGCCTAACGTCCGAGACCCGTGGAGCGTTCCAGGGGACTTAAGCGGCGGGCGTCATGTGCTACATATGTTCCAATGTCCTCGCATGACTCGTTCGATCCCGCC
This sequence comes from Phenylobacterium aquaticum, assembly GCF_022695515.1. Classification (GTDB taxonomy): domain Bacteria; phylum Pseudomonadota; class Alphaproteobacteria; order Caulobacterales; family Caulobacteraceae; genus Phenylobacterium; species Phenylobacterium aquaticum. Next base: position 5,165 of record NZ_JALDPT010000072.1, read on the forward strand.
CCCGCCCCTCGCGTCAGCGATCTCGCCCGCGTGCGCGGTCCTGACTATCTGGAGGGGCTGAACCCCGAGCAGCGGGCGGCGGTCGAGGCGACGGAAGGGCCGGTCCTGGTCCTGGCCGGGGCGGGCACCGGCAAGACCCGGGTGCTGACCACCCGCCTCGCCCACATCCTGGCCACCGGCCGCGCCAAGCCCTGGGAGCTTCTGTCGGTCACCTTCACCAATAAGGCGGCCAAGGAGATGCGGGAACGCATCACCCACATCATCGGCCCCCAGGCCGAGGGCCTGCGCTGGCTGGGCACCTTCCACGCCATCGCCGCCCAGATCCTGCGCCGCCACGCCGAGCTCGTCGGGCTGAAGTCCAACTACACCATCCTCGACACCGATGATCAGGAGCGGTTGATCAAGCAGCTGCTCGAGGCCGAGAACATCGACGCCAAGCGCTGGACGCCCAAGACCCTGGCCGGCCTGATCGACCACTGGAAGAACCGCGGCTGGACGCCCGAGAAGCTGCCCCCGGCCGAGGGCGCGCACTTCGCCAACAACAAGGGCCAGAAGCTCTACCAGGCCTATCAGGACCGGCTGAAGGTGCTGAACGCCTGCGACTTCGGCGACCTCCTGCTGCACAACCTGACCATCTTCATGTCCCACCCGGACGTGCTGGCCGACTATCACGAGCGCTTCCGCTACATCCTGGTCGACGAGTACCAAGACACCAACATCGCCCAGTACCTCTGGCTGCGGCTGCTGGCCCAGAAGCGCCAAAACGTCTGCTGCGTGGGCGATGACGACCAGTCCATCTATGGCTGGCGCGGCGCGGAGGTTGACAACATCCTGCGCTTCGAGCGCGACTTCCCGGGCGCGACGGTGATCCGGCTGGAGCGCAACTACCGCTCCACCAGCCATATCCTCGCCGCCGCCTCCGGCCTCATCGCCGCCAATAAGGGCCGGCTGGGCAAGACCCTGTGGACCGAGCAGAACGGCGGCGAGAAGGTCATCGTCCGCGGCGTCTGGGACGGCGAGGCCGAGAGCCGGCTGATCGCCGACGAGATCGAGCGCGCCCGCCGCGGCTCCACCGACAAGGAACCGCGCAAGTACCGCGACATGGCGATCCTGGTCCGCGCCTCCTTCCAGATGCGGGCCTTCGAAGAGCGCTTCGTTCTGTTGTCGATCCCCTACACGGTGGTCGGCGGCCCGCGATTCTTCGAGCGGGCGGAAATCCGCGACGCCCACGCCTATCTGCGGCTCATCCAGTCGCCGGACGACGACCTGGCCTTCGAGCGCATCGTCAACCAGCCCAAGCGCGGCATCGGCGACACCACCGTCCAGAAGCTGTTGCAGATCGCCCGCCTCGGCGGCGTGCCGGCCTTCGTCGCCGCCCGCCAGATCGTCCAGAGCGACGAACTGCCGGCCCGCACCCGCACGGCGCTCGCCAACTTCCTGCGCGACATCGACCGCTGGCGCGGCCAGGTCGACACCCTCACCCTGCCCCGTCTGCTGGAGCAGGTGCTGGAAGAGTGCGGCTATACGGACATGCTGCGCCTGGACAAGACGCCCACCGCCCAGACCCGGCTGGAGAACCTCAAGGAACTGGTCCAGTCGGTCGGCGCCTTCGATGCGCTCGGCGCCTATCTGGAGCACGTGTCCCTGGTCATGGACATGGACCGCGGCCCCCAGGCCGACGCCGTCCAGATCATGACCCTGCACTCCGCCAAGGGCCTGGAATTCCCGCTGGTCTTCCTGCCCGGCTGGGAGGAAGGCGTCTTCCCCTCCCAGCGCAGCGTCGACGAGAAGGGCGAGAAGGGCCTCGAGGAGGAACGCCGCCTGGCCTATGTCGGCATCACCCGCGCCCGCGAGGAGGCCCGCATCTCCTTCGTCGCCAACCGCCAAGTCTATGGCCGCTGGACCAGCCAGCTCCCCTCCCGCTTCGTCGACGAACTGCCGCTGGCCAATGTCGAGGCCTCGTCCGAGACCGGCTATTACGGCGGCGGCCCCGGCATGCAGCAGCACGGCAGCCGCTGGGACGAGACCCCGTCCTTCGGCGCCGGCTACACTTCGCCGGGCTGGAAGCGCGCCCAGTCCCGCGACTACAAGGGCAGCCACCTCGGCCGCCAGCAGGTGATCGAAGGCGAGGGCCGGCTGGTCGCCGTCTCAGAGACCTCGGCCGCCAGCGCCTACAAGCGCGGCGACCGCGTCTTCCACCAGAAGTTCGGCTACGGCTCCGTCGCCGCCGTCGAGGGCAACAAGCTCACCGTGACCTTCGACAAGGCCGGCGAGAAGAAGGTCATCGACAGCTTCGTGGAGAAGGGCTGAGCCCTTCCCTCGGCTCACTCGCCTCCCTAAGGTTCCGGCCATCACCAGGGACGCAAGGACACCCCATGCCGCAGATCACCGCCAACGGCCTGACCTTCGAATATGACGCGCACGGGCCGGAGGACGGCGAGGTCCTGCTGCTGATCATGGGCCTGGGCGCCCAGATGACCACCTGGCCGATGGACCTGATCCAGAACCTCGCCGACCGGGGCTTCCGCGTTGTGCGCTACGACAACCGCGACGTCGGCCTGTCGCACAAGCTCGACCACCTGGGCATGCCGGATATGCCGGCGATCTACACCGCCCTGATGGCCGGCCAGAAGCCGCCGGCCCCCTATTTCCTGTCCGACATGGCCGCCGACGCCGCCGGCCTGATGGACGCCCTGGAAATCGAACGGGCCCACGTGGTCGGCGCCTCCATGGGCGGCATGATCGCCCAGATGGTCGCCGCCGAGCATCCGCACCGGGTGCTGTCGCTCACCTCCATCATGTCGACCACCGGCAACCCCGCCCTGCCCCCGGCCAAGCCGGAGGCCATGGAGCGCCTGACCAACCGCGGCCCCGATCCGACCGTCGACCTGGAGGCCTTCCTGGATCACGGGATCGAGGGGTCGAAGGTCATGGCCGGCCCCGCCTTCTCGGCCGACCTTGACGAACTGCGGGCCCAGCTGCGCGCCACCTATGAGCGGTCGTTCTATCCGGTCGGCTTCGCCCGCCAGATGGCCGCCATCGTGGCCAGCGGCGACCGCCGCGCCGCGCTCGCCGGCATCAAGGCCCCCACCGTCGTCATCCACGGCATCGACGATCCGCTGGTCCCGCCCACCGGCGGCGAGGACACGGCGGCGACCATCCCCGGCGCCGAACTGCACATGGTCCCCGACATGGGCCACAACCTGCCCAAGCCCCTGGTCGGCAGGATCGCCGACCTGATCGAACGGGCCACAACCCTGGCCAAGACCAGCGTCTGACCTGAGGGACCGGCGCCCGCGATCAGGGCGCCGGTCTCGCATCTCTCGCCTCAGGGTCGAATGAACTGAACCTCCGCCGCGGTCACGCGCTATAGAGCCGCCATGGAGTCCCGAAAGACCAAGATTCTGCTTCTCGGCGTCGGCGCCGCGGCCCTGCTCGGCCTGATGGCCGGCGGCCTCGCCACGCCGGACTTCGCCGCCCTGGCCACCACCAAGGACGCGGAGGCGACCCCGACCACCGCCCGGCGCGGTTTGGGTCATGAGCTGGCCGCCAACTGGACCAGCTTCACCGGCGAGATCCCCGACTATGTGATCGGCACCGACTGGGCGACGCCCGGCGCCGCCGCGGCCGCCTGCAGGACACCCCCGCGGAGGCCGAGCCCCCGCCCCGACCCCGGTCGCCCGCCGCCGCCGCGG
>NZ_JALDPT010000073.1 GCF_022695515.1 Phenylobacterium aquaticum
GCCGCGGCGGCGACGGGCGCAGGGGCGGCCGCCGCGACGGGGGCCGCGGCATAGGTCACGGGGGCGGCGGTCAGCGTCTTGGCGACGCGGATCTTCAGACCCTCGTGTTCGATCTCGATCTCGCTGAGCCCGGTGTCGGTCAGGATATCGGCCAGTTTGCGCACCAGGCGCGCGTCGAACGTATCGGCGGTGGCCTTGGGACTGCTAGCCATGGAAAGACCCTTATCTCTTTTAGGTGTGGGGGCTTAGGCGGAAAGCTTCGCCGCGGCCTCGACAGCCAGTTCATAGCTCGCCGCGCCGAAACCGGAGACCACTCCGGTCGCCGCCAGCGAGACATAGGTGTGATGACGGAACGCCTCGCGCGCCGCCGGGTTTGACAGGTGACATTCGATGATCGGGATTTCGAGCATCTTCAGCGCATCGAGCAGCGCCACCGAGGTATGGCCATAGCCTGCCGGATTGATGACCACGGCGCAGGCGTGCTCACGCGCTTCCTGCACCCAGTCGATCAACTGGCCCTCATGGTTGGATTGCCGGAAGACGATCGTACGGTTGAGGGCCCCGGCCCGCCGTTCGCAAAGCTCGCGCACGTCGTCCAGGGTCGCTTTTCCGTAAATCTCCGGCTCCCGGGTCCCCAGAAGGTTGAGGTTGGGCCCGTTCAGCACATAGATCGGTTTCGACATTCGGCTCCGCCGTCGATTCCGCCGTCTTGTAACGGTCGGCGGCGGGGGTCACAAGCATCCCGAGGATTCACCTGCGCATTCGAGGTCCGTCATGACCCTCACCATCAACGGCGAGACCCGTGATTTCACCGGGTTTTCGCATCTGGCGGCCCTGGTCGAGGCCCTGGGGCTGGATCCGCGCAAGGTGGCGGTGGAACGCAATCTGGAGATCGTGCCGCGATCGGCCTATCACGCGACTCCCATCGCCGACGGCGACCGGATCGAGATTGTTCACTTCATCGGAGGCGGCTGACATGGACGGCGCGCAAACCCCCGCGGGCGCAGCTTTGGCCGAGGACACCTGGACCGTGGCCGGCCGCACCTTCCGCTCCCGGCTGATCGTCGGCACCGGCAAGTACAAGGACTACGCTCAGAACGCCGCCGCCGCCGAGGCGGCGGGGGCGGAGATCGTCACCGTGGCCCTGCGGCGGGTGAACCTGTCCGATCCCAGCCAGCCCATGCTGGTCGATTATGTGAAGCCGGACCGCTTCACCTTCCTGCCCAACACCGCCGGCTGCTTCACCGGCGAGGAGGCGGTGCGCACCCTGCGTCTGGCCCGCGAGGCCGGCGGCTGGGACCTCGTCAAGCTCGAGGTGCTGTCCGACACCAAGCACCTCTTGCCCGACATGGAGGAGACGCTTCGCGCGCTCAAGCTGCTGATCTCCGAGGGCTTCCAGGTTATGGTCTACTGCACCGACGATCCGGTCTACGCCAAGAAGCTCGAGGACGCCGGCGCCGCGGCGATCATGCCGGCGGCGGCTCCCATCGGGTCGGGCCGCGGCATCCAGAACGCGCTGAACCTTGGGCTCATCATCGAACAGACCAAGGTGCCGGTGCTGGTCGACGCCGGGGTCGGCACGGCATCTGACGCCGTCATCGCCATGGAGCTGGGTTGCGAGGCCGTCCTGATGAACACCGCCATCGCCGGGGCCCAGGATCCGATCCGCATGGCCACCGCCATGAAACATGCGGTCATCGCCGGTCGTGAGGCGTTTTTGGCAGGACGTATGCCAAAACGTATGTATGCTGATCCGTCCTCACCCCTATCCGGTCTGATCTGATGAGCCTCTCCGTCGACGTCTTCTGGTCGTTTCGCAGTCCCTATTCCTATCTGGTGACCTCGAAGCTCAGGGCGTTGCAGGAGGACTTCGACGTCACGGTGAACATGCGGCCGGTCTATCCGCTGGCCGTGCGCTCGGAAGGCTTCTTCACCAAGGCCGACCCGTTGTTCATCCCCTATCTGATGCGCGACATCCGCCGCCTGGCCGAGTTCCACGGCCTGCCGCTGCAATGGCCGCGCCCCGATCCGGTGGTGATCAATCGCGAGACCCTGAACGGGGCGCCGGAACAGCCGCACCTGGACCTCCTGATGCCGCTCGGCGTGGTGGCGGGCCACAAGCCTGAGGGCGTCGCCTTCTATGACGAGGTTAGCCGGCTGATCTGGTCGGGCGAGGACATGCCCTGGAACGAGGGCGACAAGCTTCAGCGCGCCATCGCCCGCGCGGGCCTCGACATGGCGACCCTACAGGCCGAGGCCGACGCGGCCGGCGACGCCATCGCCGCCGAGATCGAGGCGAACCAGGAGGCCCATCGCGCCTCCGGCCACTGGGGCGTGCCGACCATGGTGTTCGAGGGCGAGCCCTTCTTCGGCCAGGACCGCTTCGACCTCCTGGTCTGGCGGCTGAAGCAGCACGGGCTGACCGCGCGGGGATAGGCGCTTTTCCCCCTCCATTCCGCCACGGCAATAGCTCTAGACTGCTCCCATCAAGCGCACGCGAAGGCGCCAGGGAGAACCGCACATGGGCACGTCGAACGGCCGTCCGACCATCTTCATCACCGGCGCCGCCTCGGGCATGGGGCGCGAGACCGCGCTTCTGTTCCACAATCAGGGCTGGTTCGTCGGGGCCTATGACGTCAACAGCCAGGGGCTGGACACGCTGAAGCGGGACATCGGCCGCGAGAACTGCATCACCGGCGTGCTCAATGTCACCGACCGCGCCGCCTACAAGGCGGCCTTCGCCGGGTTCGCCGAGGCGACGGGCGGGCGGATGGACATCCTCTACAACAACGCCGGCATCGGCCGGGGCGGGCCCTTCGCCGACCAGTCCTTCGAGGACATCATGGCGGTGGTGAACGTCAATTTCGTCGGCGTGCTGATCGGCATCCACGAGGGCGTTGAGCTGCTGAAGGCGACGCCCAACTCCATGTGCTTCACCACCTCGTCCTCATCGGCGACCTATGGCATGGCCGGGATCGCGGTCTATTCGGCCACGAAGCACGCCGTGAAGGGGCTGACCGAGGCGCTGGCCGTCGAGTTCAAGGCCTATGGGATCCGGGTGGCCGACGTGCTGCCCGGCCTGATCGACACCCCGATCCTGCCGCCCGGCGCCGTTGAGGCCGCACCGAAGGACGGCATGTTCCGCGCCATCCCGCCGCGCGCCGTCGCCGAGGTGGTCTGGCAGGCCTATCACTCCGACAAGCTGCACTGGTACGTGCCGCCCGAGCTCATCGAGCTCGACAAGGCCGCGACCCTGACGCCGGAGGTGGTGCGCGATCAGTTCATCGCCAGCGGCCCCTTCGCCGGGATCGACGCGGCGACGAAGGGGTAGGGGCCAGGGGCGAGGCGCGCCGTCAGGCGCGCTCGGCCGCCAGGCGCTCGATGTCGGCCCGGGGCGACACCCCCAGGGCCGTGTAGAGCTCGTCGCGCTCCGGACCCAGCTTGGGCGGATAGGCCGCGGCGTTGGCGGACTTGCCGCGCGCCCAATAGCCCACGACCTTGGCGATGTTCCGCGGCCGGCGCAGCCAGGCCGAGGGATGCTCCAGCATGTGGAAGCTGCGCAGGGCCTCGCGCATCAGGCCGGGGTCCGAGCGGACCGCGATGTTCACACCGTCCTCCAGGAAGCTCTTCAGCACCTTGGCCCGCAGGTTTGGCCGGTAGCCGGGGGTCAGGGCATGGCGGGCGCGGCGGATGGCGGCGCGGTCCTGTTCCAGCATGTTGTCGTAATAGGGCCGGATCTCGGCCTGGATCTTGTCGTGGAACAGCAGGGCCCGGGCGACGGCATCGGCGGTCTCGTTCAAGGTGTCGCGCAGGGCATAGGCGCTGACGGCGGCGAAGGAGCAGCCGCGGCCATAGAGCGGATTGGTGCGCACCAGGCTGTCGCCGATGGCGAAGAAGCCGGTGGCGGCGGGCCGTCCGTCCTTCACCAGGTCGCGCCAGCGGCTGTGCAGGTCGCCCATGCCGAACACCCGGCTGACGCCCTCGCTGCGCTCCGGATCGATCCAGGGCTCCATGCCGGGGATCTGGCGGCACAGGGCGTCGAAGGTCGCCGGATCGACGATCGCCTTGCGCATCTCCATCTCGATCTCGGGCACGCAGATGGTGATCGAGAAGCAGCCGTTGTCGGCCGGGAACACCCCGAACTTCATGAAGCCCAGGTCGCCGCTGGCCGGCGACTTGCCGCGCGGCGGCTCCGCCTGACCGGGACGCAGCCGGTAGTGGCGCGTGAAATAGAGGATGCCGGCGGTCTCCGAGACCTCGCCCACAGCGGCGCCCAGGGCGGTCAGCTGTTCGCAGGCGTCGGAGGTGCGCCCCGCGGCGTCGACCACCAGGTCGGCGGTGAGGGTCTCGCCGCTCTCCAGCACCACGCCGGTGACCTTCAGGGGACGGTTCGGTTCCGTCTCGACGGCCAGCGACTTGACGAAGGTCTCCGAGCGGATGGTGACGTGGGGCAGGCGCTCCACATAGCGGCGGATGATCAGCTCCAGCGTCGTGCGGCGGCTGGTCAGCACCACCATGTCCGCGTCGACCGGCTGGGCCACATAGCGGGGCTTGTGCAGGTCGGTCAGCATCTCCGCGAAGGTGATCTCGCGGCAGCCGGCGGCCAGCAGGTCGTCCAGCAGTGGGCGGTGTTCGTCGCGGATCACCGAGCGCAGGCGCGCCAGGAAGGCGTGGCTGTGCCGCAGATGGCCGACGCCGCGTCGGGCCCAGTCGGCGAAGGCCTGGTCGGGATCGCCGGCGGGCGGCGCAGGATCGCGCTCCAGAATCACCAGCTCGCGACCGCTGGGCGCGAGCGCGAGGGCCGCGAACAGCCCGGCCATGCCTGAGCCGATCACCAGGACCTTTTCGGTCATAACTACTCCCGGAACGTTGTTTTCCGGCAGCCTATGCGTGTCGGCGGGGGCTTGAAAAGGCCGACCTTAGGTAAGGCCGTACTATATTTTCTAACCAGCGGACTTGGCGGCCGCGGCCTTTGCACCCGTGATGGCGGCCTGCACCGCGGCCATGTCCGCCCCCGGCACCATGTGGTCGCCGATGATGAAGGCGGGCGTGCCCTCGATGTTCAGGGCCTTGGCCAGATCGCGCACGTCGGCCAGCTGCTTGGCGATGGCCGGCGCCTCGCCGGCGGCGCGGGCGGCGGCGGGGTTCATGCCCAGCTCGCTGAGGTGGCGGTCGAAGGACTCCTCGTCGAGCTTGTCCTGGCCCATGAGGGCGGCGTAGAGCGCCAGACCCTTGGCCTTGCCGGCCGGGGTCAGGGCCACCTTGGCGGCGGTGTCGGACAGTTCGCCGAAGATCGGGAACTCCTTGAAGACGAAGCGGACATCCGGATTGGCCTTGATGATCCGCAGCACCTCGGGCGCCGAGGCGCGGCAATAGCCGCAGCGATAGTCGAAGAACTCCACCACCGTGATCTTGCCGCCGGGATTGGCCACGAAGTCGCGCGGGTCGGCCTCCAGCTGCTTGCGATGGGCGGCGAGGGCGGCCTTCACATTGTCATTGGCCGCGGCCTGCTTCTTGGCGTTCAGGGCGACGATGGCCTCCTCGATCACCTCGGGATGTTCGAGCAGATAGCCGCGGACCTTCTCGCCGAAGGCCGCATCGGCGGACTTCTGGCAGCCGGTGAGGGCGAGGACGGCGCAGAGCGCGACGGCGGCGACGCGGAGGGGAGTTTTCATGGGGCCTGGGCTTAGAGGAAGCGGCGGGGTTTGCGAAGGGCCGGGCCCTTACATCCGGTCGTCCTTGTCGAGCCCCTTATAGGTGTCCTTGTCGGGGTTCGAGGTGCGGGCGATGTCGGTGGCGCGGCGCCACTCCGGGGAATGCTTGTCGAGCATGTCGCGGGCGCGCATGGCGAAGATCAGGGCCTGACGCTTGTCGCCGATGCGGTCGTTGTATTCGGCGGTGGCGTAGCGGGCGAGGCCGTCCTTGCCCTGGGTCGCATAGGCTTCGGCCAATAGCCGCCAGGCGACAGCGTTGTCGCCGTCCTGGTCGAGCGACTTCTTCAGCTCCTGCACGCCTTCCTCGATCTTGGCCTTGTCGGGCAGGGCGATGAGGGTCTGGCCGAGATTGACCCGCAGAAGCGGGGCGTCGGGCTTCAGAGCGACGGACTTGCGCTGGGGCGCCTCGGCCTCGGGGGCGCGGGCGAATTCGAACAGGATCTGGCCCTTCAGCTCCCAGAGGTAGGGATTGTTGGGCTGGTCGGCGAGCATGGTCTCCAGCCGCTTCAGCGCCTTGTCCGGCTCGCGCAGCTGGTAGTAGGCGATCGCGCAGGCGTACTGGGTCGGATAGTCCTGATCCTTGTCGCCGCACTTGGCCATGGCGATGGTCGGATTGATGAAGCCCTGCAGCTTGGCCTTCATGATGGCGTGCTTGGCCATGGCCTCGGGCGTGTCGACCTGGGCGTAGTGCGGCAGCTTCTCGACCCGGGCGCGCAGGGCCTCGATCCGGTCTGACGACAGGGGGTGGCTGCGGAAATAGGGGAACCGCCGGGCCTCCTGGAAGACCTCCTGGTAGCGGAAATTGTCGAAGAACTCGACGAGGCCGCGGCCCGACAGGCCGGCCTTCTCCAGATAGGTGGCGCCCGCCTGGTCGGCGCGGCTTTCCTGTTCGCGGCTGTAGCCCAGGGCGCCCAGGGTGCCGAAGTAGCCGGCGTTGCCGGCCAGCACCGCGCCGGCCTCGGCGTTGCCCGCCAATGCGGCCAGCACGCCCAGGCCCATGGTCAGGAGGAAGGGCTTGAGGCCCGCATGGGACATGTCGTCGGAGCGGGCGGAGTGGCCGCCGGCCAAGTGCCCGATCTCGTGGGCCATGACGCCCTGCAGCTGGTTGGGCGACTTCGATTCCAGGATCAGGCCGGTATAGACGGCCATGGTCCCCGGCGCGGCGAAGGCCTGCAGGTCCGAGCTGCCGATCAGCAGGATGTGGACTGACTTGGCGTCCAGCCCGGCCGCGTCGAACAGCGGCGCGGCGTCGTCGTGCAGAATGTCCTCAATCTCGGTGTCCCGGATCAGGGAGACATTGTCGTCCTGAGCGGCGGCGGGCGCCGGGCGGACGGTCAGGCTGACCGCCAGCGCCGCCGCCAGGGCCATACGCAGGGGCGTTCGGGTCGGGGAGACCATGCTTCTCAAGAACTCCTAAGCGCCGCTCCCCGACCCCAACCCTATAGCGTCAACCGCGACGCCACCAGCCTCTCTTGGGCGCCGCCGGCGGGGCGACGATCTCGGCCGGATCCGGCTCGCGCGGGGCGGGCGGGGCCGCCTCGACGACAGGTTCCGGCGCCGGGGCAGGGGCGACCTCGGCTTCGACCGGAGCTTCCTCGACGACGGCCTCGGCCATGGCTTCGGCGGCGGGCGCGGCCTTGGCGCGGCTGCGGCGGGCGCGGGCCGGCTTGGCCGGCGCCTCTTCCGCCTCGGCGACCGCGATGGGGTCCGGCTCGGACGGAGCGCCTTCGGCGACCTCGACCTCGGCGCGACCACCTCGGGGCCTCGGCGACCGCATCGACCTCAGCCGCGGCGGCGCGTCCGCCACGACCGCGACGGGCGCGGCCCTTCTTGGGCTTGTCCTCGATCGCCGGCAGTTCGACCCAGATGTCGTCGCCTTCCGTGGCCGGGGCGATCATCGGCGACACCGCCTGAGCGGTCTCGGCGGCGGCGGCGGCCGGCGCCGGGGCGGGCGCACGGTCATTGGCCGGCGGCGGAGCGCGGAAGTCTTCCGCCGGATCGTGCCAGACGAACGGATCGTCGCCATAGGGCACCCAAGGGCGCGTCCAGGCGAAGACGTCGGCGGGACGGCTGTCGTCGCGCATCCGGCGACCGCCGCGGCGGCCGCGACGGCGACGGCGGCCGCCATGGCCATCGTCTTCCTCGTCGGCGCGCAGGGGTTCCGGCGCGCGTGGGGCGCGGGGCTCCTCGGCGGCGCGTGGTTCGTCCCCGCGGCGTCCGCGACGGCGGCG
>NZ_JALDPT010000074.1 GCF_022695515.1 Phenylobacterium aquaticum
GCCCCGGCCGCCGCCGCGGGGGATGCAGGCGTGGCGGCAGCCGGCTTGGCGGCGGGCTTGGCGGGCGCGGCGACGACCTCGAAGGGGGCGATCTGCTGCTGGCCGCCGGCCTGGACGATCAGGACGGCGTGGCCGGGGCTGGCCTCGGCGGCGGCCTTCAACCGCACCTGGAAGCCGTTGTGGGCGGCGTCCTTGGAGATCACCTCGCTGGTGATCCCGGCGGCGTCGCCGTCGATCTGCACCGCCGGCGCCTGGCCCGGCGTATAGACGGAGATGTCGAGCTCGCCCTGGCCGATGGTCAGGGGGCTGGAGGGGGCGACGACCGTGAGCCCGGTGACATTGGCGACCGCGCAATTGGCCGACTGCGCGTCGGCGGATTCAGAGGCCTGCAGTCTCAGCAGGGCGCGGCGCGCCAGCTGGGCGTGGGCCGACAGGGTCAGGGCCGCCTGGCGCAGGGCCGCCCCGCCTCTCAGGGTGGCGATATCGGCATTGGCCTCGACCAGGCCCTGGACCTTGGCCGGCGTCGCGGGCGGGCTGGTGGGCGTCGGCTGCAACAGGCCGCCCAGGCTGGTCTTGATCGCCTGGACGTCGGGCTCGGTGCGCTGGACCTGCTCGTTCACCGCGGCGCGGATGCGATCCACCTCGGCGCCCAGGCCTAGGCCCGCCTTGCGGCGACGGCCGGAATAGGAGGCCAGGCCATCCACCGCGCTGTCGGCCTCCGCCAGGGCGTCGGTGGCGTCCTTGATCAGGCTGTCGGCGGTGGTGATCATCCCGGTGATGGCGGTCAGCCGGTTGGCGGCGGCCTGATGGCTGTCGCTCGCGGCCCGCCGGGCCCGCGCGCCCCGGGCCTTGGCCTGGGCGTCGGCCAGCTGGATTTCCTGGTCCTTGGCGGCCAGCCGGGCCTCCGTCAGGGTGTTGCGGGTCTGCTGGAAGTCGGCCAGCAGGCTGCGGACGCTCACCGTCTCGGTCACCAGGCCGGTGGCGTCGCCCTTGCGGAGCTTGGGGTCCAGTTCGAGATAGGGCTCCAACTCGGCGGGGGGCATGTAGCCGTCCGTGCGGTCACGGGCGCAGAGGGTGGCTGTGGCGCCGGCCAGATAGACCTGCTGGCGCTGGGGCGAGATCAGCAGCCCCCCGACGGCGAAGGCCGCGGCGCTGACCGGCACGATCCCGGCGATCAGGTCATTGCCGTGGCTGCGGCCCTTGGCGGCCTCGAACCCCGCCGCCGCGCCGGCCGCGCCCAGGCCCAGGGTTCCAAAGGTCTTGGCCCGGGCATGGTCGCCCGCCGCATGCCAGTAGGCGGCGGTCATGGCGCTGGCGTAGTCGCGGGCGTTCCTGACCACCGTCGCGTCTGACAGGGACGGGTCGTTGACCCGGGCGTCGGTGAACGGCTTGTATTCGGCGCCCTTCATGGCGGGGCCGGGATAGGGCTCCAGCAGCGCGCACCCGGACAGAGACACGACTGCGGCGATTGCGGCGCAGCGGCCCAATACACTCATTAAGCGCACGGCATCGCTCCTCACCTAGAGCGTTAACTATGCGCAAAAGTTGAAGCTTGGCAATCGTCGCCAGAAGGTCGAGCGCGGGCGCGACCTTCTGGCGACGGGAATCCCTATTCCGCGGCCAGGGCCACCGGCTCGGGACGGATGACCCGGCTGGTGCGGCCGTCGATGGAGACCGGCACATCGCCGGCGAGCGTCACGCGGCGCATGACCCGGGCCTGATCGCCATAGTCGTTGATCGCATAGTGCTGGGTGGCGCGGTTGTCCCAGATGGCCACGTCGCCGGCCCGCCAGCGCCAGCGGACGGTGTTCTCCAGCGCCGTCACATGGTCCTGCAGGATGTCGAACAGCCGCTGGAAGTCCGGGGTGGAATAGCCGGTGAAGCCCTTCACGAACTGGCCGAGCAGCAGGTGACGCTCGCCGGTGACAGGATGGACACGGACCACCGGATGCTCGGTCTCATAGACGGTGGAGGCGAAGACGCTGCGGTGGCGGGCGATGTCCTCGGCCTTGGCATTGGGCTTGGCGGCCGCATAGTCATAGGCGTTGGTGTGGACGGCCCAGAGGTTGTCGGCCAGCGCCTTCAGCCCGGCGGGCAGGCGCTCATAGGCCTCGGCGGTGTTGGCCCAGACCGTGTCGCCGCCGGACGCCGTCGAGACCACGGCCCGCAGGATCGAGGCGCGGGGATAGGCGGGCAGGAAGGTGATGTCGGTGTGCCAGGCGTTGGCCCGGCCGCCGCCGTGCTCGGAATTCAGCTCCAGCAGATAGTTCGAGCCCCGGGCCACCGGCACGGTCGGGTGGGCGACCGGCTGGCCGAGGCGGGCGGCGAAGGCTTCCTGGGTCGCGTCGGTCAGGTGGCCCTGGTCGCGGAAGAACAGCACCTTGTGGCGGGCGAGCGCCGCCTCGAGGGCGGCGACGGTCGCGTCGTCGAGGTCGCCCGAGAGGGTGACGCCGGCGATCTCGGCGCCGATGCGGCCGGCGACGGGGCGGATGTCGAGGTGGAGGTCGAGATTGCCGTCAGCGCTCATGGAGGCTCTCCTTGGGTTCCAGAGAAGGTTCGGGGACGCGGGCCGCCGGGCGGGCGAGGCCCAGATGGTCGCGCAGGGTGGCGCCCTCGGGCTGGTCGGAGATCAGGCCGCGGCGGCGCAGTTCGGGGACGACCAGGGCGTTGAAGTCGTCGAGGCCGCCGGGAAGGGTGGCGGGCAGGATGTTGAAGCCGTCGGCGGCGCCGCCGGCGAACCAGTCCTCCAGGAGGTCGGCGACCTGGCCGGGATCGCCAACCACCACCTTGTGGCCCCGGGCCGGGACGACGCGGTCGAGCAGGTCGCGGACGGTGAGACCCTCGCGCGCCGTCAGGTCGGCGAACAGCTTCTGGCGGCTCTGCCAGCCCTCGGTGACCGGCAGGTCGGGCAGGGGGGCGTCGAGATCGAAGCCCGAGGCGTCGACCCCCAGGAAGCCGGACAGGAGGCGCAGGGCGGCCTTCGGATCGACCAGGGCCTGGAGCCGCTCAAGCTTGGCGCGGGCTTGCGCCTCCGTGGCGGCGACGAAGGGCATGACGCCGGGCATGACCAGGATCTGGTCAGGCGCGCGGCCGCAGGCGGCGGCGCGGGCCTTGAGATCGGCGTAGAAGTCGCGGGCCTCGGCTAGGTCCTGCTGGGCGGTGAACACCACCTCGGCGGAGGCGGCGGCGAGGTCCTTGCCGTCGTCGGAGGAGCCGGCCTGGACGATCACCGGATGACCCTGGACGGGGCGGGCTGACTGCAGGGGGCCGGCGACGGCGTAGTGCTGGCCGACATGGTTCAGGGGCCGGACCTTGGCAGGGTCGAAGACCCGCTGGGCCGCCTTGTCGAAGAGGTGGGCGTCGTCGTCCCAGCTGTCCCACAGGCCCTGGACCACCTGGATATATTCGCGGGCGCGGGCGTAGCGGTCAGCGTGGCCGAGCTGGTGGTCGAGCCCGAAATTGCGGGCCTCGGCGTCGGAGCCGGAGGTGACCAGGTTCCAGCCCACCCGGCCGTTGGACAGGTGGTCGAGGGAGGCGAACTTCCGGGCCAGGTGATAGGGCGGCAGATAGGTGGAGGAGACCGTGGCGATCAGGCCGATGCGGTCGGTCTGGGTGGCCAGGGCCGCCAGCAGGGTCAGCGGCTCCCAGTAATAGGCCTGGGCGCCGCGGCTGAGCACGTCGAGGGGCGCGCCGGGCAGGGCGACATTGTCGGCGAAGAACACGGCGTCGAACCCGGCCCGCTCGGCCGACAGGGTCAGGTCGCGGAAGTGCTCGAAGCGGGTGTAGGCGGCCGGATCGACCTCGGGCGCCCGCCAGGCGGCCAGGTGGTGGCCGACCCCGAACAGGAAGGCGCCGAGCCGGATGTGACGCTTGGACATGACGGTGCTCCCGGGAGGAAGGCGCCGGAGGCGATCGCTCGCCCCCGGCGGAGGGTCAGAACGCCTTGGCGGTCAGCGTCACCCCGAAGGTGCGCGGATCCCCGAGGATCTCGATGTAGGGGGTCGAGGCGGTGGCGGCGCCGAAGGCGGCGGCGTAGCGCTTGTCGAACAGGTTCTTGGCCCAGAGCTGGATCGCGTACTTGTCGTCGGCGGTGCGCAGGCCCAGGCCCAGATTGGTCAGGCCGTAGGCCTCCTGGCGGCCGTAGCTCGACAGGGCGTGGGTGAAGGTCGCGCTGCGCCAGGTCTGGGTCCCATAGGCGAAGAAGGTCAGGTCGCCGAGGGGATGGGCGTAGTTGGCGCTGACCTGGCCGGTGACCCTGGGCGCGTTGGGCACGCGGGTTCCGGAAAGGTCGACCGAGGTCGGCGCGCGGCATAGGTCAGCTCCACCGGCGGCGGGGCGTTCCGGTAGGAGACATATTCGGCGTCGTTATAGGCGGCGCTGAAGGAGAGGTTCAGACGCTCGTTGGCCTGAAGCTGGCCCTCCAGCTCGACGCCCTGCATCCGCACCTTGCCGACATTGGCGAGGTAGGAGCGGCTGGTGGAGCCGGTGGGATCGACCAGGGTGGCCTGATAGCCGTCGATCTCGTTCCAGTAGAGATCGCCGTTCAGGGTGGCGCGGCCGCCCAGCAGGGTGGTCTTGAGACCCGCCTCGTAGTCGGTGGATTTCTCCGGATCGATGATCACCCGGTCGCCGACCTTGGCGCCGAGATTGGCGGCGCCGGACTTCTCGCCGTGGCTGATCGAGGCGTAGCCCAGGACGGTGTCGCTGAACTTGTAGGCCGGGTTGATCAGCCAGGAGACCTGGCCCTTGGTGACCTCCTGGCCGACCGAATAGGCCGCGCCGGTGACGGCGAGGCGGTAGGGGGCGAGCGCCGCGGGCAGGGTCGCGCCGCCGAAGCTGAGGGAGGTGTCGGACGCGCGCTTCTTTTCCGAGGTGTAGCGCAGGCCCGCCGTGACCGAGAGCTTGTCGTCCACATGCCAGGTCCCCTGGCCGAAGACGGCGCCGGAGAAGGTGCGGGCGCGGCCGACCTGGTCGGACTCCACCCCGTCGAGAATGGCGGCCGGCAGGGCGGGGCTGAGGAAGAAGGCGCTCGCCTTGCCCAGGAACCGGACGCGATAGTTGGACAGGACGTCCTGTCGCAGGGCGAAGAGCCCGACCTGATAGTCGAAGGCGCCGCCGGTGGGCGAGGCGAGGCGGATCTCCTGGGAGTACTGGTTGACGTCGACGTCATAGCCCGCGCGGAAGACCGGATAGGGGGTGGCGTCGCTGTCGTTATAGGGGCGGAAATAGAGCCGGCGCCAGGCGGTGACCGAGGTCAGGGTGTGCTCGCCCAGCTTCCAGTCGGCCTGGTTGGAGACGCCGTCGGTGCGCGAGACGATGCGCTCCTGGGTGTCCAGGTCGGCGTTGGAGGTCACGTCGTAGCTGGGCGTGTAGCCGAGATTGGTCTGGACCTTGCGCGCCCAGCCATTGCGGGCGGTCCCATTGGCGTAGGTCAGGGGGTCGCCGACCGGCGGATAGAAGTTGTTATATTCGCGGGTGGCGTAGTGCTCGGCGATCAGCCGGTCGGTGAAGCCGCCCGACTGGAACAGCAGCTGGCCGCGGACCGCCCAGCGGTTGGTGTCGAGGTACTTTTTCCCGTCGTGCCGGTTGGTGATCCAGCCGTCGCCCTGGTCGTTGTAATAGGTCAGGCGGGCGGCCAGCGTGTCGCCGACCAGCGGGCCGGAGAGGTTCAGCCGGACCTGCTTGCGATTGCGGTTGGCCAGGGTGGCGCTGGCCGTGGCCTCGGGCGTGAAGGACGGCGCCTTGGTGGTGACGATCAGGGCGCCGAGCGTGGTGTTCTTGCCGAGCAGGGTGCCCTGGGGGCCGCGGGCCAGCTCGATGTGATCGAGATCGACGAAGTCCAGCCAGCTGAAGCCCGGGTGGGTGAAGACCACATTGTCGACGATCAGGCCGACGCCGGATTCCGAGCCGTCGCTGTTGGCGTTGCCGCCCACGCCGCGGATGGTGAGGGTGGAGACGCGGGTGTTCTGCTGCAGGGCGCCGAAGTTGGAGAGCTTGGCGGCGTACTCGCTGACCCGGTCGATGCGCTCGGTTGCGAGCGCCCGGCCGGACACGGCGGAGACGGTGATCGGCACGTCCTGCAGCTTTTCCTCGCGCCGACGCGCGGTGACGACCACCTGCTCGACCTCGGTCGCCGCGTCGCGTCCGCCGCGGCCGGCCGGGCGGCGTCAGCCGCGCTGAGCGCGCGGCGGTTCGTCGGCCCAGGCCGGGTGGGCCAGGGCC
>NZ_JALDPT010000075.1 GCF_022695515.1 Phenylobacterium aquaticum
GCGGCCAGGGCCGGAGACCAGCGCACCATACGGGCCCCCGCCGACCCCGGCCCGCCGCCGGCGGCGGCAAGCCGCGGCGCCTGCAGCACCTCGATCTCGGACCTGGGAATATCGCCCCGCGGCCCCACCCCCGACAGAGGCCACCGCGCCGGCGGCGGAGGGTCCTGCGGCGGCCGAACCACCAATCCCCCCAGGCCGGGCACCGCGCGCGCGACCGGCTCCGCCTCCGCACCCGACTCCAGACCACACCCACACCCACACCCACACACAGCTCCGCGCCCTCAGACGCGCCAAACGCCAAGTCCATGCCGACCTCGCCAGCCTCAGATTGTCAGGAACCCGTCCGCCGCCGCGCTCAGCGCGCAGGCCCGGAAGGTGCGGAGATCATGCCGCAAATCGCGCGGGGGTGCAAGAACATTTCATGAACATTATCGTGCAACACTCATCGCTCCGGATTGCGAAGCTTGGCGATATCCCGGAACCAGAATTGCTTGCGCAGTTGGGCATAGCGTCTAGGTTGTATAGCGGCGAGCGCGGAGAGGGGGCCGTGCTATATGATTGACGCAGCACGGATTGACGACCTGCTGGCTGCACCAAAAGCTCTGATCCGTGAGCCTAATTGGGTGCGGGACAGCGGTCCGGCTGTCGTCAAGTTTGTAGCGCCTCTCGCGACTGAAGGGATTGTAGGAGGGCTGGCTCTATATGCCCACGCTACCCTGAACACAGATCCGCAACGTGGCGGCTGCTCACTGGTTTACGATGGGCGACCGATTACCCGCCTGTCCATCAAGCCGGACCATGCCCATCAAAATCCCTTTGGAGGGATGGGGCCTAAGTCGGTTCGCGGGATCACCCTCGCCCCTGGCGTCAGCCGACTTCATTCTTGGAGCCTGAACCGGGCATGGCCCAGGTCAGTGGGAGACAATCTGTCGTTCGGAGAGCCATTGTCGCTAGAGCCTTCATCCTTCGCCGAAGCGCTAACGATCTTCATGGGGATTTGCCATATAGTCGGCGATATTCCGCCCCCGCCTTGGGAGCCGCTGCTGCTATGAGCGTCATTGAGCTCGACCTGAAAAATGTATTGGACGCAGCTGGTTCGTCTCCGACCCAGGATACCCGCGTCTCAACGACGACCCTCTTACCGGGCGGGGGTGTGGCGACCGTCTTGGTCCGCCAAGCTGGGGCGGCCTTTGTAGTCTCCGACGCAGGGGCGGCCCGTGAGGCAATGCTGCATCTGGGTCTCCACGACTTCACCCGCGGGGACGTACGCCGGGCTCATGAGATTGCAGAGACCCGCGGCCTCTCATTCCAAGATGGCGCCTTCCAACTCACAGCCGTCGCGGCAGACCAGATAGGCGCCGCGATTTCCTACGTCGCCGACGCTAGTCGTGCGCTGGTCGCCGAAGCACTGGCCGCCCGAGCGCGGCGCCAAGAGCGCGAACTAGTGAGCCGCACCATTGATCGACTAAGGATCCTGTTCCCAAGCGCGCAGTTGGATACCGAACGAGACCTCTTAGGCGCTAGCACAAAGCGGCATCGCTTCGATCTAGTCATGTCCTTGTCCGCTGACCGCTTGGCCGTATTTCAGACCGTTAGTCCCGCGCCAGCCTCTATGGCCTCAGTCCACCTCAAGCTATTCGATTTGGCGCAGGCTCACCCCGAGTGGCCACGCGAGGCGATTGTCGATGACCTGTCCGCCTGGACCTCCGACGATCTTGCCATCATGCAGCAGGTCACGACCCACTTGAGGGACTTCAAGGGGCAGTGGGCTGATCTGCCTCTGCTGTTCGCAGCCGGTGGGCGGGACGTTACGACTTTTTCCACTCCCGCCGGTCTCCCAGCGCCCCCCAAATTGCTGAACTGACATACCTGCCCGGGTGAGATCCTGTCGCGATCCGGGAGTTCCGCTCCGACCACGCCACTCAATCTCCACGCCAAGCCCCCTGCCCCGCCCCGCCGCTTGGTCAAGGACCGCCGCAGGCGGCCGCCCCGCGGCGGCGCGCCAGCGCCGTCCTTGAGGAAGTGGCGGGGCAGGGGTTTGATCGTTGGGATGTGGGCTGGAGGGGGCGCCGTTCCTGATCGCCGCACCTTCGCAGCAGCCGCGCGATGTGCCTGCAATCGCTATGTTCCACGAGGTGCGAACGCGTGGGCCAGTTCCAGCATCGAGCCTGCCGGCACGCCTAAATTGATGATGAACACCTCGAGATCGAGGTTGCGGTGAAGCCGAAGTGCTCGCGACATTGCGGCATCAATCCAGCTCGCATTGTTGCCAAATGCTCCGCCGCCCAATCGCGTGAGCAGAACTTTGTTGGACGCGCCTCGGGCCGCATTGAGCGCGGCCGCACTCAAGGTAGCCTCATAGGCCGCCTCAAGAATGATTTGGGCGAACGGCGCCCACTCCGATTGATCGATTGAGGTGTAGGCCACTGGCAGGGCCGAGCAGAAGGCCTGCGAGACGAACTGAGGAGCGGCGCGGGCCGTGTCGGTGACCTCCACATCCCACTGCAGTCCGATTGAAAGCCGCTGGCGGATCTCGTCTGCGAGTCGCGATTGTGCTGCGAGGGCGGCTCCGATCCGGCGTAGCGCCCCTGCCTCACAGAGAGCGTAGCCGTTTTGCATACGCCACAAGGCTTCAGGTGCGACTCCAAGGACTTCCCCCAGGACCTGGGCGACGCCCGCTAGACCGTCCAGCTGACGATCGGCAGTTTGGCCGAACTGGTCACCTATCGGTACGAAGTAGTTGCGATAGATCGTAGCCGCGCCGGCAGCGATGGCGCAGGCTGGCCCTTGGGTCTCGTCGTGTTCGTAGTTTGAGACGCCGTCCTCCGGCGTGACGCGCGGCGAGATCATCTCGAGCATGTTGAACTGCGACGCGACTTGAAAAAGGGCTCCTTGAAATCCCGCGATTTGGTGGAATGTCCGCGCATCGCCGCTGAGGTTCCGCACCGAAATTTGGCCGCGGGGCAATGAGGCCCCTGCAGACAGGCGTCGCAGCGCCTCAAGGCTCAAGAGTTCGAACCGCCCCACACCATATGAATTCGGACTGTTCTCCGAAAACAACCTGCCGTCGACGACCTTCAATCGGCGTTTCGTGTCGACATATGCAAGCTCCGGAAATCCGGTCAGGCGCTCAAACCACGTCATGTGCATGGGATAGCCCCCGAAGCTGTGAGCCCCCCTACTTCCTCCCCGCCACCCAATCCCGCACCCGCCGCTCCAGCACGCTCAACGGCATCGACCCCGCCCCCACGACCAGGTCGTGGAAGCCGCGGATGTCGAACTTCGGCCCGAGGTCCTTCTCGGCCTCCGCCCGCAGGGCCATGATCTTCAGCATGCCGATCTTGTAGCCCGTGGCCTGGGCCGGCAGGGTGATGTAGCGGCGCACCTCTGAGCGGGCCTGGTCGGGCGGGCGACGGCCGGTCTTGATCATGTAGTCGACGGCCTGGTCCTCGGTCCAACCTTGCGCGTGGATGCCGGTGTCGACCACCAGGCGGGCGGCGCGGAACAGTTCGGCGTCCAGGCGCATGAAGTCGGCGGCGACGTCGGGATAGACCCCCATCTCCTTGCACAGGGCCTCGGTGTAGAGCGCCCAGCCCTCGCCATAGGCGACATAGCCATAGCCCTTGCGGAACTTGGGCGTGCCGGTCTGGCGCACCTGGATGTCGCCCTGCAGCACGTGGCCGGGAATGCCCTCGTGGCACATCAGGTTGTAGAGGTCGGCCGGATCGTCGGTCTGGCCCAAGAGGTGGACATAGACCCGCCCCGGCCGCGTTCCGTCGGGGCTGGGGCCGGCCGCGTGGGCCGCGCCGCCCGCCACCTCGCTGAAGGCCGGCTCGCGCACCACCTCGACCTTGTAGGCGGGCAGGAGGCCGAACCATTGCGGCAGCAGGGTGCGGGTATGGGCGATGGCCGCATTGGCGCGGGCCAGATAGTCCGCCCGCAGATCATCGGTCCAGGGCTTGGGCGGATAGAGTTTGGCCCGCGCGTCATAGAAGGCCTGGCGGTCGGCGAACCCGGCCTGGCGGGCCAGCGCATCCTGGGCCGCCTCGATCCGCTTCACTTCGGCCAGACCGGTCTTGTGCACCTGCTCGGCCGTCATGTCGGTGGTGGTGTTGAGCTTGAGCGCGGCGGCGTACCAGTCGGCGCCGCCCGGCAGGGAGATCGCGCCGACCTTGCCGCTGGGGGCGGTGGGCAACTCCGCCTCCCCCCAGGCGATCACCCGCTGATAGGCGGGCGCGATGGAGAGCAGGGCGGCCTTGGCGTCGGCCAGCATGGCCTCGGCCTCGGCGGGGGTGGCCTTGCCGGCGGCGGTGAGCTTGGCGACCTTGGCCTTGGCGTCGGCCCAGAGCGGCGAGTCCGGGCCGTCGGTGAAGGGGGCGCCGGTGATGATCGTGCGACTGCCGGCGATCACCCGCTCCACCTCGAAGCGCGGCGCGCGGATCCCCTGCACGGCCGACAGCTTGCTCTGGGCGATGGCGGTGTCGAGCACGGCCGGTATGGCCCTGAGCCTCGCGTCATAGGCCGCCATGTCCGAGCGATCGCGCGCCACATGGGTGTTGATCAGGAAGTTCGGCAGCTCCGAATGCACCGAATAGAGGAAGGAATAGAACGGCGGCTGATAGCGACGGAACCTGTAGGACACCTCGGCGCGGTCGAGCTCCAGCGCCCAGATGTCGTAATTGGCCTGGGCGTCCGGCGACAGCTTGGCCCGGTCGAACTGGGCCTTCATCGCCGCCACGCTGGCGCGCCGCCATTCCAGCCGCTTGAGCAGGCCCGCGTCGCTGATGTCGTCCAGCTGGTCCTCGCCCTCCTTCAGCCCCAGCCGGGTGGCGAGCTGCGGCCGCATCGTCAGCTCCTGGGCGAACTCTCCGTCCAGGAAGGCGATGAAGCGGGCGTCCTCGGCGGTGGGCGGCGCGGAGACGGCCGGCGCCGGCGCCTGGGCCTGGGCGGCCGCGACCGGCGCGGCGAGGATCAGGGCGGCGAGCGCCGCGCTCCGGACAGATGACGCATGGGGTCCCCCTTTACTCAGAGGCAGGACCCTAGTCCGACGCGGGCGACTGGCAAGGCGGGAGTGGGCGCCGCACCTAGTCCTCCGCCGCCCCGTCCACCGCGCCGGCGACGAGGTCGCGCCAGGTGGGGTCGGTGTCGTCGACCAGGTCGCAGTCCTCCAGCAGGGCCACGGCCGAGTCGCCGTCGGGCAGGATCAGGCCCAGCACCTCCATGACCTCGCCGTCGGGCCCTACATGGGTCTCGGCCTGCACGGCCACGGCGGCCTGCTCGCCGTCGTCCTCCCACCAGATCAGCGGCTGGGGCAGGTCCATCTCCAGCACCCGGGCCTCGTCGGTGTCGCCGAGCGCGAAGACCGCGCGCCGAGCCTGGACGTCGTCCAGCGTCGCCACCGCGCCCGTGAAGGCGACCAGCCGGGTCCAGTCATCGACATCGAACCCGCCGCCGTCGGCGTCGTCGTCATCATCGGGGATCATCGGCGGCTCCTTGGGCGTGCGCCGTCCTGTCTAGACCGGCGGCGCGGGCAAGCAAGCCGCGGGCGGCGATCAGGTCGGGCAGAGCCTCAAGGTCGCCGCCCACCGTCTCCCTCAGGGGGGCGGCGATGCCGGCCTCGCGCAACAGGGTCCGGTAGTCGCGGGCGAAGGCCCAGGCCTCGGCCCCGCCGACCGAGACCCGCCGGAACATGGGAAAGGCCGCCGCCGCCGGGCCATGGCGGTTCAGGATCTCGGTCACCGCGGCGGGGGTCAGGTCCTCGACCCGCGCCAAGCCCGCGGCCTGCAGAAGGACGGAAAGTTCGTCGGCCCGCGCCGGCTCGCCGAGCAGGCACAGCGCGGCGGTCACCAGGCCCAGGCGGTTGGCGGCCGGCCGGCCCCGCGGCGGAAAGCGGATCACATTGTCCAAGGCAAGTCCTCTGGGACGCCCGCCGCGACGGGCGGTCCGTCGGATGGCGGGAAAGGTCGCTAGAAGTCGCGCCAGCCGTTCGCGTCGGCCTCGGCGTCGGGCTCGGCGGCCAGGGCGAGCGCCAGCCGTCCCTGCGCCTGGCGGACCGGATTGCGCGGCGGCGGCGCG
>NZ_JALDPT010000076.1 GCF_022695515.1 Phenylobacterium aquaticum
GACCCCCGGCGGCACGATCCTGCTCGCCGCCCACCGGGGCATTGAAAGCATCACCCTCGACCGCGGGTCCATGCACCTGAAGGACGAGCTGATGCCGAAGTACGCCAGCTTGATCTACAACGGCTTCTGGTTCGCGCCCGAGCGCGAGATGCTGCAGGCGGCCATCGACCACAGCCAGGCCATGGTCACCGGCCAGGTCCGGGTGAAGCTCTACAAGGGCAATGTCAGCATCATCGGCCGCACCAGCCCCTACTCCCTCTACGACCAGGACCTGGTCACCTTCGAGGAGGGCAAGGTCGCCTACGACCACCGCGACGCCGCCGGCTTCATCAAGCTCAATGCGCTGCGCCTGCGCGTCGCCGCCAAGCGCGACCCGCGGCCCTAGGCGGTCCGCCCCCGCGCCGCGCGCCATTCCTCGGCGCTCTGGCCCCACATCCCGGTCGGATGATCGTCGAAGGGCGCCGGCAGCCGGACCTCCTCCAGCAGCCGCCCGCCCAGCCGCTGGGCCACCGCCTGGGAGCCGAGGTTCTCGGGGTGGATCATGTGGGTGACCCGAGCCCAGCCCAGATCGTCAAACACATAGCGCAGACAGGCCTCGGCGGCTTCCGTCGCATAGCCGCGCCCCTCGGCCGAGCGGTGCAGCATCCAGCCCACCTCCGGCGCGGGCCACTCCTCCGGCTCCCAGGGCCCGACGCGGCCGACCCAGCGGCTAGTCGCCTTCTCGATCACCGAGAACGGCCCGAAGCCCCGCAGGCCCCACATCCCCACCACCTGGGCCAGGGCCCGCCAGGCGACGCTGCGCGGCATGGCCCCGCCCAGCCAGCGCATGGACGCCTCATCCCCATGAAACTCCGCCCACCCGGCGTCGAGGTCAGCCTGGACGGGCACGCGGAGGATCAGGCGGTCGGTCTGAAGGGTGGGGTGCATTGGGAAGACCTCCAATCTGCTTCAGCTTGGAGGCAGCGGGGTCCAGTGGGAAGATGGATCCTATTCAAACAGGTCCGGAGTCGAGAGACCAAGCCATGTCAGACTCGGTTTGGAGATTGCCGTTGGAGGGCGCCAACCTGGCTGTGCTCGCCGACTGCCACATCCACGGGGGCGGGCCCCAGTTTCCTGCGGCCTTGTTACCCCGGCTGCAAGGCGCGGACTTGATCGTCACCCTTGGCGATATGGGTGAGAGGTCTGGACTCGACCAACTTGAGGAGATCGCACCCGTTCTCGGCGTCCGGGGCCGCGACGATGAATACGATCTCCGCACCCACCACGTCACCCGAGTGCTTGAGGGCTCCGGCTACCGGATCGGATGCGTGTTCGATGCCCAGGCCGCCGGGCTAGCCGCTGGCTGTGACCCCTTCGTCGCTGCTGATCGCTCTGCGGACGCCTGCAATCGCCTATTCGGAGGGCCGGTAGACGTGCTGCTGCACGCGAATACCCATCGTGCCGACGAAGCCCGGTTCGGGACGAAGGGCTCAGCCATCAACCCGGGCAGCCCCGTCCTGCCTGCAGACGGCGCCAAGCCGAGCTTCCTAAGGCTGAAGGTCACAGAAGCAGGCTGCTATGGCCAAGTGGTTTGGGTGGCATAGCGGCTGCGCAACACGCCTGATGTCGCGCTTTGCTGAGAAGATGACACCCGTCCATCGGCAGCTACGACTTGCCGCGTTGGGTCAGGCGCGAGCCCCCTAAACCCCGCCACCCTGCCTGACACCATCCTCAAAGTGGAGGTGCCTTTGGTGCGCGCTGGTAAATTTCTGAATGAAGTCCGGCGTCTTCTGACTGTCGTCCCTCGGCGAGAAATAGCCCTTCTCCAGCGCCCACTCATACGGTGCGACGTCCAGCAGGTACTCTGTCAGAATTCCGGTCAGACCATGCTGAACCACCCATGCCTCCGCGGCGTCCACGGACGCAAACACGGCTGAGGCGAAGCGACCGCCGGCTCCGTGAAACACCCAGACACTGCTTAAGGTCATCATCCACCCCGCGTCTTTGATCGTAACTGGAAGGTGGGGATCCGGAGCCCCGCCGCTCGGCGCACGATGGATTGCATCGAATTTCACCGGGACGCATTTACTCCGCCATCGGCGCCAAGCGTCACAGAGAGCCAGCAGCATGACGACCCACACCCTGTCCCCCCGCGCGCCCAAGCGGCTGCTGCCGGCGGTGATCTCCATCGTCCTCGCGCTCGCGGTCGGGGCGATCGGCGGCCTGGCCACCGCTTCCAGCGTCACCAGCTGGTACGTCACCCTGACCAAGCCGGTCTTCAATCCGCCCAACGCCGTGTTCGGGCCGGTCTGGACGACCCTCTACATCCTGATGGCGGTCGCGGCCTGGCGGGTCTGGGAGGTCGCGCCGGCCGGCCCGGTCCGTCGGCGGGCCATCACCCTCTATGCCGCCCAGCTGGGCCTGAACCTCGCCTGGTCCCTGATCTTCTTCGGCCTGCGCCGGCCGGACCTGGCCCTGGCCGAGATCGCCGTCCTGCTGGCCGCGGTGATCGCCACGGCGATCGCCTTCTGGCGCATCGACCGGCCCGCCGGCCTGATGCTGGTCCCCTACGCCGCCTGGGTCAGCTTCGCGTCGGTGCTGAACTTCGCGATCTGGCGGCTGAACTGATCGCCGACTCCAGGCCTACACATGAATTACACTTGCAATTCATGTGCTTAGAAGACCTGTTCAACAAGTGGGTGAACTTCCCGGACGGGCCGGCCCTCAGATCCCGCCGTACCACTCATAGCCGCGGTCTTCCCAATAGCCGCCCTTGCCCTGGCCGATATGGGCGAAGTCTGCGACCGCCTCGATACGGGAGACATACTTGGCGTGCTTGTAGCCCAGGTGCCGCTCGACCCGCAGCCGCAGAGGCGCGCCGTGGGCGACCGGCAGGACCTGGCCATTCATCTCGTAGGCCAGGATGGTCTGGGGGTGATAGCCGTCGACCAGGTCGATGCTCTCATAGTACTGGCCCGAGCCGTCGAGCGTCTCCTCCAGGCTGTCGAAGCAGTGGAAGACCAGATAGCGGGCCTCGCGCTTCAGCCCGACCCGGTCGAGCAGCGGGCCGAGGCGGGCGCCCTTCCACTGGCCGATGCTCGACCAGCCCTCGACGCAGTCATGGCGGGTGATCTGGGTCCGCGACGGCTGGGCCCGCAGATCGGCGAGGCTGAGCGACAGGGGCCGCTCGACCAGGCCGTCGATCACCAGGCGATAGTCCTTGAAGCCCGTGGTCAGGAGCTGGCGATAGGCGGGATCGGCGGGGCTGATCGAGCCATTGGCCCGGAAGTCGCGGGCGATGTCGGCGGGGGTGAATTCCTGGGCGAGCGCCGTTCGGTTCTGGAACAGGCGCTGGGCCCGCATCGTCAGGCCCTGGGCCGAGGCCAGGCCCTTCTGCACCTTGGGGCTTTCATTCAGCTTGTCGCAGGCCGCCAGAAACAGGCCGGCGGATCCGGCGGCCAGGCCCTTCAGCCAGCCGCGGCGATTCGTGGTGTCGCTCATGACGCGTCTCCCTCGAGGCGGATGGCGTAGCGGCCGGTGATCATCGACCGGACGGAATTGAAGGCGCCGACGGCCACCACCATGGCCAGGTGGACAAGGACGAAGGCCACGATCAGGCCGGCGCAGATGAAGTGGATCGAGCGCGCCGACTGCCGCCCGCCGAACAGGTGCGGCAGCCAGGGCCAGGCGGCGTCCATGCCCGGCGACATGGTCAGGCCGGTCAGCACCATCAGCGGCAGCAGGCCGAAGATCACCGCCAGATAGGCCAGCTTCTGCAGAGCGTTATAGTGGCGCTCTTCCTCGCCCTTGGGGAACCGCAGCCGGGCGTGGTCGGCGATCTCCCGCAGCAGATGGCGGGGGGTCAGCTGTTCGCGGGTCGGCGCCAGGTCCTTGCGGAAGTGGCCGTTCAGCAGGCCCGCGGACCAATAGGTCAGGCCATTCAACACGAAGACCCAGGCGAAGAAGAAGTGCCAATGGCGGCCGTCGGCGAGGTCGCGATAGCTGGGGATCGTGGCCCAGGCTGGGAAGCCGCGGGGCTCCTGGCTGCCGACCTTGCCGGAATAGCCGAACAGGCCGGTGGTCTCGACCCGCACCGATCCGATCTGGGTGACGCCGATGGCGTGGTCGCCGCGGTCGATCATGCCCATCTCCAGCCAGGGCTGGGCGAAGGTCGACTTCTGGCCCCAATAGAGCGCCGGGTGGGCGTTGAAGATCTGCAGGCCGCTCATCAGCAACAGCAGCAGGGCCAGCACATTGACCCAGTGGGTCAGGCGGGTCGCCACCGTGTGTCGATAGACCAGCACCTCGCGGGTCGGCGTCGCCATGATCTCCCCCTCCTTAGGGTCCGCCTTAAGGCGTCCCCCTGTCTACGGCCGGAACGGCGCGCCAGATGACCACGGATGCGGCCTGGAAGCGAATTCGCGCCAGGGGCCCTGTTGGTTACATCCGCCAACCCCTAAGTTCGCCGCCTGATCATGGGGGATGGCGGCTTGAGCGACGGCGTGGAGATCTGGAGCGGCGGGGTCAACACCTGGGAATGCGACGAGATGGGGCATCTCAACGTCCGCTTCTGGGTGGCCAAGGCGCTTGAGGGCCTGGGCGGATTGGCCGCCAAGCTGGGCATGCCCAGAGCCTTCTCGGCCGGAGGCGAGGCGACCCTTGTGGTCCGCGAGAAGCACATGCGGTTCCTGCGTGAGGCCCGCGCCGGGGCGGCCCTGACCATGACCGGAGGGGTGGTGGAGCTGGGCGAGTCCGACGCCCGCCTGCTGCTGGTCATGCGCCACCTGAACGGCGAGCCGGCCGCGACCTTCCAGATGGTGGTGGCCCACGCCACCGCCCGCGACCTGCGCCCCTTTCCCTGGCCGCAGCGGGTGCGCGACGCCGCCGCCGGCCTTAAGGTCGAGGTCCCGCCCTATGCCGCCGCGCGCAGCATCGACCTCGCCCCCGCCCAGGCGACCGCCAGCCTGGCCCAGGCCGACAAGCTCGGCCTCGTGCGGATCGGGCTGGGCGTGATTCAGCCCCAGGAGTGCGACGTGTTCGGCCGCATGCGCGGCGAGATGTTCATCGGCCGGGTCTCCGACGGGGTCGGCCGGCTGTTCGGCGAGACGCGGCCAGGCCCCGACCTGGCGCCGGGCGAGACGCCGCCGCGGATCGGCGGGGCCGTGCTGGAATATCGGGTGCTGCACCTGGGCTGGCCGCGCGCCGGCGACCATGTCGAGCTGCGCTCGGGCTTTGGCGGGGCGGACCGGCGCACGCGCAGGGCCTTCCACTGGATGGTCGATCCGGTCAGCGGCGCGCCCTGGGCCAGCGCCGAGGCCGTGGTGATCAGCTTCGATCTCGACGCGCGAAAGGTCGTGACGATCAACGAGGCGGCCCACGCCGCCTACCTCGCCCAGGCCGTCCCGGGGATCGGTCTCTAGGCCGCATTTCGGGCGATTGCGGGGGCGAAAAACGTGATCACGCGGCCGTGACCCGGGGACTTGTTCTGGACGCAAAGCAGGCCATAGTCCCGGTCCGCGCTTGCCATGGCCGCCTTGCGGCGGTTGAGATGGGCGCAGACACCCGCACTTCCGATCAAAGTCTCACAAGGACCTGAGCCCATGACCTCCAACGTTCTTCGCAAGCTGATGGTCGCCGGCGCCGCCGTCGCCGCCCTGTCCGCCGCCGCCTGCAGCAAGCCCGCCGACAAGGCTGACGCCGCGGCCGCCGAAGCCACCACCGAGGCCAACACGGCCGCCGCCGCCGCCAGCACCGCGACCGAACGCCG
>NZ_JALDPT010000077.1 GCF_022695515.1 Phenylobacterium aquaticum
GGCCCTGCCGGCCGCCGCGCAATCCGTCGACTACGGCTCCCTGCAGGAGCTGTTCAACGAGCCGGTCACCACCTCGGCCACCGGCTCGCCCCAGCGCTCTACCGAAGCGCCGGTCGACATGACCATCATCTCCGCCGCGGACATCAAGCGCTCCGGGGCGACCGACATCCCGACCATCCTGTCGCGGACCGCCGGGGTCGACATCCTGCCCTTCGCGGCCGGCGCCTCTGAGATCAGCGTGCGCGGCTACGACCAGGCCCGGTCGCCGCGGATGCTGGTGCTGGTCAATGGCCGTCAGGTCTATCTCGACCACTTCGGCTACACCGACTGGCACACCCTGCCGGTGGCCCTGGAGGAGATCCGCCAGATCGAGCTGGTGCGGGGCCCCAACAGCGCCCTGTTCGGCTTCAACGCCGTCTCCGGCGTGGTCAACATCATCACCTACAATCCGAAGTTCGACGCGGCCAACAGCGCCACGGTCCAGGCCGGCGGCCTGGGCTACGCCTCGGCCAGCCTGGTCCAGACCTACGCCCTGGGCGGCAGCCTACACGGCCGGCTCTCGATCAGCGCCGACAAGCAGGACGAGTGGTCGAACAGCAATCCGGCCATTCTGCCCTCCCAGCTCTCCAATCCCTGGGCGACGCGGGCCGCGCTGGACGTGGTCGGCGAACTCGCGCCCAAGACCGATCTGCGGGTCGAGGCCTCCTGGTCCAATTCCGGCCAGACCGAGATGCTGTCGAGCTATTCCTATGTCGCCCACCGGGTGCAGACCGGCTCCGCCAAGGCGACGGTCGACGCCGACACCGCCTTTGGGTCGATCCAGGCCCAGGCCTATGTGAACAAGCTCGATTCGCTCGCCGCGCCTCTGCACTACAAGAACACCATCTGGGTGGCCCGGGTGCAGGACCTGCTCAAGATCGGCACGGCCCACACCGTCCGGTTCGGGCTCGAATATCGCGACAACAAGGTCAATACGACGCCGGTGACCGGCGGCGAGGTCGGCTATCGCGTCTGGTCCCCCTCGGCCATGTGGAACTGGCAGACCAGCAAGACGGTGGCGCTCACGGCGGCGGTCCGCCTGGACAGCCTGAAGCTCAGCCGCACGGGGACCTTCCCCGCCGGCGTGCTGGTGACCAGCAACTCGGCCTGGGACAAGTCGATCGACAAGGTCAGCGCCAATCTCGGGGCGGTCGTCGCTCTGACCGACGCGGACACCCTGCGGCTCACCGCCGCCCGCGGCGTCCAGGCCCCGACCCTGGTGGAGCTGGGCTCGCGCCAGGTGCTGCCCACCACCGCCCCGCCCAAGGGCACGGCGACCCTAGGCAATCCGAATCTGCAGCCTGCGCTCGTGACCAGCTATGAGGTCGCCTATGAGCGCGAGCTGCGCAGCCTGCGCGCCCATGTGGCGGTCAAGGCCTTCGCCCAGACCACCGAGGACGTGAAGAGCGGGGTCTCCAAGTTCCAGATCGATATTCCGGCGACGGCCACGACCTATCCGGCGATCACCTATCTCAACATCGGCAAGTCGCAGATGAAGGGGGTGGAGCTGTCGGGCGCCGGCAAGTTCGGGACGGGCTTCCGCTGGAGCGCCGACACGACCTACGTCGACATCAAGGACAAGCCGATCCCCGGCTACAGCCCGATCCTGCGCCTGGCGGCGTTCGGTGAGACCAGTCCGAAATATCGCAGCAACCTGTCGGTCGGCTGGACCAATGACCGCTGGGCGGCGGACGTCTATGTCCACAGCGTTTCGAAGTTCAACTCCTACACCGCCAACCAGACGCTTGAACCGGTCGCCGGCTACACCTCGGTGGCGGCCCGGGTCGGATACCAGACGGCGTCGGGACTGACCCTCGCGCTCAGCGGCCAGAACCTGCTGGACGACGGTCAGTTCCAGGCCAAGTCGACGGGGCTCGCCGCCGAGCGGCGGATCCTGCTCTCGGTCTCGAAGAGCTGGTGATCAGGGGGCGGGGGTTCAGGCCCCCGCCATCTCGGCGATGATCCGGCGCGCGGCGGCCTGGGGGTCGTTGGCGCCGGTGATCGGCCGGCCGCAGACGATGTGCGAGGCGCCCGCCTTGATGGCGTCGGCCGGGGTCGCCGCCCGGGCCTGATCGTTCTTGGCCGCCCAGTCGGGCCGCACGCCCGGCGTCACCACCAGGAAGTCCTTGCCGCCGATCGCGCGGGCCAGAGCCGCCTCGTGCGGGCTGGCCACCACCCCGTCGCAGCCGGCGTCCAGCGCCTGGTGAATGCGCCGCTCGACCAGCGCCTTGGCGGTCTCGGCATAGCCCATTTCCACGAGGTCGGCGTCCGACAGGCTGGTCAGCACGGTGACCGCCAGGATCTTCAGGTCCGAGCGCCCGCGCCCGCGCACAGCTGAGGCCATGACCTGGGGCTCGCCGTGCACGGTCAGGAGGTCGCAGCCGGTGTCGGCCAGGACGGCGGCGGCCCGCTGCACCGTGGTGCCGATGTCGTGCAGCTTCCAGTCCAGGAACACCTGCTTGCCCTGGGCCTTGAGCGCCCGGGCCAGCGCCATGCCGTCGGTGGCGAATAGCTCCAGCCCCACCTTGTAGAAGCTGACCGCCTCGCCCAGGGCCTCGACGACCCCTTGCGCCTCGGCGGTGGTCGGCAGGTCCAACGGCACGATCAGGCGCGGATCGGCCTTCACGGGAAGCTCGGCGACGAGACTGGACATGGGCGGACTCCAGGCAGGTTGACGCGGCCTCGCACGGGAGGTCGGCGGACGCGGCGAATTGGGCTAAGACCGTCCCATGAGCCCTCAGAACTTCGCGGTCAACTTTTTCGTCGCGCTCTTCGCCCTGATCGATCCGATCGGAAACGTGCCCCTGTTCGCGGCCGCGACCTCGGGGGTGCGGGGCAAGGATTCACGGCTGATCGCGATCTATATCGCCCTGTTCGTGCTGTTCTTCCTGACCTTCTTCTACTTCACCGGCGTCAGCCTGCTGGCCTTCTTCGGCATCTCCCTGCCGGCCTTCCGCATCGCCGGCGGCATCATCCTGTTCCTGCTCGGCCTGGACATGGCCGCGACGACTTCGTGTCCACCTTCTCCGGGGCCGGCGAGGGCGAGGCCGGCGAGGGCCGGGCCCATGCGCGCAAGCGATTCGAGCGGATGATCGTGCCCTTCGCCATGCCGCTGCTGATCGGGCCGGGCGCCATCTCCACCGTGGTGATCTACGCCAGCGAGGCCAAGGCCTTCGGCCTGTCGGGCGCGGCCATCGGCCTGGGCGTCATCGCGGCGATCTCGCTCTCGGTCATGCTGTCCTTCTGGGCCAGCCCCCTGATCAGCCGGGTGATGGGCCGCATCGGCATGACCATCGTGGTGCGGGTGCTGGGCCTGATCCTCTGCGCCATGGCGGTGCAGTTCGTGATGGCGGGCGTCGCCGACGCCACCCACGGGGTCATCCTGGAAAAGGCCTCCGCCCCCTACAAGGACGCGCGCTGACCCCCGTCCGGCGGGGCGTCCAGCCGGTTGTAGGGATACTGGTCGCAGATCTCGTCAGCGAAGAAGGCGTCGCGGGATCCGGCGTCGAGGAAGCTGCGATGCACCTCCCCGGGGACGCCGACATAGATATAGGCGCAACCGTCCTCGAACTGGACCGTCTGCTTGGCGCGGGATTCGTCATAGCGAATCGCGGCGATGGACGCGGACTCGACAGGCATCCTGGACCTCCTGGAGGGCCGTGGGTTTGAAGGAAAACGCCTGAAAGCCGTGGGATGGTTCCCGCACGCCCTTCCTTATGCGAACTTCACGCTCAATCGGCCGACACTGATCCGGGCCGGAACAAGGGGGAACCATGGAACCGCACTACGAAGTGGCGATCGTCACGCTTTTGGCGCTGCTTGTCTATTTCTGGATGGGGCTGCGCGTCGGCGGCGCTCGTCAAAAAACCGGCATCAAGGCTCCGGCCATGACCGGCGACCCTCACCTGGAGCGCAATGTCCGGGTCCAGGCCAACACCCTGGAATGGCTGCCGATCTTCCTGCCCAGCCTGTGGTTGTTCGCCGTGTTCTGGAACGACCGGATCGCCGCGATCGCCGGCCTGGTCTGGATCGTCGGGCGCATCCTCTACGCCGTCGGCTACGTGGCCGATCCGGGCAAGCGTGAGCTGGGCTTCCTGGTCCAGTCGCTCGCCGTCGCCGTCCTGCTGTTCGGGGCGCTCGGCAAGATCGTCTGGACCATGGTCTCGACCGGAACCTATTAGGGCCTTTCGGGCGGGGCGCGGGGGGCCTATCTGGCGCAGGCCATGGTCCAGCTCCCCGTCGATCCCGCCCGCTTCGCCACCTTCCTGGGGGTGATGGCCGTCATGGCGGTCACCCCGGGGCCCGCCAATGTCTTCGCCATCGCGACGGGCGCCGAGAAGGGCAAGGCCGCGGCCCTGACCGCGGTCGCCGGCATGAACCTCGCCACCCTGGTCTGGTTCGCCGCCGCCGCCCTGGGCCTGGGCGGGATCATCCTGGCCTTTCCCCGCGCCTTTCATCTCGTGGCCCTGGCCGGCGCCGCCTATGTGGCCTGGCTGGGGGTCAAGAGCCTGCTGGCCGCGCGCCAGGCGGGCGGGGAGCTCGCTCCGTCGCGGTTCAAGCCCGGGCGATCGGCGCTGCGCGACGGCTTCGCGGTGCAGATCTCCAATCCCAAGGCGGTCCTGTTCTTCACCGCCGTCCTGCCGCCCTTCCTTGATCCGCATCGGCCGTTGCCGAGCCAGCTCCTGGCCTTCGCCTGTGCGACGATCGGCTTCGACCTGATCTCGATGAGCAGCTACGGCCTGGGCGGAGCGGCCCTGGCGGCGCGGATGACGGAGCCCGGGTTCCGGCGGGTGTTTCAGGTGGGCGTCGGGCTGCTCCTGCTCGCCGCCGCGGCCCTGATGGCGCTTCGCCACTAGGCCGGGCGACGCGGCGTTACTGCCATTTTGGGTATAATTCTTTGAAAAATCGAGCGAAATCCCGCGGACCGGACCGGCGTGCGCGGGGGTGCGTCAAGATGTCCGCTCAAGTCTAGCCGATGGGGAGGGGGCAGAAACCTCCGCCGGCCATACCGCGTGGGGACTTGACTAAAACTCTACTTGTCCCGGGCGACGTCCCTACATTCGCGCGAAATTAATTGCGCGGAGTTGTCAAAAATCAGGATCATCATCGATAACGACGATATTACCTGTCGGTATGGCCGGCGTCATTTTGTGATTAACCAAAAGTATGACGAACCTGATACTAGGTAATGTCGCAATTATACTTTCCAAAAATAGGTAAACGACTCGGTCATATTTGAATTCATTTCCCACCCGCGTCATCTTCCGGGCATCGGCCCAATGGGGCGAGGGGAAAAGATGCAAACTCAATTCAAGACATCGCTGACGGCGCTCGCCGCGGCGCTGGCGCTGGCGGCGCCGGGGATCGGCCATGCGGATGCGGCCAAGGACCTGGGCGTGGCGGGCCGCGCGCTCACCTTCCTGGAGAACGGA
>NZ_JALDPT010000078.1 GCF_022695515.1 Phenylobacterium aquaticum
CTATATGGTCTGGTTAGGACCATCGCTAGAGCGCCGCCGCCTGCGTTTCTCTTTCCAATTCAACGATGTCAAAGACCAAATCCGGCTTCCGCCGAACCCGCTGTTTAGCGCCGGCGGCCGGCGGAGGCGGTTATCTAGTGGGAGGCCCCTTTCCTGTCAATCAGTCCTTTCGGACTTTCTCAAAAACCTGCGTTCCGCCTGCCGGCGCGGCGTTCCGGGGCTGTCCTGGTCAGCGTCGAGCCTCTCGGACGAGACCGCCCAAGCGGCTGCAATATAAGCGCTTCTCATCGCGTTCAGTGCGCCGCAGCCTGTCTCAGCCCCCGATCTCGGGCGGAAAGCGGCTCTGAAAATTGTTCGCCCCCTGGCCGCCCGGACGATCCGTCTCCTGAGGAATCGCGGGCCCTCCCCTCGACTCGTCCCTTCGTTCCCCGTCCAGGCAGGGAGTCTTAACCGGCCCCGGCCTAGGCTCCCCGGTCTGAGACACCGCCAGGAGCCGGCCGCATGGACCGTCGGGGAGAGGATCGTCGCGATTTCCGCAAGGCCCGCCGGGCCGGCGAACGCATCCGGCTGCTCGGCGTCACCCTCGATCTCGTCCGCCTGGAGGAGATCATGCACCACGTGACCGCCCATATAGAGGCCGGCACGCGCTTCGTGGTCGCCAACCACAACGCCCACAGCGTCTATCTGATGGGCCGCAATCGCGAGTTCGCCCGCTATTTCGAACACGCGGACCTGACCATGGTCGATTCCGGTCCCATGATCCTGCTCAGCCGCCTGGTCGGACTGAACGCCCGCGGCTTCCACCGCTGGACCTATCTCGACTGGCGCCACCACTTCTGGAGCCTGGCCAACCGCAAGGGCTGGAGGGTCTTCTATCTGGGCGGCGCGCCGGGCGTGCCGGAACAGGCGGCCCAGGTCCTCACCGAGAAATATCCTGGCGCGGTCATCGGCGTGCGCAACGGCTATTTCGACGCCACGCCCGGCTCGGCCGACAACGCCGAAATCCTTAAGCAGATCGCCGCCTTCAAACCCGACGTATTGTTTGTCGGCATGGGCATGCCGCGCCAGGAGGTCTGGCTGCTGCAGCACCTCGACCAACTGCCGCCCTGCGTCACCTATTCCATCGGCGCCGCCTTCGACTATGAGGCCGGCGTCCAGTACAGCCCTCCGCGCTGGGCGGCGCGCATGGGCTTCGAATGGCTGGCCCGGCTGCTCGCCGATCCCCACCGCCTGTTCGGCCGCTACTGCATCGAGCCCTGGTTCCTCCTGGGCCTGGCGCTACGGGACATCGCCGGCGCGATCCGGGCCGGACGGTTGATGAAGGGGTTCGCTCCGGCCAAGCCCCAGGCCACGGCCCAGACCCAACAGGCCTGAGGGACCGCTTCCTTCGGCTGGTGCGGGCGGCCGGGGTCGAACCGGCACGGGCCTTGCGGCCCTACGGATTTTAAGTCCGGTGCGTCTACCAGTTTCGCCACGCCCGCGCAGGGGCAGACTTAGCCTTCGCCGCCCCCGGTTGGAAGGGTGATGACACGCGCCGTCTGCGCCGGTTTCGTGGCCGCCGCCTTGTCGAGGATCGCCCAGGTCTTGGGGCCGACAATGCCGTCGGCCACCATGCCGGCGCCGCGCTGAGCCTCCCGAACCGCGGCCTCGGTGACGGCGTCGAAGGTCCCCGTGCCGGCCACGCCCACCTTGGCCTGAACCTCGCGTACGGCGTCGCCGGAATCGCCGCGGCGCAGGGTGGGCCGTTCCTTGTCGTCCTGGGCGGGAATCGGCGGGCGCACGGACATGACGCCCTTCATGTGGCCGGCGACATGGGCGCGGAACTCCTCCATGTCCATGTCCGGATCGACCTTGCGCCCCGATGGGCGGGCATATTCCTTGTGACCGCAGCACATGTCGGCGGGCACGCCCACATGGGCGAGCAGGGCGGCCACCCCGCGCTTATAGGCGTCGAGCTGAACCTCGGACCAGGGTTCGCTGCCGTCGCCGGCGTTCTCGGCCTCGATGCCGATCATGTGGGTGTTGCCGCCCTCGACATCCCCCCACTGCCCCGCGCCCGCATGGTTCGCCCGCCCGGCCGCCACCAGGTAGAAGGTGCCGTCGCGTCCCAGCCCCAGCTGGGCCAGGGGACCGCCGAGGTCCGGACGCCCCTCGGTGATCAGCTTCAGGCTTGGCATGTTGCCCTTGGCCTTGGTCGCGGTGTGGTGACAGATCACCCCCTTGATCGAGCCCATCTCGCCCCGGCCGCGGGTGCGCCAGCCCGGGGTCGCGGCCACCTTCAGCCCCGCGTCCAGCAGGGCCTGCTCCATCCAGGCGAGCGAATAGTCGGCCAAGGCGCCCTCCCCGTTCCGGCCCTAGGCGCGCAGACGGACCACGCCGCCCCGCGCCGGCGGCAGGTGCTCGTCGGCGGTGACCTCGTCGTCCGAGACCCCCAGGTCGCAGATGTGCTCCTCACCCTCATGGGCGGGATCCAGGGCGACCGGGCGGAGCTTGCCGACGCCGGGCCGGGAGCTGTGCATGGCCTGGTCCGCGGCGCTTTCGCTGGCCAGGGTCGGCTTGGTCTTTTCCAGGAGGTCCGGCACCAGGCGCTCCAGGAAGCCCGCCGTGAATCCGAGCACGGTGACGAACATCCACTTCTGCTCTTCGGTGGCGTCGCCGCCCGGCACGGGCACGCCCAGGTTCACCAGGTGCGCCTTGAGCATGCAGTAGAGGATCATGCCGGAGATCACCCCGATCACCACCCGCAGTATGGCGTCGACGGTGTTGTCGGCCCACTGGAAGTCGGTCAGCACGGTCCGGCCGCGAATGGCCGTGGCGATGGAGAAGAAGGCGCCCACCGCGCCCGCGCCGCCGCCCAGCCAGATGCCCTTGCCGTCCGCCGGCAGGTTGATCACCGAGGCGACCACCGGCGAGAACCCGGCGATCATCGCGGCCACCACCACGACGGAGGTGATCAGGGCGACCAGCAAATAGGAGAAGCGCGCCCAGGAAGTGCGCACCTCGATGATCTCCTGCCGCACCAGGTCGAGGATCGCCGAGGCCCCGACCAGGTCGCCCTCCAGCGCCACCACCAGGGCGTCGGCCACGCCGCGGTTGAACCGCTTGGAGCGCGCCACGCCCCAGCCGTCGATCAGGCTGTTGATCTGGCCGCGCAGGGGATTGAGCGGCGCCAGCGCCGCGCGCTGGGACCCGGCCAGGCTGGGGTCATCGGCGAAATGGACGGTCACCCGCATCGGGGTCCGGTAGACCGCATAGAGCGGCGTATTCTTGGCGTACACCTCGACGATCCGCGCTGATGAGGCGTCGGAGGCGTTCAGCTTCACGTCATCGACGCACACAAGCGGCATGCCTGACCCGATAGGCTAAAGGTGCTGTAAAACCAAAATCTTGGGCGCCTGTCGCGCCCGCCTCCGGCACTCGAACTCAAGACAACTGCGCCGGAGCCCCCCGACATGGTTAACGATGGCACGGCTCCGGCGGCGCCACAACGCGGATCGACGCCGTGGGGATGAGTTTATCGCCTTTCGCCACGCAAGGGTGCAGCGGCCAGGGAGACGGGGTCAGGCGATCATGCGCCGCGCCAGGTCGCGGCCGGACAGCCAGGCGCATTCCACCCGCGGCCCGATCAACCAGTCCCCACAGCATCCGAGACCCAGGTCCGGGCGCCACAGCGCGCCCAGTCCCGCGGCGCCCGCCCGCGCGTAGCGCCAGCGATGGGCGGTGCGCGCCAGGGCCGGCGGCAGGATGACGCCGGTCGCCTGCGCGAACGCCTCAGCCAACCGCCCGGCGACGTCATCGGCGTCACGTTCCAGATAGGCCGCCGACCATTCGGGGCTTGCCTGGATGACCCAGGTCTCCAGTTCCGCCCGCCCGGGCTTGGCGCTGTTGCGCGCCGCCCAGCCGATAGGGCCGCGATCGCGCAGAACATCGGCCTCGACCGGAAGGCGTTCGGCGAAGGCGAGCATCAGGGTCCAGCAGGGCGCCGATCGGGTGTCGCCTGCACAAGCCGCCATCTCCGGCGCATGCTGCGCGGCCAGGGGGGAGACCTGTTCCGCCGGCGTCGCCAGGACCACCCGGTCGAAGGGGTCCCGCTCGCCTTGAGCGGTCTGCAGCCGCCAGCCGTCCGACGCAGCGACAAGGGCCTCGACCTGACAGTTCCAGGTCACCGCCGCCTCCCCCGCCAGGGCGCGGATCGGGGCGTTCATGGCCGGCGTTCCGACCCAGGCGTCCGCGCCCGCCGCCGGCCAGGGCGCACAGACGCCAGCCGTCGCCCAGGCCGCGACCTGGGCTGCGAAGTCCGGATCGCGGGCCGTGAAATATTGCGCGCCGTGGTCGAACACCGCCTCGCCCGCCGGGGTGGCCATCCGCCGGGACGACATCCGCCCGCCGGGCCCACGGCCCTTGTCGAACAGCACCACATCGGCCCCCGCGCGGCTGAGCGCGGTCGCGCAGCTCAGGCCCGCCAGGCCGGCGCCGACGATGGCGACCTTCATGCGGGCGAGCCGGGATGGACCGGTCGGTCCGACACCGGGGCCGGCTTGCGAACCCCGCCGGCCAGGGTCTGCAGCAGGGGCCGGACCTTCAGGAACTGCACATAGAGCGCTTCCAGCATGCGGAGCAGCCAGGGCGTCCGGGCCAGGCGGCCGAGAGGGGCGAGCGGCGGGACCGCGCGCCACATGGCGGCGAAGGCCTCGGCGCCGGACAGCAGCGGCCCGCCCGCCTCCTGGGCGTGGAAGCGCATCTTCATGGCCATCCGGTCGATCGGACAGGGCAGGCCCACCGAAAGGTCCACAAAGGCGATGCGGCCGGCGCGGTCCATGGCCCGCAAGAGCGCAATCTCATTGCGGCAAAGCGGACAGTCGCCGTCGTACCAGACCGTCAGCCCCTGCCTTGCCTGATCCGTCGACATGCCGCCCTCCAACGCCTGTTCGGGATCAGGTACGCGGCGGCGCGAGCGGGGGATGCAGCTTCCCCGCCCAACAATTCTCGCCCCAGGTCCAGATTAATTGCAGCGACTTGCGCGCCCATGACGGCGATGTAGCGCGCCGCACCGTCGTTCAGCACCCGCGCGCCGAAGGCTCCCGTACAGGAGGGCCCCAAGACACGGGAGACGATCGGCCTATATCTTGAGGATGCGCCCGCCGCCCTGGCGGACCGCACCGGGTTTTTGGAGTTCGGACGCGATGAACGCGCCTTCCAGGCTGGATCCCGCCGCAGGGATCAGCGCCGCGACGCTCACCCACCTCCAGCGGCTGGAGGCGGAG
>NZ_JALDPT010000079.1 GCF_022695515.1 Phenylobacterium aquaticum
GTCCATGGTGAAGACGGTGGGCTTATCCGGCGCGGCTTCCGGCGAGATGGTGCGCATGTGCACGAACTCGGGCGCCTCGACCGCCGGATCCTCCAGCACCTTACCTTCGGAGGAGGAGTGCAGCAGGTTGGCGTCGACGCTGAAGGGCGCCTCGCCGCGCTTGTCCTTGGTGATCTGAATCTGATGCTTCTCGGCGAAGTCCAGCAGGGCCTCGCGGGACTTGAAGTCCCATTCCCGCCAGGGGGCGATCACGTGGATGTCGGGCTCCAGCGCATAATAGCCGAGCTCGAAACGGACCTGATCATTACCCTTGCCGGTGGCGCCGTGGCTGACCGCGTCGGCGCCGGTGGCCCGCGCGATATCGATCTGCTTCTTGGCGATCAGCGGCCGGGCGATCGAGGTGCCCAGAAGATACTGGCCCTCATAGACGGTGTTGGCGCGGAACATCGGGAACACGAAGTCGCGGACGAACTCCTCGCGCACGTCCTCGATGAAGATGTTCTCCGGCTTGACGCCGGCGGCCAGAGCCTTGGCCCGGCGGCTCGATCTCCTCGCCCTGGCCCAGGTCGGCGGTGAAGGTCACGACCTCCGCCCCATACTCCGTCTGCAGCCACTTCAGGATGATCGAGGTGTCCAGACCGCCCGAATAGGCGAGGACGACTTTCTTGATCGAGGGAGCGGCCATGACGAGGGGATCCTTGGGCAGGGGGCGCGAGGGCGAAACAGAGCGGCCTTAAAGGGCCAAAGGGGCGAAATCACAAGCCCTATGGCAGAGGCTTGAGCAGGCCTTCGCGGTCGAGGAGCTCAAGCGCGGCGGTGAGCCAGCGCAGGTGCATGATGGCGAACAGGGCCGCGACCGTGGCGCGGACCCCGAAGAAGATCAGGGCGGTGCTGGGATCGGCCGCGACATTGCGGTTGAACACCACCAGCAGGATGCCGACCACGAAGGCCGTCGCCGGAAAGGCGCTGAGCGCGATGTTGCGCTTGAACCGCCAGGTCGGCGCGCCGTTCTGGGCGAACTGCAGGGGGATCTTGGTCTCGGGCGCGATGCGGCCCCAGGCCGAGCGAGAGCCGCCCGCCATGATCGA
Source organism: Phenylobacterium aquaticum (assembly GCF_022695515.1). Lineage (GTDB taxonomy): Bacteria > Pseudomonadota > Alphaproteobacteria > Caulobacterales > Caulobacteraceae > Phenylobacterium > Phenylobacterium aquaticum. The sequence goes on from NZ_JALDPT010000079.1 coordinate 1,089, forward strand.
GAGCGCGATGATCCACAGGGCGTCGCCGGCGAGGCTGAGGATGGGCATGGGCTAGACCGTCACCTGGGTGCCGAGCTCCACCACGCGGCCCGGGGGAATCTTGAAGAAGTCGGTGGGATTGGCGGCGTTCTTCATCAGGAAGATGAACAGCTTGTCCTGCCAGAGCGGCATGCCCGACTGGGCGGCCGGCACCACCGAGCGGCGGCCGAGGAAGAAGGAGGTGGCCATGATGTCGAACTTCAGGCCGAGCTTACGGCACAGGCCCAAGGCCTTGGGAATGTTCGGGCTTTCCATGAAGCCGTAGCGGATCGTGACCTTCTTGAAGTCGTCGTTGATCGGCTCGATCTGCACCCGGTCCTCGTCCTTGACCCGGGGGGTCTCGGTGGTGGTCACGGTCAGGATGATGTTCTTCTCGTGCAGCACCTTGTTGTGCTTGAGATTGTGCATCAGGGCGACGGGGGCGAGGTCGGGGTCGGAGGTCAGGAAGATCGCCGTGCCGGGCGCGCGATGCGGCGGCCGGGCCTTGAGGATCTCCGACAGCTCGACGAGCGGCACGGAATCGCGCCGGGTCTTGTCGGCCAGGATCTGGGCGCCGCGGGTCCAGGTCCAGATGATCACCACCATCACCCCGCCCAGCACCAGGGGCAGCCAGGCCCCCTGCGGGATCTTCAGGAGGTTCGAGGAGATGAAGATCAGGTCGAAGACGCCGAAGGCGCCGGCGGCGAGCGCCGCCTCCCAGGTCGGGCGCTTCCACATCGACTTGATGATCACGAAGAACAGCAGGGTGTCGACGAACATCGCCCCGGTGACCGCGATGCCATAGGCGGCGGCCAGGTTGTGCGAGGTGCGGAAGGTGAACAGGAGGATCAGCACGCCGACCATCAGGAAGCTGTTGACCTGGGGCACGAAGATCTGGCCGGCCTGGGTCTCGGAGGTCCGCCGGATGTCGATGCGCGGGAAGAGGCCCAGCTGCACCGCCTGCTGGGTCATGGAGAAGGCGCCGGTGATCACCGCCTGGCTGGCGATGACCGTGGCGGCCGTGGCCAGCAGCATGACGGGCCAATAGACCACGTCCGGAATCATCTGGAAGAACGGGTTATGGCGCGCCGCCGGATGCGACAGCACGAGCGCGCCCTGGCCCAGATAGTTGAGCAGCAGCGCCGGCAGCACCAGCACCAGCCAGGCCGCGCGGATCGGGTTCTTTCCGAAGTGGCCCATGTCGGCATAGAGCGCCTCGGCCCCGGTCACCGCCAGGAAGACGCTGCCCAGGATCACGAAGCCCAGCCAGCCGTTGTTGAACAGGAACAGCACGCCATAGTGGGGCGACAGGCCCTGCAGGATGCGCGGCGCATCGACGATGTGGACCAGGCCGAGGCCCGCCAGCGTCAGGAACCACAGGAGGGTGATCGGTCCGAAGGCTTTCGCCACGCTGGCCGTGCCCCGCGACTGGACCATGAACAGGGCGACCAGGATCACCGCCGAGACCGGCAAGATATAGGGCGCGAGCGTGCGGCCCAGGCCCGGCGCCTCCTTCAGGCCCTCGACGGCGCCGAGCACCGAGACGGCCGGGGTGATGATGCCGTCGCCATAGAACAGCGCCGCCCCGATCACGCCCAGGAAGAACACCGCCGTCGACCGCCGGCCGAGCGAGCGCTGGGCCAGCGCCATGAGCGCGAGCGTGCCGCCTTCGCCCTTGTTGTCGGCCCGCATCAAAAAGACGACATATTTGACGGTGACGATGAGGATCAGAGCCCAGGTCACCAGGGACACCACGCCATAGACGGCGAGCTCGGAGCTCACCGTGTGGCGCGAATGGGCCAGGGCTTCGCGCATGGCGTAGAGCGGGCTGGTGCCGATGTCACCGAACACCACGCCCATGGCGCCCAGCGCCAGGCCCGCGAAACTCTCTTTTTGAAGGGAGTGATGCGACTCCTCGACCGCCCCGTGGGCAGGTCCAGCCGGATCAGGCATCCAATGTCTCCGGGAACACGCGGAAAGGTCCCCTTGGCCGGCCCCATGCCGTCATGAGCGGCGCGCGATACACCCTTTCCAGGGTGGGTTCAATGACGGCCGCCGGGTCGGGTGCGCCGCGGGACCGATTGGGACCTATCTGAGGCCCTGCGCGGTTAGGCATTGAACACGCCGATAACCGCCCTAGTTTCGAAGGAACATGGCCGACAGCCAGAAATTCCCCGTGGCCGCGCATGCGCTGGCCTATCTCGCCCATTGCGGCGCGATGTCGCCGGAGGCCGCGGTCTCCAGCGTGGAGCTGGCCGCCTCGATCCCGACCAATCCGGTGGTGATCCGCCGGGTGACAGGCATGCTGGCCCAGGCCGGCCTGGTGGCCACCCGCTCCGGCGCCCATGGCGGCGCCTGGCTCCTGAAGCCCGCCGACCAGATCGGATTGGACCAGGTGCTGCGGGCCGTGGCGGGGTGCGCGCACCTGGGCGTGCCGCCGGCGGGCGCCAAGGGGTGTCCGGTCGGGGAGAAGATTCCCGAGGCCGTGGGGGCGGCCATCGCTCTGGCCGACCAGGCCGCCGCCGAGCGGCTGTCGACCATTACGGTCGCCGACCTGCTCGCCGATACGCCGCAGGGCGCCCGGCCGCGGTCTTGCGCCTGAGACGCAGACGCGCCACATCATCTGCATGTTCATCCAGACCGAAGCCACGCCGAACCCCGAGGTCCTGAAGTTCCTGCCCGGACGCGACGTCCTGGGCGAGGGGTCGCGCGATTTCCGCAGCGCCGACGAGGCCGGCGCCTCGCCGCTCGCCGCCGAGCTGTTCTCGATCGAGGGCGTCGAGCGCGTCCACTTCGGCGGCGACTATCTGACGGTCGGCAAGGGCCGCGATCAGGATTGGGCTCATCTGAAGGCGCCGATCCTGGCCGCCATCATGGACCATTTCACCTCCGGCCAGCCGCTGTTCACCGGCGAGGCGGCCGGCGTCCAGACCGGCGGTCACGACGACGAGATCGTCTATGAGGGCGAGACCGCTCAGGTGGTCGCCGAGATCAAGGAACTGCTGGACACCCGGATCCGTCCGGCCGTGGCCCAGGACGGCGGCGACATCCTGTTCAACCGCTTCGAACCCGACACGGGCGTGGTCTGGCTGCACATGCGCGGGGCCTGTTCGGGTTGCCCGTCCTCGTCCGCGACGCTCAAGTCCGGGGTCGAGAACATGCTCAAGCACTATGTGCCCGAGGTGACGCGGGTCGAGCAGGCGCTGTAAGCGCCCTTCCCGCGACCCCGGCGATCGTGTAGCGCCGGGCGGACATGATCACGCTCGCCTTCGACACCTGCCTCGCCGCCTGCTCGGCCGCCGTCGTCGAGGACGGCCGGGTGCTGGCCCGCCGCAGCGACCCGATGCTGCGCGGCCATCAGGAACGGCTCGCGCCCCTGGTCGCCGAGGTGATGGGCGAGGCCGGCCTCGCTTTCGATCGGCTCGACTGGGTGGGGGTGACCGTCGGGCCCGGCTCCTTCACCGGCCTGCGCGTCGGCCTGGCCTTCGCCAAGGGCCTGGGGGCGGCGCTGTCGATCCCGGTGGTGGGCGTGGGGCTGCTCGAAGCCCTCGCCGAACCCTTCGCCGCCGACGCCCCCGGAACGGTCTTCGCCGTGCTCGATGCGAAACGCGGCCAGGTCTATCTTCAGGCCTTCTCCGGCGGCGCGGCTCTGATGGCGCCGGACGCCCTGGAGATCGGGGTGGCCCAGGCCAGGCTCGCCGAGCTGGCGGGCCATGGCCCCGCGACCCTGGTCGGCAGCGGCGCGCCCCTGGTGGCCGAGGTCCTGCCCGGCGCCCGCAGCATCGACGCCGACCACGCCGATCCGGCGGCGAGGCGGGCGACCGCCGCCGGA
>NZ_JALDPT010000007.1 GCF_022695515.1 Phenylobacterium aquaticum
CGGCCGCCCTGCCGGCCCGGGCCGAACCCGACCTCGGCCCGGCCCTGATCAAGGTCCGCGCCGAGGATTGGCGGGGCGCGCTTGGCCTGCTCAACCCCATCACCGCCGCTGGCTGCCCCGCCATGGCGCTCTATCTCAGCGGCCTGTCCTCGGCCAAGCTGGGGGACGCCAAGGCGACCCTCAAGGCCGAAGCCCGCGCCCTCGGCTGCGCGCCGCCCCTGGCGCCTGCCTATGCCGACGGCGCTCGCAAGCTGACGACCTGGGCGGCCGAGACCCTCGCCGCCCGGCCGAGCTTCACCTTCGGCGGGACGATGAGCGTCGCGGGCCTGGGCGCCCTGGGCGGGGACAGCTTCGCCAGCCATGCCGGCGACGCGGGGGAGGGGGCCCCCGCGACCGGCCACGCTCCCACCCCGGAGGACGCCGCGGTCGCCGCCTGGATGAGAGCCCACGCCGCCGACGATTCCGCCGTCCGCACCCTGGTCCGCGACAGCGCCCGCGAGGCGCCCGGTCTCGACCAGGTCTATGCCCGTGCGCGCCGGAACAACGCCCGGCAGGTCGCCCAATGCGTTGATCCTCGGACGCCTCAGTCTGTGCGACTGTCCTGCTCGGACTGGCTCGCCAACGGGGTCGAGCCGCCGGAAACCCCCGTGGTCGCCCTGCCGGACGCCGCACCCTCCACGCCGCCCTCGCCATGATCCGACGGCGCTGCCGCCCTGGCGGCCAGCCCGTGTGGGCCAAGGGCCGCGAACCCGGCTTTCGATCCCCAGAAGTGCATGGCCATGGTCGAGGCGCCGGTTCCGCCGCCGCCGGAGGTCGCGGTTCCTTAGCGCTCGAGATCCGGGCGTTGCGCCCCCTGGGCCTCACCGACCCTCAGCCTGTCATAGCCCACGAACCGGAACATGTGCTGACCGGCGACCAGCGGTTCGGGCGTCCCCGCGAACCGGTGGGCGCCTAAGCCGAACCCGGCGTCCGGGTCGGAGAGCCACTGCAGTTCGAAGCCGCGGCGTTCGAACCTGTCGCAGATCAGCGGAACCCTGTCCGGCGGCTTGCGATGGCGCGTCCACACCACGATCCCACCGGTCGCGCAGAGCTGGGGGCAGGTGTCGATCACCCGCTCGATGTCAGGGTCGGTGATGTTGCCGAACAGCCCGCAAACCAGCACCAGGTCAGCGGGCGTCATGCCCTGGTAGTGATCGGTCAGCGAAGCGTCGCCCGTCACCATCTCGACCTGATGCAGCCCGAAGGCGCGGATCGTTTCCCGAGCGCAGTCGGCGTTGCGCTCATCCAATTCGACCAGCCGCGCCCGGACATCGGCACGCCGCGGGTGCTCGGCCAGCACCTCCAGCAGATCGCGCCCTTGGCCGGCGCACAGGCTTACAACGCGAAGCGGACCCGGCGGGGCGTCATCCAGAGCGTCGCGAATCCGCGCTTGAACGGCCCGCAGCCGTCGCGCCAAGGCCGAGTCTGGATTGTCATAGGCGTCTTGCCAGACCTGCCAGTCCATGACGGGCGCTCCGCGAGGGTGATGTCGAACCCTGCGTACTCTAGGTTGAAGAGCTGGCGCGCGTCAAAGGGACGGCCCCCATGAGCTTAGGCGCCGAACAAGGCCGGTTCGAGTGTCGCCCCGACGGCAGAGGCGTTGGAGGCGGGCCCCCGATCGCGGCGCCCGGGCCTATTCGGCGGGGCTCGGCTCCAGGCAGCTGACGGCGCCCTTCAGGACGCGGACGCCCAGGAAACGCATCTCGCCATTGGCGAAGCTGATGTCGGTGACCGGGATTTCCGGGTCGCGCTTCAGGGCGGAATCGTCGCGCGGGGTCAGGCGGACGACGAAGGAGTCCAGGTTCACGCCCTCGGCGCGAGCGGCTTCGATTTCCTTGCGCAGGCTGATGATGGCCTGCCGGGCGGTCTTGGGCATGGGGTTTGCGCGCATGGCCGAACCTTGCGCCTATTCCCCCTCCATGAACAGCCCCGGTCCGGCGGAGGTTGAGTATTTTCCGGCCACGCAGCACGTATTTTGCGCCTTGGGATCGGAAAAATTCCGTCGTTGTGGCTGAAATCCGTCGCGTTTTCTGTCCCGGGCGGCATGTCTTCGCGCGGATCGATCTGGCCTTGGAGAAATTAAATCGAGGCCCGGGCGACAGATTTCTGGCGGGCGTTGCGGAATAGACCTATGACGGCGGCGTCGATATCTGCTGCGCAACGCTCTAAAGGCCGTCCCCCCGCGTGGCGAATCTTGGACGCCGACCCTTCCAGACTCGATGGCCCGCCGGGATTTTCCGGCGGCCCCACGCGATACGGAGGCCGTCATGGCGACCGGAACAGTCAAATGGTTCAACCCCACCAAGGGCTTCGGCTTCATCCAGCCCGATGACGGCGGCAAGGACGTGTTCGTGCACATCTCCGCCCTCGAGCGGTCTGACCTGAATTCGCTCAATGAAGGCCAGCAGGTCGGCTTCGACCTGGAGCGCGACTCGCGCTCGGGCAAGGAAAACGCGGTCAATCTGAAGTCGGTCTGACCGGCTGCGCGTTACCACAGGGTCGGGGCGTCCTGCGCCGGCCCTGTTCCGCGCGGCCTGTCGCCGCGCCTCCGCCAGAAAGAAACCTCATGGCCATAGCCGACATGATCCCGGGAATGGACGATTCCGAACTGGCGAACCTGCGCCAGAACGCCCAGCGTCTCACCGCTTCCGCCGTGGCCCGCCAGCAGGAGCAGGCCGTGGCCCTCCTGCCGCTGATCGACGCCGAACTGGCCCAGCGCGCGGCCGCCAAGCCCGCCCCCAAGACGCCTGCGCCCAAGTCCCGCAAGGCCAAGGTCCAGGCCGCCGCGGCCGCCGCCTCGGCCGAGCTTGAGGCTGACGAGGCCGACGAGGAGCCCGCCAACGACGACGACCCGACCGAACTCTAGGTCGCGCGCCGCGTCCAAACCCATGCTAGCAATTCTCCCATGGCAGACGCGAAGATCGAACTCCTCGAGGTCCGCAAGACCTATGGCGGGCATGTCGCGCTCTGCGGCGTGAGCCTCGCCATAGCCGCCGGGACCTTCGTGGCCCTGGTCGGCGCCTCGGGGTCCGGCAAGACGACCCTGCTCAAGACCATCAACGGCCTGGCCGCGATCGACGCCGGCCAGGTCCGCATCGACGGAGAGGACGCCCGCGCCGTCCCGCCGCACGTCCTGCGCCGCCGCATCGGCTATGTGTTCCAGGAGGTGGGCCTGTTCCCGCACCTGACTGTGGCCGAGAACATCGCCATCACGCCCAAGCTGCTCGGCTGGGACCCGGCCCGGATCGCCGCCCGGGTCGAGGCCCTGCTCGATCTCGTCGCCCTGCCGCGCGAGGTCGCGGGCCGCGCGCCCGCCGCCCTGTCCGGCGGCCAGCGCCAGAGGGTGGGCGTCGCCCGCGCGCTCGCCGCCGAGCCCGCCGTCATGCTGATGGACGAGCCCTTCGGGGCGCTGGATCCCATCACCCGCGACGCGCTCGGGACCGATGTCCGGGCCCTGCACGAGCGGCTGGGCCTCACCACCGTGATGGTCACCCACGACATGGCCGAGGCCGTGCTGCTGGCCGACCGGATCGTCGTGATCGACGCCGGCGTGGTTCTGGCCGACGGCCCGCCCCAGGCGCTGGCCGCCAGCGCCGAGCCCAAGGTCCGCGCCCTGATGGACGCCCCGCGCCGCCAGGCCGCGCGCCTGGCCGAACGCCTGGGGCTCGGCTCATGAGCCCCGCCCTGGCCGCCGCCTGGGCCCTGCTGCCCGACTATCTCGGCTGGCATGTGCTGCTCAGCGCCAGCGCCCTGCTGCTGGGCGTGGCGATCAGCCTGCCGCTGGCTGTGGTCGCGAGCCGCAGCCCCCGCCTGCGCTGGCCGGTCCTGGCCTTCGCCGGCCTGATTCAGACCATACCGAGCCTGGCCCTGCTGGCCCTGTTCTATCCCCTGCTGCTGGGCCTCTCGGCGCTGTTCCAGGGGCTGATCGGCCACGGCTTCTCGGCGCTCGGCTTCCTGCCGTCGCTGCTGGCTCTGACCCTCTATTCGATGCTGCCCATGCTGCGGACCGCCACCACCGGCATCCTCGGCGTCGACCCCGCCGTGCGCGAGGCCGCCGATGGGGTGGGGATGACCCCCTCGCAGCGGCTGTTCCAGGTCGAGCTGCCGCTCGCCATGCCGGTGATCATGGCCGGGGTGCGCACCGCCGCGGTCTGGACCATCGGCGCGGCCACCCTGTCGACCCCCGTCGGCCAGACCAGCCTCGGCAACTATATCTTCGCCGGCCTGCAGACCGAGAACTGGGTCTCCGTCCTGTTCGGCTGCGCCGCCTCGGCGGTCCTGGCCCTGGTCGTCGACCAGCTCCTGGGTCTGGTGGAAGCCGGCTTCGCGCGCCGCGACGGACGCCGCATCGGGCTGGGCGCCGGCGCGCTCGTCCTGGGCTGCGCGCTCGCCATCGCCCCCATCGTCCACCTCGGCGGCAAGGCGGCCTATGTGGTCGGCGCTAAGAACTTCTCCGAACAGTACATCCTGGCCGAACTGATGGCCGACCGCCTGGAGAAGATCGGCGCCCAAGTCAGCCGCAAAGAGGATCTCGGCTCGGCCGTGGCCTATCGCGCGCTCGCCGCCGGCGAACTCGACGTCTATGTCGACTATACCGGGACCCTGTGGACCAGCGTGCTGAAGCGCCAGGACAATCCGGGCCGCGCCGCCGTCCTGGCCGGCCTGACCCAGGAGCTGAAGCGCCGCGACGGCGTGATCGTCCTGGGCTCCCTTGGCTTCGAGAACGCCTACGCCTTCGCCATGCGCACCGACCGGGCCCAGGCGCTGGGGGTGACCAGCCTGGCCGATCTCGCCCGTGCGGCGCCCAGCCTCACGCTCGGCACGGACATCGAGTTCCTGTCGCGGCCTGAATGGAAGGCGGTCGACGCCGCCTATGGCTTCCAGTTCAAGGCAAAGCGCTCGTTCCAGCCGACCTTCATGTACCGGGCGCTGGGCGGCGGCGAGGCCGACGTGATCTCGGCCTTCTCCTCGGACGGCCGCATCGCCGCCGACCACCTGACCGTGCTCACCGACCCCAAGGGCGCGCTGCCGCCCTATGACGCGGTCATCCTGGTCTCGCCCAAGCGGGCGGGGGACCGCCGGCTGATCGCCGCGCTGCAGCCCCTGGTCGGCGCGGTCGACGTTCGCGCCATGCGGGCGGCCAATTACAGCCTCGACCGCGACCAGGGGAAACTCACCCCGGCGCAAGCCGCGCGGACCCTTGAAAAGGGCTTCCGTTAGGCTTCGTTAACCATGTCGCGCGATGGTCGCGGCGTTAAGGTTAACGCTTATCCGAGAGGCCTCCATGAACGGCGCCGAGGTGCTGGACGTCGGTCGCGACGCCATCTGGCTCACCATCCAACTGTCTGCGCCCGTGCTGATCGTCGGCCTCGTGGTCGGCGTGGCCATCGGCCTGATGCAGGCCCTGACCCAGATCCAGGAAGCGACCCTGGTCTTCGCGCCCAAGATCGTGGCCGTGTTCATCTCGCTCCTGTTCTTCCTGCCGCTGATGGGCGCGCTGATGAACAGCTTCATGCAGCATATCGCCGCCCGCATCGCGGCCATGTAGGGCCGTGGAGTCCTACGCAACAGCTCAGCAGGTCTATGCCGGCGGCCTGATCTTCGCCCGGCTCGCGGCCCTGATCATGCTGATCCCAGGGTTGGGGGACACGGTCGTGCCCGCCCGCATCCGCATGGCCTTCGCCTTCCTCCTGACCCTGATGCTGGTCCCGGTGGTCTCGCCGGTGCTGCCCGCGGTGCCGGGGACGGTCAGCGCCATGGCGGGCGCGATGATCGGCGAGATCCTGATCGGCCTGATGATCGGCTCCATCCTGCGGCTGTTCATGATGGCGCTCGCGGTGGCCGGGGAAATCGTCTCGATCCAGACCACCCTGTCCTTCGCCCAGACCGCGGCGCCGGGCATCACTCAGAACTCCACGACGCTCGGCACCTTCCTCAGCCTGATCGGCACGGTGCTGATCATGACCACCAACCTGCACCACCTGTTCCTGGCGGGCATCGTGCGGTCCTACAGCCTGTTCCCTTTCGGCCACGCCGTGCCGATCGCCGACGCCGGCGAGCTGGCGGTCCGCACCATGTCCGGCGCGTTCAAGATGGGCGTCCAGCTGTCGGCGCCGGTCGCCGTCTTCGCCCTGGTGTTCAACGTCGCCACCGGCCTGGTCGGGCGGGTGATGCCCCAGTTCCAGGTGTTCTTCGTCGCTTCGCCCCTGATCGTCCTTCTGGGACTGTCGATCTTCGCGCTCAGCCTGGGCACGGTCGGCATGGTCTGGGTGAACGGGTATCGCGACCTTCTCGGCGTCTTCGGAGGCTGATTTGGCGGACGATCCCGAAGACAAAACAGAAGAGCCAACAGCCCGAAAACTGGCTGACGCCCGCTCCAAGGGCGATGTCGTCAAGACGCCGGACCTGCCGCAGCTGGCCTCGTTCATGGCCGCGGCGGCGGTGATCGCCGTGGCGGGCGGCTGGATGAGCCGCGACATGGCCGTCGCCCTCAAGCCGTTCCTGGAGCATCCCGAGGCCTTCTCGGTCGGCGGGGGCGGTGGCGTGGGCGTCGCCCATCAGGCGCTGATGGCCGCCGTGCCCATGCTGGCCGCCGTCCTGGCCGCCTCGGTCATCGCCGGGGTGGCGGGCAATGTCATGCAGACGGGGCTCTTGTGGACTCCCAGCAAGCTCGCGCCCAGCTTCGACAAGCTGTCGCCCATGTCGGGCCTGAAGCGGCTGTTCGGCGTCGACTCGATCATGCAGTTCGCCAAGTCGATCGTGAAGGTCGTGCTGGTCGGCTGGATCGCCTGGATGGTCGTGAAGCCCCGGCTTGCCGACATGCCGGGCCTGGCGGCCATGGATGCGCTGGCGATCCTGCCCTACCTCTGCGACATCCTGCGTCGCCTGGTGTTCTCGATCGGCGGCTTCCTGCTGGTCATCGCCGGCTTCGACTGGTTCTGGCAGCGCCAGCGCTTCATGGCGCGCCACCGGATGAGCAAGGAGGAGCTCAAGGAAGACTACAAGCAGACCGAAGGCGATCCCCACGTCAAAGCCAAGCAGAAGCAGATCCGCATCCAGCGCTCGCGCCGGCGGATGATGGCGGCGGTGCCGACCGCCACGGTGGTGGTCATGAACCCGACCCACTACGCCGTCGCGCTGAAGTACGAGGCCGGGGAGGGTGGCGCGCCGGTCTGCGTCGCCAAGGGGCTGGACTCGCTGGCCTTGAAGATTCGCGCCGTGGCCGAGGAGGCCGGGGTGCCGGTCATCGAGGATCCGCCGCTGGCCCGTTCGCTCTATGCGGCGGTCGAGGTCGACGACTTCATTCCGCCCAAGCACTACGAGGCGGTGGCCAAGATCATCGGGTTCCTGATGAACGGCGCCGGCTTCTCGGCGAACGCCGCATGAGCCCCGCCGCAACCCCTTTTCACGCCTGGAAATCCACAATCTGGGCGGGTGTGTCGCCGCTCGGCGAAATACCCTTACGAGTCTATGCTTATGAGTGATTCGAACGGGGCCTCGGCCCTCTCCCAAGACCCACGGCTGGGATACCCCATGGCCGAGCTGAGCCACCGCACGGACGCCCAGGAGACAGGGAAGCGTCGCTTTGATCCGCTGACCGCGGCCGCGGTGGTGTTTTCATCATGGCTGTGATGTTCGCCGGCGCGCCCGCGCTCAACGCCGGCCCGGCGACTCTCGCCGGCCTGCTGCTGCTGATCGGCCTGGCGGGGGTCTCTTGCCTCGGCCTGTTCGTCCTGCGCTCCTCGGCCGAAAGCCATGCGGACCAGGAGCCCGGCGCCGACAAGCTGATCGACGCCCTGGCCGAGCCGGCGGCGATCGCCGCCGCCGACGGCCGCATCCAGGCCGCCAACGCCCGCTGGCGCGAGGTGCTCGGCGCCGCGACCCGCCTGCCCAAGACCGGCGCCTCGGCCTCCAGCCTGTTCTCGGCCCTCACCGCCGCCCGGCGCGAGGGCTTCGGCCACGCCTCGATCCGCGCCCAGGGAACCGAGCACCAGGCGACGGTCGCCGCCCTGGGCGAGCGCCGCTATCTGGTCCGCCTGGCCGGCGCCCCCGCCGACCAGCTGTCCCTGCCGCGCGCCGCGGCCGAGGTGCTGACCGCCTTCACCACCGCCAAGCCGCCGCCGCCCAAGGTGCTCGACGCCTTCGCCGCCGCCTCGCCTTTCGGCGCCGCCCTGCTGGAGGGGGAGGATCCCTTCGAGGCGACGATCATTGAGGCCAACCCCACGCTCGCGGCCCTGCCGGGCTATGCCGGCGTCGGGTCGGTGTTCGGCGAGCTGATCGAGCCGGCCTCGCGCGCCGACGCCCGCGGCAAGCTCGACGACGGCGGCGCGGCGCTCGAAGTGCGCCTGGCCAACGATCCGACCAAGATCGCCCACCTCTATCTGTCCAAGGGCTCGGGCCGCTGGGTCGCCTATCTGGTCGACGTCTCCGAGCAGAAGCAGATCGAGCTGCAGCTGGCTCAGAGCCAGAAGATGCAGGCCATCGGCCAGCTGGCCGGCGGCGTGGCCCACGACTTCAACAATCTGCTCACCGCCATCTTCATGCAGCTGGACGTCCTGGCCAGCCGCCACCCGGTGGGCGACCCCTCCTATGAGGGGCTGAACGAGATCCGCCAGACCTCGACGCGGGCCGCCGACCTGGTGCGCAAGCTGCTGGCCTTCTCGCGCAAGCAGACGGTCCAGCGCGAGATCCTGGATCTCGGCGAGCTGATCAGCGAGTTCGAGGTGCTGCTGCGCCGCGTGCTGCACGAGGACGTGACGCTGGAAACCGAATACGGCCGCAACCTGCCGCATGTCCGCGCCGACCGCGGCCAGCTGGAGACGGCGGTCATGAACCTGGCGGTCAACGCCCGGGACGCCGCCCGCTCGTTCGGCGGCTCCAGGGTCAAGATCCGCACCGCCCGGCTGTCCGAGGCCGAGGCCCACGCGCTCGGCTATCCGACCGCCCAAGGCGAGCAGGCCCTGATCGAGGTCTCCGACGACGGCCCCGGCATCCCGCCCGAGGTCATGGACAAGATCTTCGACCCGTTCTTCACCACCAAGCCGGTGGGCGAGGGCACGGGCCTGGGGCTCGCCACCGTCTATGGCATCGTCAAGCAGTCGGATGGCTGGATCGCGGTGGCCTCCAAGCCCGGCGACGGGGCCGCCTTCCGCATCTTCCTGCCGGTCCATGTGCCCGCCGTCGGCGCGGCGCCTGCCCCGGCCCTGGCCAAGCCCGCCCGGCCCCAGGCCCGCGACCTCTCCGGCGCCGGCCGGATCCTGTTCGTCGAGGACGAGGACGCCGTGCGCGGCGTCGCGGCCAAGCTGCTGCGCGCCCGCGGCTACGAGGTGATCGAGGCGGCGTCCGGCGAGGAGGCCCTCGAACTGGCCGAGGAGCATGCCGGCTCCATCGACCTGATGATCTCCGACGTGGTCATGCCCGGCATGCAGGGTCCCGACCTTCTGAAGGCGGCCCGGGTCTATCTGGGCGGCGCGCCGGTGATGTTCATCTCCGGCTACGCGGAGGCCGAGTTCTCCAACCTGCTGGAAGGGGAAGCCAATATCTCGTTCCTGCCCAAGCCGATCGATATCAAGACGCTGGCGGAGCGTGTGAAACAGGAGCTGCAAAAGGCGGCTTGACCGCATCCCCCAAAATGGGAGTACTCATTTTGGAGATACGTGTTATTGCGAAATATTCGCGCGCGTGAAATCTGGATTAACTGAGACTTGCTAGTCTGGTTGAGCGTTATACCTGAAATGAGTGGCCGGTTTGCGGCTGGCTCATTCTGGAACACTTCCGGAGAACGTCGTGAAAGCTGAAACGCAAGCCATTCCGACCCGGCCCGCCGAGCCTCAGGTCGGCGAGCGCAAGATGGTCCGCATCACCCCCGAGCGCATCGCCGGGGTCGTCATGGACGCCTACGCCCCTCAAAGAGATCAGTTGCGACGCGCCGTCGCCGGCATCATCCGGGGGGATGACGCCCTGCGCCAGAAGGCCTGAGCGTCCCTCAGCCGCAGAGGGTGCGGGACATTATGTCTTGCTCCCGACGACACATGGGCCCATTAGGCGCCCCCGCGCTGTTTCTGTGTGTGTCGCGGGACGAAGGACACTCCATGCCATTTCCCGCCACCCATCCCGCCCTGGAGCGCGCGCTCGCGGCTCAAGGCTATGCGGAACCCACCCCCGTTCAGGCCGCCGTCCTGGCGCCCGAAGCCGCCGGCCGCGACCTGCTGGTCTCGGCCCAGACCGGCTCCGGCAAGACCGTGGCCTTCGGTCTCGCCTTCGGCCCAACCCTGCTGGGCGAGGCCGATCGCCTGACCAATCCCGGCGCGCCGCTCGCCCTGGTGATCGCGCCGACCCGCGAGCTGGCCCTGCAGGTCAACGCCGAACTGACCTGGCTCTACAAGGACGCCGGCGCGGTCGTCGTCTCCTGTGTCGGCGGCATGGATCCGCGCCGCGAGCAGCGGGCGCTGGCCGCTGGCTGCCACATCGTGGTCGGCACGCCCGGCCGCCTGAAGGACCACCTGGAGCGCGGCAATCTGAACTCCAAGGCCCTGCGCGTCGTCGTCCTCGACGAGGCGGACGAGATGCTCGACATGGGCTTCCGCGAGGACCTTGAGGAGATCCTGGACTCCGCGCCGGAAGGCCGCCGGACCCTGCTGTTCTCCGCCACCATCGCCAAGGAGATCGCGGCGCTTGCGCGCCGCTACCAGCGCGATGCCATGCGCATCGACACCATCCAGCGCAACGAGCCGCACGGCGACATCGAATACCGCGCCATGCGCGTGGCGCCGAACGAGGTCGAGCACGCGGTCGTCAATGTCCTGCGCTTCTTCGAGGCCCCCGGCGCCCTGGTGTTCTGCAACACCCGCGACGGCGTGCGCCACATGCATGCCGCCCTGCGCGAGCGCGGCTTCTCGGTCGTCGGCCTGTCCGGCGAGCTGGGCCAGCGCGAGCGCTCCGACGCCCTTCAGGCCCTGCGCGACGGTCACGCCCGGGTCTGCGTCGCCACCGACGTCGCCGCCCGCGGCCTCGACCTGCCCGACCTGGGCCTCGTCATCCACGCCGACCTGCCGGTGAACAAGGCCGGCCTGCTGCACCGTTCGGGCCGGACCGGCCGGGCCGGGCGCAAGGGCGTGTCGGTGCTGATCGTGCCCTATACCCGCCGTCGCAAGGCCGAGATGCTGCTGTCGTCGGGCAATATCGACGCCGAATGGGGCGCCGCCCCCACCGCCGACGCCATCCGCGCCAAGGACCAGGTCCGCCTGCTGGAGGATCCCATCCTGGCTGAGCCGGCCGCCGAGGAGGATCTGGCCCTGGCCGCCAAGGTGCTCGAGACCAAGAGCCCGGAAGAGGTCGCCGCCGCCCTGATCCGCCTCTACCGCGCCCGCCTGCCGTCGCCGGAAGACCTGTTCGAGGATCCGCGCGACCGCGGCAGCTCGGCCAAGGGCGACCGCTGGAGCCCGGACCGCGCCGAGCGCGGCGAGCGTCCGGACCGGGGCGATCGTCCTGACCGCGCCGAGCGCGAGTTCGGCAAGCCCGACCGCCTGTCGCCCGATGACGTGGTCTGGTTCCGCGTCACCGTGGGCCGCAAGAACAACGCCGACCCCAAGTGGCTCATCCCGCTGATCTGCCGCCTGGGCCACGTGACCAAGCCGGATATCGGCGCGATCCGCATCTTCGACAACGAGACCAAGTTCGAGATCTCCAAGGGCGCGGAAGCCAAGTTCAGCTCGGCCATCAAGGCGACCGAGGGCGAGGACATCCGCATCGAACCCTCGGCGCCCCCCGGTCCGCGTCCCCAGGGCGGGGCCCCCTACGTCAAGAAGCCCTTTAACAAGAAGAAGCCCTCCAACGACGCCCGCCCCGATCGCGGCGACCGTCCGGAACGCTCGGGCCCGCCCTCGGCGCACGGTCCGCGCAAGGGTTCGCCCGGCAAGGGCGGCGGCAAGCCCTTCAAGGGCCCGCCGCGCCGCAAGGACTAGGGTCTAGTCCACGCCAGCCACGGCCAGCAGGGCGGCCAGCCCGACCTGCATGCCCTTGACGCTGGCGGACTTCTCCACGTCGATCCATTCGTCCAGGGCGTGGGCGCGTCCGCCCGTGCCGCCCGACCCGATCGTCACGGCCGGAATGCCCAGGCTCATGGGCACATTGGAATCGGTCGAGGAGGCCCCGTGGTCGGGCGTGAAGCCCAGGGCCGCCACGCTGGCGTGGGTCAGGCGGACGATGTCGGTCTGGGGATCGGTGCGCCCCGCCGGCCGCTCGCCGATCAGCTTGGCCTCATAGCTCACCTTGCCGAACCTGGTGGAGCGGGCGGCGTTCTCGCCGGCCACCGCGCCGTCCAGTATGGCGGTCAGCTTCGCGTCCAGCTTGGCGAGTTCGGCGGCGCTCTCCGAGCGCATGTCGAAGTCCATATAGACCTCGTTGGGGATCGAGTTCACCGAGGTGCCGCCGCCGGTGACGCTGGCCGAATAGGTGGTCTTGGGGCTCTTGGGCGTGTCCACCGCATAGAGATCGACCACCGACTTCGCCATGGCCGCCATCGGATTGACGATCCCGAAGCTGCCATAGCTGTGGCCGCCCGGGCCGCGGAAGATCACGTGATAGCGCTTGGAGCCGACGCCCTGGTCGGTGATCCCGGCCGGGTCGTAGCTATCCATCGAGAAGAAGGCGCTGATCCGACCCTTATAGGCGCTCTTGTTGAACAGGTAGCGCACGCCGCGCAGGTCGCCCGGACCCTCCTCGCCGACATTGGCCACCAACAGCACATCGGCCTTGGTGCGGATCTTGGCGGCGTCGAGCGCGCGCATATAGGCCAGCAGCACGGCCAGCGAGCGGGTGTCGTCGCCGATGCCGGGGGCCATCAGCTTGGTCCCCTCGCGGCGGACCTTCACGTCGGTGCCTTCCGGAAAGACGGTGTCCTGGTGGGCGGCCAGCACCACGTAGGGACCCTTGCCCTTGGTGCGGGTTCCGGGGCGCACGCCGGTGACGTTGCCCTCGGCGTCCATCTCGACATCGGTCAGGCCGGCGGCTTTCCAGCGGGCCAGCAGCGCCTTGCCGCGCGCGGCCTCCTTGAAGGGCGGGGCGGGGATCTCGGTCAGGGTGATGATGTCGGCGACCGTCTGGTCGTGCTGGTCGGCCAGGGTCTGGACCGCGGTCTTGAAGGCCGGGCTGGAGATGATCTTGCCGACGGTCTGATCCGGCGTCGGCGCAGCCGACGCAGCGGTGGAGAGCCCCGACAGGGCGACGGACACGAGCAGGGCGGTGACGACGCGCATGGGCGCTCCTTTGTGGTTCGGCTCCTGATAGCCCAAAGCCCGCCAAGCGGCGAATTGTCTCGCAGGCGCCCAATTCGGGTCGGCCTCGGCAAAGCGGAACCGGAAATTTACTTCCGCGCCTTAACCAAAGAGGGCTGCGCGAGGCTTGCCTGCGCGACCTGGGCCGGGGGCCATGCAGAGTACGACCAAGATCAATCTCGAGAAGGCGACAGCCCTCGTGATCGATGACAACCAGCAGGCGCTCGACCTGCTGTCGAGCGTGCTCGCCAGTTTCGGCCTGCGCGACCAGGTGCGCTGCACCAGCGCCATGGAGGCGGTCGAGGTCTGCAAGCGCCGGGTCTTCGACCTGATCCTCACCGACGGCCAGATGCCGGTGATGGACGGCTACGAATTCGTCCACTGGCTGCGCCGCGAGGGCGGGGACGCCGGACGCCTGACCCCGACCATCGTGGTCACGGCCCACACCCGCAAATCACATGTGATCAAGGCCCGCGACTGCGGCGCCAACTTCATCATCGCCAAGCCCATCACCCCCACGGTCATCCTGCAGCGCATCTTCTGGGTGGCCCAGGCCAACCGGGTGTTCATCGAGACCGACAGCTATGTGGGCCCCGACCGGCGCTTCAAGCAGATGGGGCCGCCGGCGGAATTCCCGGACGGGCGGCGCAGGGACGACAAGCCGGTGGAGATCGGCGCGGCTCAGGAGCCGAACATGAGCCAGGATGAACTCAACAATATGATCGTCGCACAGAAGGCCGCGCTATGAGCGTCGTAAAGAAATACCACGTGAAGCCCCGGCTGGCCGAGATGATCCAGAAGGCGGGCGGCCTGCATGTCGGCGAGGCCATCAAGCGCGGTCAGGCCGTGATCGACGAGCATCGCGAGGAGTTCCTCAGCGAGATCGACGCCGCCATGGCCGCCATGGACGCGCTGGCGGCCCAGGCCGACTACGACATCGAGGAGATGTACAAGGCCTCGACCCGGGTGATCTCGGCCTGCGCCGTGCTGACCGACGAAAGCCTGGCCCAGGCCTCGCGCTCGCTCTGCGACCTGATCGACCGGGCGAGCGAGACCGGCAAGATCAATCCGCTGAGCGTCCAGGTGCACCTGGCCTCGATGCGCATGCTGCACCGCTCCGAAGCCAGTCCGGACGAGCGGGCCCAGATTCTCGAGGGCCTGACCAAGGTCGTCGAGAAGCAGGATCGTCAGGCGGCGGCCGCCCAGGCCAAGGGCGAGGCCGAGGCGGCCTCCGACACCTAGGCCTTGACCCCCAGGGCCTCCAGGGCCCGGGCTTTCACGGCCTTATAGTCGACCTTGCCATTGGGGGCGCGGCCGATCGAATCGACCACCACCAGCTCCCGCGGCGCCTTGTAGTGAGCGAGCTGGGCCTTCACGTGCTCGGTCATCTCGGCCAGGGTCAGGTCGTGGGCGCCCTCGGGCTCCACCACCGCGCAGATCCGCTCCCCGAAGCGCGGATCGGGCACACCCACCACCACCGCATCGCGGACATGGGCGTGGGTCTTCAGCGCCTCCTCGACTTCCTCGGGGAAGACCTTCTCGCCGCCGGTGTTGATGCACTGAGAGCCGCGGCCCAGCAGCTTCAGGGTGCCGTCGAGATTGACCTCGGCGAAGTCGCCCGGCACCGACCAGCGCACGCCCTCCATGATCTTGAAGGTCTTGGCGCTCTTCTCCTCGTCCTTGTAGTAGCCCATCGGCAGGAAGCCGGAGACCGCCACCAGGCCGCGCTCGCCGGAACCCGGCTCCACGCGCCGGCCGTCCTCGGTGAACACGGCCGTGTTCGGGCCCAGCATGAAGGCCGCGGTCTGGGCCTCGGCCCCCGCGGCGGACGCCGACGCCCCCAGCCCCACGGCCTCCGACGAGCCGAAGCTGTCGGCGATCATGGCGCCCGGGATATGGCTCAGCAGGCCGCGCTTGTTCTCCTGGCTCCACATGGAGCCCGACGAGCTCATGGAGCGGATGCTGGAGAGGTCCCAGCGGCCCGGGTTGGCCTCCAGCGCCTCCAGCATGGGGGTGGAGAAGGCCAGGCCCACCAGCACGATATTGGTCGCCTTCAGCCGCTCGGCCTCGTTCCACAGCTCGATGGCGTCGAACTTGCGCGAGGGCAGGGTGCAGACCGTGCCGCCGCCGATCAGCGAGATGAAGGCTGAGAACTGTCCGGTCCCGTGCATCAGGGGCGCGGCGGTGATCATCGTGGACCGCAGGTGCTCGGGCCCCTGGATGCGGGCGATCAGCTCGGGGATCGAGGTCGCGGGCGCGATGCCCAGGGCGGCGTTGCCGCCGGCGCCCAGCACATTGAACAGGTCGTCCTGCCGCCACATCACGCCCTTGGGCATGCCGGTGGTGCCGCCGGTGTAGAGCAGCACCAGATCGTCGGGGGAACGGCCCCAGGGGGCCTTCACCGGCCGCTGGGCGGGCGTCTTGGCGACCAGGGTCTCATAGTCCTCGGCCCAGGCCGGCGCCGGGTGGCCCGGCTCGGCGACCGCGATCCACAGCTTCACCTTGGGCAGGCGGGCGCGGACGGCTTCCAGGGTCTCGGTGAAGCCCGCATGGAAGACCACCACCTCGGCGTCGGCGTTGTCGAAGAGGTAGACCAGCTCCTCGCCGCCATAGCGGTAATTGGTGTTGATCGGGTCCAGGCCCGCCTTGAAGGCCGCGCAATAGACCTCGAGATATTCCGGCCCGTTGTAGAGATAGGCCGCGACCTTGCCGTCGGCGCCGGCCCCGGCGGTCACCAGGCGCGCGGCCAGGGCGTCGGCGCGGGCGTCGAACTGGGCCCAGGTCACCACCCGCTCCCCCTGGATCAGGGCCGGTCTGTCGGGCTGGACGGCTGCAATGGCTTCCCAGACGTCCGCGAATAGCCACGCGCTCATGGCTGCCTCCCTAGGCTTGTTATGCTTGGGCGGCAGTTGGCGTCGGGCCGGCCGTCTTAGTCAACGGTGACGCGAGGGGAGGCTGACCTAGGGGAATGTTTCCTCAGGCGGTGAGGCGCGCCCGGCGGCGCAATTCGCCGAAGGAGACGAGCCTCTGGCCCGCCTCGTCCCACAGGGCGAGGGGGATGCACCTGAGGCTTTCGCGCAGGCCGATGCGGCTGACGCCCTTCAGCTCCGGGTGGTCCGAGAGCACCTCGGTCAGCCGATAGAAGGGGATGCGGCTCGACAGGTGGTGGACGTGGTGGATGCCGATATTGGCGGTCAGCCAGCGCAGGACCGGCGGCAGGTCATAGTGCGAACTGCCGCGCAGGGCGGCGTCCTCGCGCTGCCAGTCGGAATGGCGGGCCCAGGCCACGCCCTCGAACTGGTGCTGCACGAAGAACAGCCACACCCCGATGGTCGCGGCGATCAGCAGGGTGAGCGCATTGATGATCAGGACGGGGGCCAGGCCCACCAGCCAGACCAGCAGGGCGCAGCCGACCAGGGCGGCCAGGCTATTGCCCAGGGTGGAAACCCAAGGCCGCCAGCCCTCGCGCATCAGGCCCACGGGGATCCGCTGCTGGATGAAGAACACGAAGGCCGGCCCCAGGCCGAACATGACCAGCGGATTGCGATAGAGCCGATAGCCCAGGCGGCGGATCGGCGGCAGGGCGAGATATTCCTCGACCGTCAGCATCTCGATCACGCCCAGGCCGCGCCGGTCCAGATTGCCGGAGGTCGCGTGGTGGATCGCGTGGGTGCGGCGCCAGTAGTCGTAAGGGGTGAGCGTCAGCACGCCGATGGCGCGCCCCACCCACTCATTGGCCGCCTTGGCCTCGAAGAAGGCGCCGTGTCCGCAGTCGTGCTGGATCATGAACAGCCGCACCAGAAAGACGGCGGCCGGCACGGTCAGCAGCAGGGCCGCGCCCCACCAGCCGGCCTTGAAGGCCATCCAGCCCAGGCCCCAGAGGGCGCAGAGGGGGGCCGCGGTGAGGGTCAGTTCGAAGACGCTGCGACCGAGGCTCGCCTGCTTGTAGGGCGCCAGGCGTCGGGTCCAGTCGGGAGAGGTCGTCACGTGCGGGCAGGCTTTCGTCGGAGGGAGCGGCCGTATGGCCCTCTATAGGAGGCATATGCGACGAAACGGTTATTTCGACCAGTCCCGGGGCGTCCGCGCTCAGACTTGCGACGATAGGTCCGCATTACGGAGAATTAATGTCCGCCCAGAGGCCCTCGCCTTGCCGGCTCCGGCGGGCGGCCCCTAGGGTCGTGTAACAGCTGTGACGTCCCTGCCCAGGCGGGGCCGATGAAGCCGTAACATGAGTTATATTGTTCAGGATATTGATTTAATGCATCAAATTGACCGTCGCTCATTTCTCGCGACCAGCGCGGGCGCCGCCCTACTCACCGCCGCTCCGGCCTTCGCCCAGACCGGCGAGGACGCGCGGCTGAAGGCCATGCTGGACCAGATGTTCGAGGCGCAGGTCGATGAGAGCCCGCAGCGCGCCACCAGCCTGGGCCTCGACAAGGGCGCGCGCGCGGCCCTCAAGGGCCAGCTGGACGACAACTCCGCTGCCGGCCGGGCGCGTCGCCTGGAAGCCGTCCGCGGCCGAGTCGCGGCGCTGAAGACCATCAAGCGCGAGGCCCTGTCCGACGCCGCCAAGGTCGATCTGGACGTGGTGCTCTATCAGAACCAGACGGCGCTCAACGCCGGCGACAAGTACAAGTTCGGCTCAGCCGGCGGCCGCTTCAGCCCCTATGTGATCAGCCAGCAGACCGGGGTCTATCAGTCGGTCCCCGACTTCCTGGACAACCAGCACAAGATCGTCACCGCCGCGGACGCCGACGCGTGGCTGTCGCGCCTGCACGCCTTCTCCGGCGCGCTCGACCAGGACCTCGACCGCATGAAGTCCGACGTCGCCGCCGGCGTCGTGCCGCCCGACTTCGTCTGCGACCTGTCCCTCGGCCAGCTCAAGGCCCTGCGCGACCAGCCGCCCGAGAAGACGGTCATGGTCACGTCCCTGGTCGCCAAGGCCAAGGCCGCCGGCCTTGCGGGCGACTATGCGACCCCCGCGGCCAAGATCGTCGCCGAGGAGATCTTCCCCGCCCTCGACCGCCAGATCGCCGCGGTCCAGGCCGCCCGCGCCAAGGCCACGAGCCAGGCCGGGATCGGCAAGCTGAAGAACGGCGCGGCCTATTATCAGGATGCGGTGCGGGCCTCGACCACCACCGACCTGACCCCGGACCAGGTGCACCAGATGGGCCTGACCCAGGTCGCGGAGATCTCCGCGCGCCTCGACACCATCCTCAAGGGCCAGGGCCTGACCACCGGCACGGTGGCCGAACGCCTGACCAGCCTGAACAACCGCCCCGACCAGCTCTATGACAACACCGACGAGGGGCGCGCGGCCCTGCTGGCGGCGCTCAATGTCCAGATCGGCGAGATCTACAAGAAGCTGCCCCTGGCCTTCGCGACCCTGCCCAAGGCCAAGGTGGAGGTGAAGCGGGTGCCCGCCTTCATCCAGGACGGCGCCGCCAACGGCCACTACCAGGGCGCGGCCCTGGACGGCTCGCGCCCGGCCAACTTCTTCATCAACCTGAAGGAGACCCACGACTGGCCGAAGTACAATTTGCCGACGCTCGTCTATCACGAGGCGGTGCCTGGCCATCACCTGCAGATCGCGCTGGCCCAGGAGAGCACGAAGATCCCGATCATCCGGCGCACCGGGGGCGGCTTCTCGGCCTTCTCGGAAGGCTGGGCTCTCTATGCGGAGCAGCTGGCGGACGAGATCGGCGTCTATGAGGGCGATCCCCTGGGCCAGGCCGGATATCTGCAGTCCCTGCTGTTCCGCGCCTCACGCCTGGTGATCGACACCGGCATCCACGCCAAGGGCTGGAGCCGCGATCAGGCCACCGACTACATGGTCAGCGTCACCGGCTATCCGCGCAGCCGCGCCCAGCGCGAGGTCGAGCGCTATTGCGTCTCGCCCGGACAGGCTTGCAGCTACAAGGTCGGCCATACGGTCTGGAACCGGGTCCGCGACGCGGCCAAGGCCAAGCTCGGCGCCCGGTTCGATCTGAAGGCCTGGCACGACGCGGCCCTGCTGTCCGGCTCCATGCCGATGACCGTGCTGGAGCGTCACATGTCGGAGTGGCTGGCGACCCAGGCCTGAGCCTGGGGCCCGGTCAGCCCCAGCCCTCGACGGCCCCGACCCGTCGGGCCGCCGGGCGGCCGGCGGGGGCGGCCAGGTTGATCGGCGGCTGGGGGGAGTCGGCGCCGGGTCCGTAGAGCCAGCCCTGGGCGTAGTCGACGCCGGCCTTGCGCACGGCGTCCTCGGCCTCGGGGCTCTCGACCATTTCGGCGAGCGTCTTGACCCCCATCTCGCCGCACATGTTGACCAGGTGCTTGATGAAGGTCGATTGCCGGCCGCCGTGTTCGATGTCGCGGATATAGCGGCCGTCGATCTTCACGATGTCGAGCGACAGGTGCTGGAGATAGGCGAGCGAGGCCGCGCCGGCCCCGAAGTCGTCCAGGCAGACCAGGCAGCCCTCGGCGCGCAGCATCTGCAGGTGGCGATCGGCCTGGCCCAGGTCGTCGATGGCCGAGCTTTCGGTCAGTTCGAACATCAGCCGCTTCTTGGCGGCCGGATAGGCGGCCAGCAGACGCTTCACCGCGCCCATGAAGTCGGCGTTGACGATGGTCCGGCCGGAGACGTTCACCGCCAGGTGGGCGGAGGTGTCGGCCATCAGCTTCTGCACCGTCCGTTCGACCACGGCGATGTCCAAGAGCTGGATCAGGTCCAGCTCCTCGGCCATGCGGATCATCGGGAACGGACTGGCGTCGTCGCCGAACCGCACCAGGACCTCGTGGTGGTGGAGCTTGGAATTGGCCTTCAGGTCGACGACGGGCTGGTAGATCAGGCGGAAGTCACGGCCGTTCAGCGCCTTCTGCAGGACGCTGACCTCGCTCAGGGTCCGCTTCACGGACTGGGTGACGGCGTCGTCCAGGGTGCCGGGCGGCACGCCGGGCAGGCCGTCCTTGATGAAGGTGTCCAGCGAATAGCGGATGGCGCGGAT
The DNA here is from genome assembly GCF_022695515.1 of Phenylobacterium aquaticum. GTDB lineage: Bacteria > Pseudomonadota > Alphaproteobacteria > Caulobacterales > Caulobacteraceae > Phenylobacterium > Phenylobacterium aquaticum. Next base: position 20,300 of record NZ_JALDPT010000007.1, read on the forward strand.
CGCCTGGCCGGGGCTGGCGGCGTCGACGCGGAGCGGGATCGACGAGGCCTGGGGGGTCAGCACTTCGTCAGACGCGAGCGCCAGCAGGCTCAGCACCCGCTTGGTCATGCCGTCGGCGGGCTCGCCTTGCTGGCGCACCAGGGCGAAGCGGTCCTCGGTCAGCTGGGCCGCGGCCCCGCCATAGCTCTGGGCCAGCAGGATGCCGGTCAGGCGCTCTTCCAGGGTCTTGGCGGCGTCGGGGCCGACCTTCTGGCGCAGGGCGGCCAGACCGCCCATCTCGACCAGCGACAGTTCGAGGTCGAGCCCGGTCTGCTGGGCGGATTCGAACAGGGTGGAGGTGACCGCCTCGAACGAGGACTTGTCGTGCAGGCCGTGGGTCGTCCTGGGCGCGGCGCGGGTGAGGGCGCACGAGATCGCCCCATCATTTCCCGGCAGGCAGAAGGTCGACAGGGCCGCCGCGCGCTCCGGTCCGCCAGTGGCCGCCAGGGAGACCACCACCGGACCGCCACGGCGTCCGGGCGTCGAGCCGTCGAAAAGGGCCTGGACCATGGGCCAGTCGCGGGCGTCGATGAATTCCTTCCAGGGGCGGCCATTGACCACGGTCTCGGGCGCGCCGGAGATCGCCTCGCTGGCGCCGATCGCTACCGCGATGGTCCCGTTCGTCGCCACTTCCAGCAGCAGGTCGGCGCTCGCGAAGGCGAAGCCGAGCAGTCGATGCGATGCGAGCGACAAGGGCGGGTTCCTGAGGTTTCCGGAGACCATCGGTCAACAGACTTAAATTCCAGTTGAAGTTCCGTGGTTTAGTGGCGCAACCCTGCGTCGAGACGTCGCATTTGTAACCCGAAACGGGGCGCAGAGGCCTCACTGGCCGCGGCGGTTGATTTCCCGGCGGGGGCAGGGCTTGCTGCGCCCATGTCCGACCTTGCGAGCCTGCGCCACCGTCCCACCGCCCGGGTCCTGTTGTTCGACGCCCAGGATCGTATCCTGCTGATGAAGGGGCGGCTGCCCAACCGACCCCAGGGCAGCAGCGCCTGGTTCACCGTCGGCGGCGGTCTGGAGCCGGGCGAGAGCCTGGAGGCCGGCGCCCTGCGCGAAATCGCCGAGGAGACCGGCTTCACCGAGGTCGAGCTCGGCCCGGTGGTCTGGCTGCGCGAGGGGGCGGGCGTTCTGGCCAGCGGCGAGCGGGTGCTGTTCCGCGAGACCTATGTCGTCGCCCGTTGCGCCGGCGGCGAGGCCAGCCGCGCGGGCTGGGAGGCGCACGAGGTTGATCTGGTGGATGACCTGCGCTGGTGGGCCTTCGAGGATCTGCTGCGCACCGAGGAGCGGATCTATCCCGAACGCTTCCTGGAGCTGCTGCCCGATGTCCTGGCCGGCCGCTATCCGGCCGAACCCCTGGTCATCACCGTGCCGCGCGTCCCGTGAGCCTCAGGCCGAGGCCGCGACCTCGGCGCCCGGCTCGTCCTCGTCCGGATTGGCGACCGCCGCCATCATGGCCGAGACCAGGTTCTGCACCTGCACGGGCTTGGTGACATAGCCGGCGAAGCCCAGCTCGGTGTAGCGCTCGGCGCCCAGCGTCATGGCGTCGGCGGTCACCGCGATCAGCGGGGTCTCGCGATTGGGGCCGGGGGCGGCGCGCAGGGCCTGCAGCACGTCGATCCCGGTCATTTCCGGCATCTGGATGTCCATCAGCACGAGGTCGAAGGCCTGGGAGGTCAGGGCCTCCAGCGCCTCGCGGCCGCCGGCCGCCTTGCGGACCACGAAGCCCATGGCGCCCAGCAATTGTTCCAGAACAATCAGGTTGGTCGGGTTGTCGTCGGCGGCCAGGATCGACAGGACCGGGGCCTCTTCCTCGGTGATCGCCTGGGCGGCCAGGTCGCCCTGGGCCGGCGCATCCGTGCGCTCCAGCGGCAGACTGAGCCGGAAGGTCGAGCCCTGGCCCAGCACGCTGTCCACCGAGACCGAACCGCCCATCAGGCTGGACAGCTCCTTGCAGATCGCCAGGCCGAGGCCCGCGCCCGCAAAGCGGCGCACATCGGTGGCGTCCGCCTGGCTGAACATCTCGAACAGGTGGGGCATGTCGAATTCGTCGATGCCGACCCCGGTGTCGGACACCGCGAAGACCAGGCGCTCGTCGTCCGCGCAGGTGAGCGTCACCGACACCCCGCCCTCGCGGGTGAACTTCAGGGCGTTGCCGACGAGGTTGAACAGCACCTGGCGCACGCGGCGGGGATCGAGCGCGGCATAGGCGGGAACGGCCTCGGCCACCTCGACGCTCAGGGCCAGGCCCCGCTCGGCGGCGGTCGGCGCCCAGAAGGCCTCCATCTCGGCCAGCAGGGTGCGCAGGTCGCAGGAGGTCTTGGAGATCTCCATCTGGCCCGCGTCGATCTTCGACAGGTCGAGAATGTCGTTGAGGATGACCATCAGGAGCTCGCCGCTCTTGATCAGGGTCTCGACCTGCTGGCGCTGGGCCGGCGTCATGTCGGAGCGCTGCAGCAGCTGGGCCATGCCCAGAACCCCGTTCATGGGGGTGCGGATCTCGTGGCTCATGGTGGCCAGGAAGGTCGACTTGGCCAGGCTGGCGCGACGGGCCTCCTCACGCGCCGTCTCGGCGGCGTCGCGAGCGGTGGTCAGGTGGTCGATCAGCCGGTTCTTCTCGTCCTGCCGGTCGAGCAGGTCGTCCTTGGTGCGGGTCGCCATCTTGCCGATCAGGGCGGCGATCATGCCCAGCCAGGCCAGAGCCCCGAACAGGGCCAGGTCCGCGCTGCGGCCCTGCACCGCCAGGACCAGGACGCCCAGGGCGGTCATCGGCGGGATCACCGCCTGGCGGAAGATCTGAGGCGCCAGCACCGACTGGATCACGCCGACCAGCAGCAGGCCGCTGGCGATCAGGCCCAGATAGACCAGGTCCGCCGGCTGCGGGCTCATCAGCATGACCGCGGCCGGGGCCGACAGGGTCACGATCCCGCGGACCAGCACGCAATTGGAAAGCCGCTTCAGGCCGACCGCGCTGTCGGTCGTATCCGCCGTGGCGAGCCAGCGGCGATAGAGCAGGCGCAGGGCGACATCGGCGGTGACGCAAGCCGGCGCCATGACCAGGGCCATCCAGGGATGGCCGATGATCGCGAAGATCAGGCTGGCGGCGATGTCGAAGGCGGTGGCGAGCCCGAGCCCCTGGATATGGTTTTCGAGCACCCTGCGAAACAGGCCCTTGTCGGACGGCGTGATCGTCCAGCTGGGCAGCGTGGCGGGGGTGGCGGCGTCCGGGGCGTCGACCATTGGGGTCCTTGGGTAGTCATTCTGACTGCACACCCACGCTTCGCATGCCAGGTATTGAAAAATCCTTTGCAAGCGGGTGGTTACGTGGCTCCTTGCAACCAAAGACGAAGGCTGTTGGGGAGCGGGACGGATGATGCTTGCGATGCTGGCTGCGGCGGCGGTCCTGGGCTCGGGCTGCGACCTTGAGCGCCCCTCCGGCGCCCCCGGCTGCACGGCCGGCTTGGTTGACGCCCTGCCCATGAACGCCATGCAGGTGATCGGCACCCACAACAGCTATAAGTCCGCCATCGCCCCGGCCGAGATGGCGATGCTGAAGTCCCTCAGCCCCAAGACCGCCGCCGGCCTCGACTACAGCCATCCGCCCCTGACCGAGCAGCTCAACGCCGGCGCCCGCCAGCTGGAGCTGGACTATGTCTATGACCCGCAAGGGGGGCGCTACGCTTCGCCGCTCGGGCTCAAGCTCGCCAAGGACGCGGCCCAGGCGCCCTATGACTCCGCCCCCATGATGGCGCCGGGCCTGAAGGTCATGCATGTGCCCGACATCGACTATCGCAGCGTCTGTCCGACCTTCGTCGGCTGCCTGACCGAGATCCGGGCCTGGTCGCGGGCGCACCGCAACCACGTGCCGATCCTGATCATCATGAACCTCAAGGACGACAACATCCCGTTTCCGGGCGCCGTCCCCCTGCTGCCCTTCGACGCCAAGGCGATGGACTCCATCGACGCCGAGATCCGCTCGGTGTTTCCCGAGGCCGAGCTGATCACCCCCGACAAGGTCCAGGGCAAGGCCGCCACCCTGCGCGAGGCCGTGGCGTCCGCGGGCTGGCCGAAGCTCAAGGCGGCGCGGGGCAAGGTCATGTTCGCCATGGACGAGGGGCCGGAGAAGACCAGTCTCTATCGGGGCCAGCGCAAGTCGCTGGAGGGCCGGGTGATGTTCGTCAATGTCGAGGAGACCTCGCCCGCAGCCGGCTACATCACCCTGAACGAGCCGATCGAACTGGCCGACCGCATCAAGGCTGCGGTCAAGGCGGGACTGATCGTGCGCACCCGCGCCGACGCCGATACCGTCGAGGCCCGCAGCAATGACCGCACCCGCCAGGCGGCGGCCTTCGCGTCCGGCGCCCAGTATGTCTCCACCGACTATATGAGCCCCGACGCGCGCCTCAGTTCCTATGAGGCGCACCTGCCGGGCGGCGGGGTCGCGCGGCTGGACCCGAAGCCCTAGGTCGGCTGGCGTTCGAGGTTCTGCGGCAGGGCGTCGGTGATCTCCCACCAGTCGGCCTTGGAGCCGACGAAATTGTGCACCGCCGGCCGGGCGGCGACCGGTGCGTCCAGCGTCCCGGCCCGCACCCGCACCACGCCGGGAACGGCGACGGCGCGGCTGAAGATCGGCGAGCCGCACTGGCTGCAGAACACCCGTTCCTTGCCCGGCGAGCTTTCATAGGCTCGCAGGGTCTCCTGGCTGGAGGTGAAGCGGAAATCCGCCACCGCCACCGGCAGGTTGGTGGCGAAGGGTGCGCCCTGCGCTTTGCGGCAGGCGCCGCAGTGGCAGATCTGGATGTCGGGCAGTGGGCCGGTGATCTCGAAGCGGATCGAACCGCAGAGGCAGGAGCCGGTGGTCATGGGAAACGCTCCGCGGAGGGGACTGAACGGGGCCTTCTAGCGCAACGGATTTGACGGGTCGCCCGGCGCAGTCGAACTATCCTTGCAAAACGCGCGGGGGGACGACGTGCATCTGGGCGCCATCGATGGCCTGATCCTGGGCCTTTATCTGGTTGTGGTCCTGCTGGTCGGCTGGCTGGCCGCGCGCAAGACCAAGAGCGGAACCGACTTCTTCCTGGCCGGGCGCTCGATCCCGGCCTGGGTCTGCGGCCTGGCCTTCATCTCCGCCAATTTGGGCGCGCAAGAGGTGATCGGCATGGGCGCCTCGGGCGCCAAGTACGGCATCGCCACCGCCCATTTCTATTGGCTGGGGGCCATCCCGGCGATGGTGTTCATCGGCGTCTTCATGATGCCGTTCTATTACGGCTCCAAGGCCCGCTCCGCGCCGGAATATCTGCGCATGCGCTTCGACGAGAAGACGCGGGCCTTCAATGCGCTGAGCTTCGCGGTGATGACCATCATCGGCTCGGGCGTCTCCATGTACGCCATGGCCAAGCTGATCCAGACCCTGCACGTGCTGGACGCGCCCTTCGCGGCGGCGGGCCTGCCCCAGACCTGGATCTTCCACGCCGCCATCCTGGCCTCGGCCCTGGTGGTGCTCGTCTACATCTACATGGGGGGCCTGAGAGGGGCGATCTACAACGAGGTCCTGCAGTTTTTCCTGATCGTCGCCGGCTTCGCGCCGCTCGCCTGGTTCGGCCTGAAGAGCGCCGGCGGCTGGGAGGGGATCAAGGCGACGCTCGGTCCCGCCTACACCCATGCCTGGCAGGGCATGGGCGACCCGGCGACCAACCGCCTCGGCGTCGACGGCTTCGGCCTGGTCATGGGCTTGGGCTTCGTCCTGTCCTTCGGCTACTGGTGCACCGACTTCCTGGTGGTTCAGAGGGCCATGGCGGCCGACAGCATGGCCTCGGCCCGGCGCACGCCGCTGATCGCCGCCGGCTTCAAGATGTTCTTCCCGTTCCTGGTGATCATCCCGGGCCTCGCCGCGCTCACCCTGACCACCGCCGCCATGGCCCCGGCCCAGGCCGCGGGGCCCGGCCATGTCCAGGCCGCCGCCGTCATCCCGGTCAAGCTCGACTCGGCCAGCGGCAAGCCGATGCTGGATTCCGCCGGCAAGCCCCAGCTCGACTACGACCTGGCGACCCCCAACCTGCTGATCCACACCTTTCCGACCGGCATGCTGGGCCTGGGCCTCACCGCCCTGCTGGCCAGCTTCATGTCGGGCATGGCCGGCAATGTGACGGCCTTCAACACCGTCTGGACCTATGATCTCTACCAGGCCTATCTGAAGCCCGAGGCCAGCGACGCCCACTATCTGGCGGTCGGGCGGCTGACGACCGCGGTGGGCATCCTTCTGTCGGTCGGCGCGGCCTACATGGCCAGCCAGTTCAACAACATCATGGATCTGATCCAGCTGATATGCGCCTTCGTGAACGCGCCGGTCTTCGCGACTTTCCTGCTCGGCATGTTCTGGAAGCGGGCGACGGGCCACGGCGCTTTCTGGGGCCTGGTGCTCGGCACGGCGGGCGCGGCCCTCCACCATGGCCTGACCCTGCCGCTCGGCTCGGTTCCGGGGATCAAGGGCGGCTGGCTGACCGTGGTCCACACCTATCCCAGCGAGATGGCTCAGAACTTCTGGACCGCGATCTGGGCCTGGAGCCTGTGCTTCGGCCTCACCATCGCCGGCAGCCTGGCGACCCGTCCCCGCGCCGAGGGCGAGCTGGTCGGCCTGGTCTACAGCCTGACGCCCAAGCTTGACGAACCCGGCGGCGGCTGGCTGCGCAATCCGGTGGTGCTGGGGGCGATCGTGCTCGGCGCCACCCTCGTCCTCAACCTCGTCTTCTGGTGAGATCGGCCATGGATGTCCGCCTGCCCATCGGCCTCTTGTTCATCGGCATCGGCCTCTTGCTGGTCGTCGCCGGCCTGACCACCCCCGCCGCCCAGCTGAAGCTGGCCAGCACCGGCGTGAACCTCGACCTCGCCTGGGGCGCCGCCATGACCGCTTTCGGGGCGGGCGCGGTGCTGCTCACCCGGATCGGACGGTCCTAGCCCAGGGCGTCCAGCCGGATCGCGTCCAGCTCGGCCGCGGTCATGACGCCCGCCTGGAACAGGGTCAGGAACTCCGCCGAGACGCCATTGCCGAACATCAGCGGATCGTCGGTGTTGACGCTCACCCGCACGCCGGCGTCGTACAGCCGGCGGATCGGATGATCCTCCATCCGCGCCACCCGGCCGAGCTTGAGGTTCGAGGTCGGGCAGAGGTTCAGCCGCACCCCGGTCTCGGCCAGCCTGCGCATCACCTCGGGCGAGTCCGCCGCCGCGATCCCGTGCTGCACCTCGTCCAGTTCCAGCAGTTCGACGGCGCGCCAGACGTCGTCGGCCGTCCCCCATTCGCCGACATGGGCCTTCAGCTTTAGCCCGGCGGCCTTGGCCTTGCGGTAGAGGGGGACGAACACCTCGATCGGCTGGGCGAACTCGTCGCCGGACAGGTCCAGGGTCTTGAAGGTCCCCAGCTCCAGCAGGGGCGTCATCCACCAATCCAGCGCCGCATAGGGACAGTGCCGGGACATCCCCATCTGCGGAATCCAGTCCACCTGCGGCCCGCCGCGAGCATGGGCCTCCGTCAGGGTGCGCCAGACGGCTTGCGCCGTGCCGTCATACTGGGTGATGCCCCAGACATCGTCGCCGACCTCCAGACGGGTCACGCCGTCCAGGGCGGCCTGGGCGAAGGTGGCTTCAAAGGCCACGGCCCGACCGGCCCCGCCCTTGAAGACGTCGCCAGTGGCGTCGCTGACCCAGGCGTGCATCTCGTCCATCGAGCCGAGCACGTGCTCAAGCGGGGCGATGTCACGGCCGGTGCGCGCACGGACCCAGTCGCGGTCGCCGCCCATCAGCGCATGTATATGCAGGTCGGCCTTGGGACAGGCCCTCAGGCCGGCAAGGTCGCCGGCTTCGAGCGCGGCCTGAAACTCCGTCTCCATGGCGCGCGCTCCTCGGGCGTCAGAGTTTGCTGAAGTCCGCCGGCCGTTTCTCGCGGAAGGCGGCCAGGGCTTCGAGATTGGCGGGGCCGCCCTCCAGGCCGCGGAACACCGCATCCTCCCGCGCCCGCGCGGCGCGGGCGGCGTCGAGGCGGGCATGGATCAGCAGGCGCTTGGTGGCGACCAGGGAGACGATCGGATTGGGGGCGATCAGCGCGGCCTGCGCCCTGGCCCGGTCGAGCACCGTCCCGGCCTGCGTCACTTCGCGGGCCAGGCCCATGGCGACGGCGGTGGGGGCGTCGATCCAGCGTCCCGTATAGACGATGTCGGCGGTGTTGGACCAACCGACCAGGGCCGGCAGCAGCGAGGTCGAGCCCGCCTCGGCCGTGACGCCCAGGGTCACGAACGGCGCCCGCAGCCGCGCGCCCTCATCCATGAACACGAAGTCGCAATAGGGCAGGAGGGTCAGGCCGATGCCGACCCCCAGGCCGTTGACGGCGGCGATCAGCGGCTTCTCGAAACTGTCCAGCGCATCCATGAACGGCCCGAAGCCATGGACCTCGCCCGGCGGATAGGTCGGGCGGTTCTCCATCTCGGCCAGGTCCTGGCCAGCGCAGAAGGCGCGGCCCTCGCCGGTCAGGATCACCACCGCCACGCCCGGATCGGCGGCGGCCAGGTTCAGGGCGTGGCCGACGGCGTCATAGAGGGCGTCGCTCATCGAATTGAGCTGGGCCGGCCGGTTCAGGGTCAGGATGCGGACGCGACCTTCGTCGGCGACCTTCAGGACGGGTTCGCTCATGCGTCGATCCTTTCGACTCGTTCGGGATGGCCGGACCAGGTCCAGGCCATGGTCGGGCGCGACACGCCCAGCATCATGCCGCCGAGGCTGGGCGGGTGCAGCCACAGCTGGTCGGAGTTGAGGTCGGCGGGGCGGGCGGCAGGCCGGTCGATGGTGATCCCGGTCCCGCCCGCCGCACGCTCGATCGCGCCCATGTCGCGGCTCTCGGCGAAGGCCATGTAGAAGCCGGCGCCCTCCTTGGCCTGATAGCGGCCCAGCGTCTTGTCGGGGTCGGTGGCGGTGATCACCTCGAACCGATGCAGCTTGCCCTTCTCGAACAGGGTCAGCACGCCGGTATAGCCGAAGGCCTCGGAGGTGATGGTCGTGAAGCAGCTCTCGTCCAGGCCGAAGGCGTCACGGATCTGGGCGACCGCGCCGGCCTGGTCGGCGGCTAGCACCGTGGCCTCATAGAGGAAGTCGATCCCGCCCACGCGCTCGCGCTCGGCTGGCGGCGAGATCACGAAGGCGATGGGGGCGTTCTCGATGGTGAGGGTCAGATAGTCCCGCCCGTCTGCGTGGCGATGCGCGGCCCCCGTGGCCACGGCGGTCTTGGCGACGGCCGCAGGATCCGGCGAAGCCGCGCCGGCGGCGAACAGGTGCGCGCGGCCCCGGCGCTTCAGGGCGTCGCCCACCGCCCCGGTTCCGTCCGGCTGCAGCAGTTCGATGTCGGAGGTTCCGAGCCTCAGGGTCAGGCGGGTTGCGCCCAGGCCGGGCAGGGCGTCGCGCCCGGCCTCCTCGGCGCCCAGCAGGGCCTTCCATTTCGCGGCCGTCGCGGCGGCGTCCGGCGTCGCCAACAGCACCCGATCGATCTCGGTCAGCACCGGTGTTCTCCCCGTCCTTCTTGTTGGCCGTGACGCTCGGCGAGAACGGGGCGGAAGGCAAGGCGGCCTGAGTTGCGGCGGGCCGGGAAATCGGCGATCAGCTTGGCCATGCCGCTCTATCCCGCCCAAGACTCCGAGCTCGAGGCCGTCGCCGCCCTGGTCAATTCCGCCTATCGCGGCGACAGCTCCCGCGTGGGCTGGACCACCGAGGCCGACTATCTCGACGGCCAGCGCACCGACGCCGACACCCTGCGCCGCGACCTCGCCGCCCAGCCGGAGGCCGCGCTCCTGCTGTTCAAGGACGCCCCCGACGGCCCGCCGCTCGGCACGGTCTGGCTGGAGCCGGCGGAGCCCGGCGTCTGGTATCTCGGCATGCTGACCATCAAGCCCGACCTGCAGGACCGCCAGCTCGGCCGCACCCTGCTGGCGGGCGGCGAGGCCCATGCCGCCGCCCGCGGCGCGAAGCGCATGCGCATGACCGTGGTCTCGATCCGCGACACCCTGATCGCCTGGTATGAGCGCCGCGGCTACGCCGCCACCGGCGAGACCCGCCCCTTCCCCTATGACGACGAAAAGTTCGGCCTGCCCCGCGTGCCGGGCCTGACCTTCATCGTCATGGAAAAGGCCCTGGGCTAGGCGCCCCTAGCCTTCCGGCAGGGTCAGCACGACCTTCACGCAGTCGCCATGATGCTGGGCGGCGATCGCTTGGTTGATCTGCGCGAACGGGAAGGTCTTGACCAGCTTCTCCAGCGGCAGCCGGCCAGCCCGCCAGTGGGCGATCAGCTCCGGGATGAACACGTCCGGATCGCTGTCGCCCTCGATGATGCCGCGTACGGTCTGGCCAAAGGTCAGCACGGTCCCGAGGTCGCCGGGCATGGGCGTGCCGGGGGCCGGAATGCCGACAATGCCCAGCACGCCCTTGGGCGCCAGGCAGGCCATGGTCGCGGTCAGGATGTCCTGACGGCCGGTGGTGTCGAAGGCGTAGTCGACGCCGGTGGCCAGGATCGCCCGCACGGCGGCGGCGACGTCGCCCGCCGCCGGATCAATGGCGTGGGTCGCGCCCAGCTCCTGGGCGAGCGCCCGGCGCGCCGCGTGGGGTTCGACCACGATGATGGTTCCGCAGCCGGCGATCGCCGCGCCCATCACCGCCGACAGGCCCACCGCCCCGCCGCCGAGGATCAGGATCGACGAGCCCTTGGCCGGAGCCAACGCCAGGATCACCCCGCCGGCGCCGGTCTGGATCCCGCAGCCCAGCGGCGCGGCCAGTTCGAAGGGAATATCGTCGGGCAGCTTCAGGACATTGCGCTCATAGGCCAGCGCATAGGTGGCGAAGGAGGACTGGCCGAAGAAGTTGGACGACACCGGCTGGCCGTCCTGGGCCAGGGCCTTGGTCCCGTCCGGACGCATGCCGATATAGTTCAGCATGGGCATGGAATAGCAGTAGGCCGGATCGCCGCTCTGGCAGCGGGCGCACTGACCGCAGGAGCGGAAGGTGATCGCCACCCGGTCGCCGGGCGCGACCTTGGTCACGGCCGATCCGACGCTCTCCACCACCCCCGCGCCTTCGTGACCCAGCACGGCGGGAAGGGCGAAGGGCATGCCGCCTTCGCGGGCGACGAGGTCGGTGTGACAGACGCCCACGGCGGCGACCCGCACGCGGATCTCGTCGGGACGCGGATCGTCCAGCTCGACGGTCTCCAGGGTGAAGTCCTGGCCCGCGGCGCGGGCGACGGCGGCGGTGACTTTCATGGGTCTGTTCTCCTAGCCCCAGAAGCTGAAGGTGTCGTGGTCGAGGGCCTGGGCGCAGCCGCCGCGGGTCATCTTCAGGAACAGCTCGTCGCCGCGCTCGGTGCGCTCAACCGCGATGGCCGAGAACACCCCCATGAACACTCCGTGGACGGCGTAGCGGCGATAGTCCTCCCAGCAGGTCTCCCAGCTGTAGTCCTTGACGCCATAGGTCAGGAGCTCGTCGTGATAGCGGCGGACCAGGTCCTGCTCGTGCTTGCGGCGGGTCTCGAAGGGCAGGCCGGCGGACAGGAAATAGGACACGTCGGTCAGGCCCGGACCGCAGGACACGGTCTGCCAGTCCAGCGTGCCCTGGCGGGCCTTGCCGCCCTGGACGTCGAACAGGATGTTGTCGAGCCGGTAGTCGCCGTGCTGGACCGTGAGCGGAATCTCGCGGGGCTCGTAATAGCCGCCCATGATCTGCGGCAGGCGCTCGACGATGGCCATGTATTCCGGCTCCAGCAGGCCGTCATAGCGCTCGCGATAGGCGGCGATCACCATGGGCATGGCGCCGACGATGTGCGGGGCCAGGTCCTTGCCGGTGTTGAGCCAGTCGATGGTCGGCAGGACCGGATCGCCCCAGCGCGGTCCGTGCAGGGCGGCGGCCTCCAGCATCGCGGTCTCGGCGTCCTCGACCGAGCAGCCTGTGAGCTGGTCGCCGGGGCGCGAGGGGCCCAGGTCCTCGAAGATCAGGGTGAAGTCCTGGGTCTCCAGATTGATGTCGGCGAAGTGGGCCTTGGGCGTGTTGATCTTCACCGTGTGCGCCAGCTCGCGATAGAAGGAGACCTCCTTGCGATAGAGCTGGTGGGCGGCGCCCGAAGCGCGGCTCGACGGATCCTCGGCCGGGAACTTGCCCACCACGCTGGCCGGCGCGCCGGCCTCGGCGGTGTCGTAGGTGAGCTGGAACCGGAAGCTGTCGCCCACCAGGCCGTTGCCGACCGGCTTGGCGGTGATGGCGGTCACCCGGGAGTCCTTGATGGCGCCCGACGCCCTCAGGGCCTGGGTCATCCAGTCCGCGTCGATCCCGGCGGGGCTGGCGGCGATCGCCGGCTTGGTCATGCAAACTCCTCCCGAACGCCCGCCCGCGGCGTCATGGAGGCGCGCCGCTCGGCGGAGATTGGGCAGTAAACTCCATTCCGCTGCGGCGCCTGCAAACGGGAAATGCCTCAGCCGTCCCGAATTCGCGTCAGGCCGTGGCGCGCTCCCCATCCCGCGCGGCGCTCAGGTGGCGGGGGACCAGCAGCATGCAGGGCAGAAGCAGGGCGTAGATGCCGAGCGAGACCAGGACAGCGGCCCTGAAGCCCCCAGGGCCGCCATAGAGCCAGGCGCCGAGAATGTCGCCGAACCGCACGGTCACCCAGTACATGGTCATGAACAGCATCATCATCGCCCCCTGCAGTCCCTTGGGGCACGAGCGGATGGCGAGGTCGGTATAGGCGGACTGGGCTATGCCGCCCATCGCCCCCATCACCGCCGCCGCGATCAGCGCCGTATGAGGCGTCTTGATCATCAGCAGAGGCGACATCTGGAGCACGGCCATGACCGTTCCGACCCACAGCAAGGTCTTCAGCCGGAACCTCTGGCAGAGCCAGCCATAGAGCAGATAGACCGGGGCGAAGGACCCGAAGAAGATGGCGTACCAGGCGCCGACCTGGGCGTCGCTGGCGTGCAGGTCATTGCCCATGTGATAGGGCAGCACCGCCCCTGTGGCCGGGGCGAACTGCCAGATCAACTGGATCAGCAGCACCGGATAGATCGGCGCGTGGCGCAGCAGCCGCAGGGCGTCCGCGGCCATCGTCTCAGTCCGGGGGCCCGTGTCAGCGGTCGTGAACAGGCGGGCCGGGCCAAACAGGCCGAACAGGGCGATGGCCCCCATCAGCCCCGCCCCGATCAGGAACAGGATGCGTGCGGCGACGACCGCGTTCTGGCCCTCGAGATAGGCGCTCAGGACCCCGCCGAGCAGATAGGCCGCCAGGCTCGGAATGGACGAGGCGATGTTCACCACCGTGGCCATCTGGCCGGTGATCGCCTGCTGCTGGCCGGCCGCGGAGACCAGGCCGCGCGCGGCGCTCCACAGCATCTGGACCCCGCAGGTGCCCAGCAGGACCCCGCCCAGCAGCACGAAGTAGCTCGGCGGCAGCAAGGCCATGACGGCGTAGATCGCCACCCCGACCGATCCGAACACCATCAGATGGCCCCGGTCGCCGCGCCCGCCCGGGCTCCAGGTGTCGCGGAGAAATCCGAACAGCACCCCGACCATCAGCGGGATGCCTGCGATCAGGTTGAACTGGGCCAGGGCCGAGGCGTCGAGGTGCAGCTTGTTCTTGAGGAAGAAGGTGATCGGCAGGCCGACCAGTCCCTCATAGGGCACGGAGAACTGCACCAGGGTGAGCAGCAGCCCACCGAAGATCATGAGGCTCCAGCGATCCCGACCCGGCAGGGGCGCGGGCGCGATGGACAGGGCTATGGATTCGACCTCGGCCTCCAGGGCGCCCGTCAAGCGCCGGGCCTGGCTGGCGTGGGGGTGCGGGGGTGATCCATGGCTGTCCTCCTGGGCTCACCCTCTAACAGAGGGTACAAGCGGCGCCATGACAAGTCTGTGCGATGGATCGTCTAATTAGCTCCATGCCCCACCGATTGGCTGGGAATTCCCACCGCCGCTAGGCTTCCGGCCAAGCTTTGGGGGACGGAACATGGCGCTGAAGGTGATCGGCTCGGGACTGGGACGCACGGGGACCAAGTCCCTGCAGACGGCGCTGAACATGCTGGGGCTCGGACCCTGCCACCACATGGTCGAGGTCTTCGCCCATCCGGAAAGCGTGCCCCTGTGGATCGAGGCAGGCGCGGGGCGGCCCAATTGGGACGCGATCTTCTCGGGCTACGGGGCGATGGTGGACTATCCGGGCGCCGCCTACTGGCGCGAACTCGCCGCCTTCTATCCGGACGCCAAGGTGCTGCACACCGTGCGCGATCCGGACCAGTGGTTTGAGTCCACCCAGGCCACGATCTTCAAGCCCGGCTCCGGCGCGAACCAGACCGAGGGGCCGATGGCGCCCTTCTTCAAGAGCTTTATCGGGGCGCTGCAGCCGCATCTGAACGATCGAGCCTATATGACCGACTATTTCGTCCGCCACACCGAGGCGGTGAAGGCGGCGATCCCGGCCGAGCGCCTGCTGGTCTACGAAGCCGGCCAGGGCTGGGAGCCGCTCTGCGCCTTCCTCGGCGTGCCGGTCCCGGCCGAGCCCTATCCGTCGGAGAACAATCGCGCCGAGTTCATCGCCCGCATGGCGGAGATGCAAGCCGGCGGGCCCGGCGCCCACTGAACTCCCGAGGTTTCCGGTCGCTCTTGATAATGGCATTTATAGTGTCATAATATCCGCAAAATCGGCGGGGCGGAGACATGGCGAATTCAGGGACGGCCTGGCTGGCCGGAGCGGCGCGCAAGGCGATCAGCCTCAGCCTCGCGGGCCTGTTGGTCGGTGGTCCGGCCCTGGCCCAGACCCCGGCGGCCCGCCCGCCAAGCGGCCGAACATCGTGCTGATCCTGGTCGACGATTCGGCCCTGATGGACTTCGGCGCCTTCGGGGGCGAAGCCCGCACCCCCAATATCGACCGGCTGGCGGCCAAGGGGGCGATGTTCACGTCCTACCACACCTCGCCGCTCTGCTCGCCGTCGCGGGCCATGCTGCTGACCGGGGTCGACAACCACCGCGCCGGGGTGGCGACCATCGAGGAGATCCTGCCGCCGTCGCAGCGCGGCAAGCATGGCTACGGCCTGCATTTCGAGCCCGGCGTCTGGACCATCGCCGACCGGCTGAGGGCGACAGGCTATCGCACCCTGATGGCCGGCAAGTGGCACCTCGGCCACGGGGCCGGGGAACTGCCCAACGCCCACGGCTTCGACCGGTCCCTGGCGCTGGACGCCTCGGGCGCCGACAACTGGGCGGCCAAGCCCTACATGCCCTATTACCAGGACGCCCCCTGGTTCGAGAACGGCGCGCCCGCCAAGCTGCCCAAGGACTATTATTCCTCCGACCTGCTGGTCGACCGGCTCCAGACCTACATCGACGAAAAGCCGGCCGGGTCCCAGCCCTTCTTCGCCTATCTGGCCTTCCAGGCGGTCCACATCCCGGTCCAGGCGCCCAAGGCCTATTCCGACCACTACAAGGGTCGCTTCGACGCCGGCTGGCCGGCCATCCGCCAGGAACGCGCCGAGCGCGCCCGCAAGCTCGGCCTTCTGCCCCCTGACGCCGACGTCCAGGGCATGCCGGCCTTCACGCGCAAGTGGGAGAGCCTGTCGCCGGACGAGCGCAAGATCTACGCCCGCAGCATGGAGGTCTATTCCGGCATGCTGGAGGCCATGGACGCCAGCATCGGCCGGCTGGAACAGCATCTGGCGGCGCGTGGCGAACTCGACAACACCCTGTTCGTCATCACCTCCGACAACGGCCCCGAGCCCAGCGATCCGGTCCACGCCAAGGGCATGGACATCTGGATGGCCCTGCACGGCTATGCCTGGAAGCTGGCGGGACAGGGCGAGAAGGGCAGCCTGAACTACATCGGCCAGGCCTGGGCCGCGGCGATCTCGGCGCCCGGCCAGCTGTTCAAGTTCTACACCTCCGAGGGCGGGGTGCGCGTGCCGCTCATCCTGTCCGGCCCCGGCGTCGCGCCCGGGACGCGGGTCAACTCCTCGGCCTTCGTCACCGACGTGACCCCGACCCTGATCGACTACGCCGCCGCGGCCCCAGCGCCCGGGGCGCTGGCCATGGACGGGCGAAGCCTCAAGCCGGTGCTGACCGGACAGGCCGCCGCGACCCACGGGCCGGACGAGCCGGTCGGCATCGAGGTCTCCGGCAATTCGGCCCTGTTCCGCGGGACCATGAAGATCACCCGCGACATGCCGCCGATCGGCGACGGCCAGTGGCGGCTCTACGACCTCGCAAAGGACCCCGGCGAGACCAAGGACCTAGCCAAGGCCGAGCCCGCCCTCTTCCAGCAGATGCTGGCCGACTACGCCGCCTATGAGACGCGGGTCGGGGTCGCGCCCCTGCCCAAGGGCTACACCACCGACAAGCAGTTGGTCGGCAATGCGCTCACCCGCCAGGTCGGGTTCCTGAAGGGCGGGCTGATCGGCCTGGCCCTGCTGATCGCGGGCGGCATCGGCTGGCTGATCTGGCGGCGCCGCCGGTGAGCGCGCCGGCCTATGTCCTGCACGGCCTGAAGCTCTCCTATTTCACGGGAAAGCTGGAAGGCTATCTGCGGGCCAAGGGGATCGCCTTCCGCTTCGTGGAGATGGACACCGCCGATTTCCGACGCTGCGCCCGGGCGACCGGCGTCGCTCAGATGCCGCAGCTGGAGACCCCCGACGGCGGCTGGCTGACCGACACCACCGCCATCATCGCCCACTTCGAAGAGGCCGTTCCTGAGCCCCGGCTGCATCCGGTCGACACGCCGGCTCGGTTCCTCAGCCTGCTGATGGAGGACGCCTTCGACGAATGGCTTTGGCGGCCGGCGCTCTATCACCGCTGGGCCTTCGAGGAGGACGCCCGGCTGATGGGCCGCCAGATCGCCCGCACCCTGCTGCGCGATCTCCCCGGACCCTTGGCCCTGCGCAGCTTCATCATCCGCAGGCGCCAGCAACGGGAATATCTGCGGCGCGACGGGGTGACCCTCCAGACCGCGCCGGTGATCGCGGCCCTCTATGGCGAGGTGCTCGATCTGCTGGAGCCGGTCCTGGCCGCGCGCCCTTCCTATTCGGGGCTCGCCCCTGCGAGGCGGACTTCGGCCTGTTCGGCCCCATGTTCCGCCACTTCTCGTCGGATCCGACCCCGGCGGCGATCCTGCGCGACCGCGCGCCCCACGTCCTGGCCTGGACCGCGCGCCTGTGGGTGACGACGCCGGCCGATCTGGCAGATGCGCCGGACCTGACGGAGGCGCCCGCCGATCTCGATCCCCTGCTGCGGAAGATCGGCCGCGAGCACCTGCCGGAGCTGACCGCCCAGGCGGCGGCCGTCGCGCAGGGGCTCACCCGCGCGCGCTTCACGGTCCAGGGCGTTCCCTGGGACCTGCCGGCCTCGCCCTATCGCGCGGGCTGTCTGGCGGCCCTGCAGCGCCGGTTCGCGGCCCTCGCGCCCGCCGACCGCGACATCCTCGCCGCCCGCATCGGCCCCGGCGCGGAGATCCTCGCCGCCGCCCCCCTCGACCCGCCGGTCCGCGCTGCGGGCGGTCCGCCCACGGACCGCCACGGCGTCGGCCGCTAGGTCGGGCTTGCCAAGCCCGCCGGCGCGGGCTTGGCTGGCGGACAGAACAAGACATCAGGGGAGGACGGCATGGACCGGGTGCTGAGCGCGGGCGAGCCGCGTGACGTGGGGCTTTCGCCGCAAGGACTGGCCGCCACCGATCAGGCCATCGCCGATCTCATCGCCCGGGGCGAACTCGCCGGGGCCGTGACCCTGGTCGCCCGCAATGGCCGCATCGTCCACCGCTCGGTCCAGGGCCTGAAGGATCTGGCCAGCGGCGAGCCGCTCGCCCATGACACCCTCTTCCGCATCTTCTCCATGACCAAGCCGGTGACCGGCGTCGCCATGATGATCCTCCACGACCAGGGCCTCTGGTCGCCAGACGACCCGATCGCCAAGCACCTGCCCGAGTTCGAGGGGGTGCGGGTGCGCAAGGGGGAGGGGACCGAGGCCGCCGATCACCCGCCCACCCTGCGCGAGCTCCTGACCCACACCGCCGGCCTGGGCTATGGCTTCAACCCCGAGGATCCCACCGACGCGGCCTATATGGCCGCCGGCGTCTGGACCTCGCCGGACCTCGCCGAATTCTCCCGCCGGATCGCCTCGGTCCCGCTCGCCTATCAGCCGTGCCGCCGCTGGCGCTACAGCCTGTCCATGGACCTGCAGGGCGCGATCATCGAGCGGCTGTCCGGCCAAAGCCTGCCGGAGTTCATGCAGAGCCGCATCTTCGGCCCGCTCGGCATGGTCGACACCGGCTTCCACGTGCCCAAGGCCAAGCTGCCCCGGCTCGCCACCCTCTACCGCATGAGCCAGAAGCGGAAGACGCTCAGCGTGGTTGAACGCCCCATGGGTCGCGGCGACCCCACGATCCCGCCGACCCTCGCGGGCGGCGGCGGCGGCCTGTTCTCGACGATCGACGACTATGCCCGCTTCGCCCAGATGCTGCTGAACAAGGGCGTCTATGGCGGGGCCCGGATCCTCAGTCCCGAGGCGGTGGCCCTGATGACCGCGAACCACCTGTCCGACGAGCTGCTCGGCGGCGGCTATGGCGTCGGCCACCAGCAGATCCGCCCGGGCTACGGCCACGGCTTCGACGGCGCCGTCTTCCACGATCCCGCCGCCGCGGGCTCGAAGGTGGGCAAGGGAACCTATCAGTGGGACGGCGCGGCCGGCACCTGGTTCTGGGTCGATCCCGAGAACGAGCTGTTGTTCGTGGGCCTCATCCAGCGCATGGCCGAGGAGGGCGCCCCGCCGCTCCAGGCCATGACCCAGGCCCTCATCGCCGAGGCCTTGGCCTGACCCGCGTCTAGGCGGCGACCGGCGACAGCGACGCGGTGCGGAACGCGGCGCGGGCGGCCTTCAGGAAGGTCGCGACATTGGCCGAGGCGACTCTGTGCGCCGGGTGCAGGGCGCTCACCGGCAGGACCGGCGTCGCCAGGTCCGGCAGCAGGACGACGAGCCGGCCCGCCTGCACCCCGGCCTTGACCTGATAGCTCAGCGCCCGGGTGATCCCCAGTCCCGCCTCGGCGGCGGCCAGGGCGGCGTCGGCGCTGTTCACCGACAGGCGTGGCTCCAGCCGATGAGCGCGGTCGCCGGGGCGCCAGTCGCTGGCCGGGCCGATCCCCTCGAAGGTGATCAGGTCGTGATCCTCCAGCTCGGCCAGGGTCCGGGGTTCGCCGCGGGCGCCCAGATAGGCGGGGCTGGCCACCAGCATCCGGGTGACCTCGCCCAGCTTCACCGCGATCAGGCTGGAATCGGCCAGCTCGCCGATGCGGATGGCGATGTCGACGCCTTCCTCGGCCAGCTGGACATTGCGGTCCGACAGGCTGAGCCGGATGTTCAGCTCACGGTGCTCGGCCAGCAGGCGGTTGACGATGGGCAGGATGTGCAGCCGTCCGAACAGGATCGGGGCGGCGATGGTCAGCAGGCCGCGGGGGCGGGCGTCCTCGCCGCGCACCCGCCGCTCGGCCTCCTCAAGATCGTCCAGGATCCGCCGGCAGCTGTCGAGGTGGATGGCGCCGCGCTCGGTCAGGGTCACCGAGCGGGTCGTGCGATGGAACAGCAGCACCCCCAGCTCATCCTCCAGCTGGGCCACGCCGCGGGTCACGGCCGAGGGCGACAGCCGCAAGCGCCGGGCGGCTGCCGCGAAGCTGCCCTGGCCGGCGACGGCGACGAAGGCGCGCATGGCGTCCAGACGATCCATGGATCATTGCTAATCTGGCAATAAAGACTTGTCAATTCCCCGGATTATCGCGGAGAGGGCCTGGGTCTAGATCTTCAGCACCGCCGGCGCCGCCGGCTTCCCAACCTGGAGATCCCCATGTCCCGCATCGTCCTGCCCGCCCGTGACGCCGCCCCGGCCGCCTCGCAACCCCTGCTCGACGCCGTCGAAAAGCAGCTCGGTGTCGTGCCGAATCTGTTCCGCCTGACCGCGCTGAGCCCCGCCGCCCTGACCGGGCTCACCAGCCTCAATGGCGCGCTCGGCAAGGCGCTGGACGTCAAGACCCGCGAGCGGATCGCGCTCGCCGTCGCCCAGGTGAACGGCTGCGACTACTGCCTCTCGGTCCACGCCTATCTGGCCGGCAATCTCGCCAAGCTGGACGCCGGCGAGATCGCGCTCGCCCGTCAGGGCCGATCCGGCGATCCCAAGGCCGACGCCGCCGTCGCCTTCGCCGCCAAGATCGCCCAGGCCCGCGGCCACGTCACCGACGCCGATATCGCCGCGGTGCGCGCCGCCGGCTTCACCGACGCCAACATCGTCGAGATCACCGCCCTGGTGGCTGAGAACTTCCTGACCAACTTCCTCAACATCGTGGCCGACACCGAGATCGACTTTCCGGTGCTGCGCACGGCGGAAGCGGCTTAATCCTGACCTGACCCGGGCGACCGTCAGCGGTCGCCCGGAACCCCCCGCGAGGACCCCATGGCCTACACCTTCCTCGACCTCCTCTCGACCCCCGCCGTCCAGGCCGCCCAGACGGCCCAGGGCAGCCGAAAGGTCTGGGAGAACCTCACCGCCGACCGCGCCTTCAACCGGTTCACGGAAAACGAGGCCGCCTTCATCGCCGCCCGCGACAGCTTCTACCTGGCCAGCGTGTCGGAGAGCGGCTGGCCCTATGTGCAGCATCGCGGCGGGCCGCCCGGCTTCCTGCGGGTGCTGGACGAGACCACGCTCGCCTTCGCCGACTTCTCCGGCAACCGCCAGTACATCAGCCTCGGCAATGTCGCGGCCGACGACCGGGTGTCCCTGATCCTGGTCGACTATCCCAATCGGGCGCGGCTGAAGATCCTGGCCCATATGGAGGTGCGCGATCTCGCCGCCGATCCGGACCTCGCCGCGCGCCTGACCACGCCCGGCTACAAGGGCCGGCCGGAACGGGCCTTCGTGCTGCGGCTTGAGGCCTTCGACTGGAACTGCCCCCAGCACATCACCCCGCGCTTCACGGCCGAGGAGCTTGCGCCGTCGCTAGCGCCCATCCGCGACCGGCTCGCCGCCCTCGAGGCCGAGAACCAGGCGCTGCGCGACCAGCTCGCCGCCGCCCAAGGACCTTCCACATGACCAACGTCCCCCGACCGCCCCTGCCGCCCTTCGACCGCGCGGGCGCCCTGATCAAGGTCCGCCGCGCGGAAGACGCCTGGAACGGCCGCGATCCCGCCAAGGTCGCGCTCGCCTATACGCCGGACAGCCGCTGGCGGAACCGCGATGTCTTCCTCACCGGCCGCGCGGCCATCACCGAATTCCTCACCGCCAAGTGGGTCCGGGAGCAGGACTACCGGCTGATCAAGGAGCTCTGGGCCTTCACCGACCACCGCATCGCCGTGCGCTTCGTCTACGAATGGCGCGACGCCTCGGGCCGGTGGTTCCGCTCCCACGGCAATGAGAACTGGGCCTTCGACGCCGACGGCCTGATGGCCGAGCGCCACGCCAGCATCAACGACGTCGCCATCACCGAGGATCAGCGCCTGTTCCACTGGGACCGCGCAGGTCCGCGCCCGGACGATCATCCGGGCCTGACCGAGCTGGGGCTGTGAGGCGAGGGGGCCGTCCGCGAACGGCCCCGCCCGCGCCTATTTCAGGGTGTTGAGATAGGCGATCAGGTTCTGCAACTGGGCCGGGTTCTTCAGGCCGCCATAGGTCATGCGCACCCCCGGCAGGGTCTTGGCCGGCGCCGCGATATAGGTGCTGAGCCGGTCGGAGGTCCACACCCCGCCCGCGGCCTTCATCGCCGGGGAATAGGCGAAGCCGGGCATGGTGGCGGTCTTGCGGCCCACCACCCCGAACAGGGTCGGGCCCAGGATCGGCTTGGCCCCCTTGGCCGCCGAATGGCAGACGGCGCACTGGGCGGTGAACACGGCCTTGCCCGCGGCGGCGTCGCCCGCGGCGGCGGCGGGCAGGGCGGCGGCGAGGACGGCGCCGGCGACGATCGCCGCGCTCAGGCGGGCCGGGGTCAGGAAGCGGAACATGGGGAGGCTCTCTGCATCTGTTGGCGTGCGGCGTCCCCGCGCGCCTTATCCGCCCCAGCTCGACCGGCGTCAAACGCAAGTGAAACCGAAACGGGCGTCCCCAGGGTGCGCCGCCGAAGGGTCAGCCGGCCTCGGCCGCCGCCTTCCAGCGGAACTGGTTGAGCGGCAGGCGCAGGGGCTGGGCGTGGGTGTCGTCGCGCAGCCAGGCCAGGCCGTCCTCCAGGGCCTCGATGCGGTAGATGGGCATGCCGCCGGCGTCCAGCGACACCCATTCGCCGACCTGGGCGGGAGCGGCGGCGGGGTCCAGCAGCGACCAGGCCAGGGTGCGGGGGTTTGTCATCGTCGTCTCGTGGGTGCGAACCGCCGAGCTGCAGCGGCTGAGACACAACCCTGCGCCCAGACCGCTGAGGGGCGGCTGAAGTCTCCGGTCAGCCGCCGTTCATCCGAACCCCGACGGTCGGGGTGAAAGATGTGTGCGGGCGACTATATTGCTCCCGTCACCCAAGGAACCGCCCATGCCCCAGCCGATGAAGATCGATTTCGTCTCCGACGTCTCCTGCCCCTGGTGCGTGGTCGGTCTGGGCGGCCTGGAGGAGGCGCTCGCGCGCGTCGGCGATCTCGTCCAGGCGGACATCCGGTTCCAGCCCTTCGAGCTCAATCCCGACATGCCGCCGGAGGGCCAGAACATCGTCGAGCATGTCGCCCAGAAGTACGGGGCCACGCCCCAGCAGTCGGCCGCCAACCGCGCAGCGATCCGCGCCCGCGCCGCCGAGGTCGGCTTTACCATGGCGATGACCGACGACAGCCGCATCTACAACACCTTCGACGCCCACCGCCTGCTGCATTGGGCCGGCGTGGTCGGCGGCCAGGCGGCCCTGAAGAAGGCCCTGTTCGACGCCTATTTCACGCAAGGCCGCAATCCCAGCGACCACGACGACTTGGTCGCCGCCGCCGAGGCCGCGGGGCTCGACGGCGCCGCGGCGCGTGAGGTGCTCGCCACCGGCCGCTACGCCGACGAGGTGCGGGCGGAGGCCTGGAAGTGGCGCTCCGAAGGCATCTCCGCCGTGCCGGCCGTGGTCATCAATGAGCGCTATCTGATCTCCGGCGGCCAGCCGGCGGAGGCCTTCGAAAAGGCCATCCGCCACATCGCCGCCGAGATGGCCCAGGCCTGACCGACGTCAGATGGCGGTGTAGCCGCCGTCGATCACCAGCTCCGCCCCGGTCATGAAGCTGGACTCGTCCGAGGCCAGGAACACGATGCCGTCGGCGATCTCGCGCGGAACGCCCAGCCGCCCCATCGCGTGGCGGGAGATCAGCATGTCGCGCATCTCGTTTCCGTTCTCGGCGGCGTGCAGGACGTTGGCCACCATCGGCGTCTCGATGAAGCCCGGATGCACCGAATTGACCCGGACGCCCAGCGGCGCAAGCTCCAGGGCCGTGGACTTGGTCAGCATCAGGACCCCGCCCTTGGACGCGCAATAGGCCGGCGCGCCGGGCAGGCCGACCTTCCCCAGGATCGAGGACAGGTTGATGATCGAGCCGCCGCCGGTCTCCACCATGGACGGCGCCACGGCCCGCATCCCCAGGAAGGTGCCGTCCAGATTGATCGACAGGATGCGCCGCCAGGACTCGAAGCTGATCTCCAGCAGGGGGCCGCCTTCGCTCGCCACCCCGGCGCTGTTGACCAGCACGTCGATGCGCCCGAACCGCTCGCGCGCGGTCCGCACCACCTCGGCCCAGCCGGCCTCGTCGGTGACGTCGTGGGCGATGAACAGGGCCTGGGATCCGATCTCGGCGGCCACCGCCGCCCCGGCCTCGGCGGCCATGTCGGTCAGGACCAGGGACGCGCCTTCCCGCGCCAGCCGCCGGGCGCTTTCCGCCCCCAACCCCGACGCCGCGCCCGTGATCAACGCCACCTTGCCCGCAACCCGTCCCGCCATCGTCCTGCTCCCTCGTCCGATCGGGGTCTGACGCCCCGCGCGGCGACCTTAGCCGAGCGCGGTCGGGTGCGAAGCCCTGAGTTCCCCGATCAGCGACCACGGCGGCGCCAGACCGTCCCGAACACCCGCAGGAAATTGCCGCTCAGGAACGCCCTGACCTGCGCCTCGCCATAGCCGCGCCGCAGCAGCTCCGACACCACCAGGGGCAGCTGGAGATAGCTGGTCATCACGGGGCGGAAATTGGCGTCCATGTCGGTGCCGAGCGCCACGTGCTCGGGCCCGACCGTCTCGGCCAGTTGGAAGATCCGGTCGACATAGTCATTGAGCGTCGCCGCCCCGATCCCGGCCGGCCAGGCGCCGATCACCCCGCCCTGGGCGGCGATCTCTCGCGCCAGGGCCGGGCTGATGAAGCGGGGGTTCTCGGTCCCGCGGCCCAGGATAAATGTGTGCGAGCACATCACCGGCCGGTCGGTCGCCGCCAGCACCCCGCGCACCACCGGCTCGGCCGCATGGGCGACATCGACGATCATGCCCAGCCGGCCCATCTCGCTCACCACCTCGCGGCCGAAGGCGGTCAGGCCCTGGCTCGCCCCCGGCGCGGTCTGGGTCTCTCCCAGCGGGTTGGAGTGATAGTGCACCAGGGTGATCGACCGCACCCCGTCCGCGAAGGCGCCGCCGAGGCCCGCCAGCTCGCCGCCCAGGAAGTCCGCGCCCTCCACCGTCAGCAGGGCGCCGATCTCGCCGCGTCGCTTGAAGCGGGCGAAATCGCCGGGCTCGCGCACCAGCCTGGCGCCGGCCGCCTGCACATAGGTCTTCAGATTGGCGATCTGGCGCCCATAGCTCGCCTGGGCCTCGCCCGGTGCGAAGTCGCGCGTGGCGGCCAGGGCCGTGCCCCGGGCGTCGAGGATCTGCATGTCGGCCACCGCCGCGAAGCTTGCGCCCGAGACGCCGCCGGCCCGCATGTCGGCGATGGCGCGATCCTCGAACGGTCCTCCGGCGATGATCGAGGCCGCCGCCGCCGACAGCCCCACCGCGCCGCGCCCGAAGGTCCGGCCCGGGTGGGCGTGAAGGTCGATGGCCGGAACCCGGTCCAGCAGCCGCCGGGCCTTGGCCACGAATTGAGCGTCCGGCGTGAAGCCCAGATGCTCGCTGTCCACGGGCGCCTCCGCCGCCTGAGCCGCCCCCAGCGGCAGAAGCGCCGCGGCCCCCATGGCCATCAGCCTGCGTCGGTCGGTGATGTGCATGTCGATGTCCCTCAGGTCTGATGTCGCTTCAGCTTGCCTGACGAGGCCGCCAAAGCCGACAGCCCGTCTTAGATCGCGCTCATCGGCGGCGATACAGACCTTGCGGTCGGGCTCCCATCAGGGCCCCGGCGGTCTTGTTGTAATAACCGTCAATAGTGATATTGACGGCGCGAGCGGGGCGTCAATCGCCCCGGGGCGAGCCTTTCCAGAGGGCCTGTCCCGTGGGAGCATCCCAGGCCAAGGTGGGGGACGGGCGATTGCCGGACATGGAAGGTTCTACGCCCGATGCGGGGCAGGCCCCCGTCGGCAAGCCGTCGCTGCCTGTGAAGCTGGCTTACAGTCTCGGCCAGGCGGCCCAGAACGGCGGGTTCGACACCGCGATCGGCTTCGTCTTCTTCTACTATTCCGCGGTCCTGGGTCTGTCCGGGGCGCTCGTCGGCGCGGCGCTGGCGGTGAGCCTGGCGTTCGACGCCGTCGTGGACACGGTCGTCGGCTCCTGGTCGGATAACCTCAGATCCCGGCTCGGGCGGCGCATTCCGCTGATGATCCTGGCCGCGCCGCTGATCGCCGTCTCGGTGGGGCTGCTGTTCTCGCCGCCGGCGGGCTGGGACAGGCCGGTCTGTTCGGCTGGCTGACGGTCATGTCGGTCGCCGCGCGCAGCGCCATTTCCCTGTTCAACGTCCCCTACATCGCCCTGGGGGCGGAAATGGCGACGGACTATGTCGAACGCACCAGCGTGGTCATGTATCGCGCCGTGGCCGGCCTGGTGACGGCCGTGATGATCACGGCGGCGGGCTATTCGCTGTTCTTCGCCAACGGGGGCCTGCAGCGTCCCGACGGCTATCCCGGGTTCGGATGGTCGGTGGCCGGGCTCCTGCTGGCCTGCATGACCCTCTGCTGCCTGGGCGTCTGGCGCTACGCCGCCAGCCTGCCCCAGCCCGAGCAGGCGCCCGGCGCTATGTGGCGCAGGCTGCCGGGCGAGGTGGTCGAGATCTTCGGCAATCGCTCGTTCCGGCTGCTGTTCGTCTCCGCCGTGATCCTGTTCGCGGCCCTGGGCCTGAACGCCAGCCTCAACAATCACGCCTTCATCTTCGTCTGGCGCATGAAGAGCGAGCTGATCCAGTTCATAGGCTACGCCTACATGATCGGCATTCTGCTCGGCGTCACCGGCGCCCCGATGCTCCAGAAGGTGATGGAGAAGAAGAACGTCGTGGTCTTCGGCTTCGCCCTTCTGATCGCCAACTGGCTGGTCCTGCAGGGTCTCATGCTCGCCGGGGTCTACCTGCCGCTGGGCCACGCGGCCCTTCTGCCGATGCAGATCAATTCCTTCGTGGCCGGCATCGGCACGGGCTTCGTGTCGGTGGCCTATCCGTCGATGATGGCCGACGCCGCGGACGAGCACGAGCACCTGTTCGGCCGCCGCCGTGAGGGGCTCTATTTCGCGGGCCTCGGGTTCGCCGGCAAGGCGGCGACGGGGCTTGGGGTCATGGCGGCGGGCGTCGCCCTGGATCTGGTGCGGTTCCCCAAGGATATCGGCCGGTCGGTGGGCGCGGTCCTCAGCCACGACATGCAGGTGAGGCTGGTGCTCATCTGGGGGCCGGTCGCCGCGGTGATCGCGGTCGTGTCCCTGGTGATCTTCGCCTCCTACAGCATCACCCGCGCCCGCCACGCCGAGATCGCCCTGGCCCTGGGTCGCTCAAGCCCTGAGGCTTAAGCGGTAAACACGGTCATTGAGGCTGTCAGCGACGCTGGAGATTGTCGCAAGAGGTGGGACGGCCCCTTCGACGGTCTGCGCCGGAGCCTCAGTTTGTCGCTGGAAATGGAAGAGGCCCGCGCGGGTGTTCGCCGGGCCTCATGGCGTTGTCCTGGAACTCAAGCACCGGGCCGTGGTCAACACCCTGTCAAAATAGGCCATCGCCATGCCGCCGCAAAGCCCATGGTCGCCTGGATCACCTGGTCCGCCTCTTTGTGAAGAAGCGATGATATGAGCGTTCGGCGACGCAAATAGATGGGCGGTGAAATATCTATATTTTCCACGGCGATATACATAAAACGCCGCCTGTAATTCAGAAATATTGCATCGCAGTCTTGGCGTCTGACGTCTTTTCTCTGACCTGCGGCCCAGCGCGCCGTGGTCATTCGTCAGGAGAGCGTCGTGAGCTCTGTCAGCCTCAAGACCCGGGAAGCCGGGACCCGTTATTCGATCCAGTTGCTCAATCCGACCATCGGCGCCGAGGTGTCCGGGGTGGATCTGGCCCAGCCGCTGTCGGCGGAGGAGCGGGCCGAGCTCAAGGCTCTGCTCTTGCAGTACAAGGTGCTGTTCTTCCGCGATCAGGCGATCACCCGCGACCAGCAGGTCGCCTTCGCCCTGAACTTCGGCGAGCTCTATGCGCATCCGACCGGTGGGGTCGACACCCACCGGGTGGTTCAGCCGATCGCGGCGGAGAACTTCAAGAAATATGCCGTCAGCGAGAGCCACTGGCATACGGACACCAGCTGGCGGATCGACCCGTCCTTCGGCGCCGTCCTGCGGGCGGTGCACATTCCCGAGGTCGGCGGCGACACCATCTGGGCGGACGGCGGGGCGATCTATCGCGGCCTGCCGGAGGATTTGAAGCGCCGGATCGACGACCTCTATGTCGTCCATGACTATCAGGACGCCCTGACCCGCTCGGGCGTGCGCTATCCGCTGGTGTCCCACCCCATCGTCCGCACCCATCCCGAGACGGGCGAGGACATTTTCTGGGTCAATTTCAGCCTCAAGCCGCGGATCGTCGATCTGGATCGGGCCGAGAGCGACGCCCTGCTGGCCCGGCTCTACGCCGAGGTGAAGCGGCCGGAATATCACGCCCGCTTCCGCTGGCGGCCGAACTCGGTGGCCTTCTGGGATAACCGGGCCGGCCTGCACTATGCGGTGCGCGACTACGGCGATTTCCCCCGCGTGATGGAGCGCGTCCTGATCGCCTCCGATGACATCCCCCATCGGGTGCGGGCCTAGCGCCCGCATCCCGCCGCGGCGTCCGCCTCCCGACGGACGCCGCGGCCCTTCCGTCCCACCTCCGACAGCCAAGACGGCGCCCGGCTCGCACCGGGACGGCCGCGCCATGAGTTGATGATGACCAAGACCGAGACCTTCCCCCGCCAGCGGCTTCGAGCCCGCGCCCTCCTGCTGACCGCGGCCTCCGTGATCGCCCTGGGCGGTGCGGCCCGGGCCGCCGAGGCCGACGCCACCGATGTCGAGGCCGTGGTGGTCACCGGGGTGCGCGGCGGGGTTCACCGCACCGTGGCCGACAGCCCGGCGCCGATCGACGTCATCCAGGAGAGCCAGCTCACCGACACCGGCAAGGTCGGGCTGAAGGAAGTGCTGAACACCCTGCTGCCGTCCTTCAACCTGCCGGGCATCAATGGCGGCGGGACGTCCTGGACCGTTCGGGCCATCACCCTGCGCGGCCTGAACGGCGACCAGGCCCTGTTCCTGGTCAATGGCAAGCGCCGGCACACGACCGCCCTGATCAACAATCTGGCCCGGGTGGGGCGCGGCGGGGTGCCGGTCGATCTCGACCTGATCCCCTCGGCCGCCATCGACCATATCGAGGTGCTGCGCGATGGCGCGGCGGCCCAATACGGCTCCGACGCCATCGCCGGCGTGATCAACATCATCCTCAAGGACAAGACCGAGGGCGGGGAGGTGAGCGCCCAGGCCGGCCGGTTCTACCTGGCCGACGGCGAGACCTATTCAGTGTCGGCCAATTATGCGCGGCCCCTAGGGCAGGCGGGTTTCGTCGATTTCGGCTTCAACTGGAAGAACAATGCGGCGGCCTCGCGGGCCATCCCGTCCCAGGCCAAGTACATTTATCCGGCTCTAGCCAACGGCAGCCCCGATCCGCGCGACGCCACGGTCGACCGCTACTACTGGGGCCAGTCCTACGGCGCCGGCGAGGAGGACCTGCTGGCCGCCTCCTATAATGGCGAACTGCCGTTGGCCAACGGGATCACCGTCTATTCCTTCGGCACCCTCAGCCACCGGGCGTCGAAGAAGAACACCGGCAGCTTCCTGCCCAACAACACGATCCGGCCCAACACGACCACGGCCCTGCCGGAGGTCTATCCGCTCGGCTTCAACGCCCTGCGCCGGATCTTCGAGCTTGATGAGCAGGTGGCGGTGGGCGCGCGAGGCGCGACCTCTGGCTGGGCCTGGGACCTCTCGACCACGGCGGCGCACGACAACGCCCAGCTCGACGCCGAGAACACCCTGAACGCCACGCTGGGCCCGGCCAGCCCGACCTATTTCCACCTGTCGACGCACCGCTTCGATCAGGTCACCACCAATCTGGATGTCAGCCGCGACTATCAGGTCGGCCTCGCCAAGCCTCTGTCGGTCGCCTGGGGCCTGGAGCAGCGCTACGAGCAGTTCGAGATCCTGCCCGGCGACGCCGCATCCTATGTGGTCGGCTCTTACGTCATCCCGGCGGGCCAGCCCTTCGCGGGCAAGCCGCCGGCGCCGGGCCTGTCCTCCTATGCCGGCACCACCCCGGCCGACGCCGGCAAGATCAACCGCAACACCTATGCGGCCTATGTGGACCTGGGGACCAATCTGACCCGGACCTGGTACGTCGGCGCGGCCGGCCGGTTCGAGCACTACACGGGCGGGGTCGGCGATACGACCAGCGGCAAGTTCTCCACCCGCTGGGAGTTCCTGCCGGGCTACGCCCTGCGCGCCACGGTCTCCAACGGGTTCCGCGCACCGTCCCTGGCCCAGACCATCTTCGCGTCCTCGACCTTCACCAGCGTCCAGTGCCCGCCGCCAGCCGGGGTGGTGGCCAACTGCATCGCCGGCCAGCCCTATGTCTCCACCCCGACCAAGGTGCTGCCGGTCTTCACCCCCGTGGCCAAGGCCCTGGGCGCTGAGCCGCTGCGGCCGGAAACCTCGGTGAACTACAGCGCCGGTCTCACGGCGGAGCCGATCTCGCGCCTGCGCCTGACGCTCGACGCCTACCAGATCGAGATCAAGGACCGCATCGTCGACACCGGCACGATCAAGGGGCCGGTGGTGGGCGCGATCCTGGCGGCCAACGGCCTGCAGAGCGACCTGTCGGTCTCCTACTACACCAACGCGGTCGACACCCGGACGCGCGGCCTCGACGCGGTGGCCGAATACAGCTTCGACCTGAAGGACTGGGGCGATCTGCGCCTGTCGGGCGCCTATGCCTGGACCAAGACGGTCATCACCCACCTGAAGCCGACGCCGGCGGTGCTATCGTCCCTGGGCTACGCCCTGTTCGACCGCCAGAAGCAGGCGGACCTGACCATCGCCCAGCCCCGCAACAAGGTGATCCTGTCGGCGACATGGGACCGCGGGCCTCTGACGGTGGCCTTCCGCGAGACCCGCTATGGCTCCTGGACCGAGGCCGGCGCCCAGGCGGTCAGCGACCGCACCTTCTCCGGCAAGTGGGTGGCGGACTTGGACGTCTCCTACGAGGTCAATCCGACCACGACGGTGGCGCTCGGGGCCAACAACCTGTTCGACCAGTATCCCGACAAGATCGGCGTGCTCAGCCCCGACACCGGCACGGGCCAGTACGGCAACCTGTCCCCCTTCGGCATCACCGGCGGCTACTATTACGGCCGCGTGACGCGGCGGTTCTGACCATGCAGCGACGCACCCTCATCTTCTCCGGCCTCGCCGGCGGCCTGGCGGCCTGCGCGCCGAAGACCGCAGCGACCGGCGTGCTCAAGGTCGGCAGCCAGAAAGGCGGGACCAAGGCCCTGGTCCTGGCCTCCGGCGTCCTGGCGGGCGCGCCCTATCGGGTGGAATGGAGCGAATTCCCCGCCGCCCAGCACCTGCTGGAGGCGGTCGGCGCCGGCGCTGTGGACCTGGGGGCGGTGGGCGATGCGCCCTTCCTGTTCGCCTATGCCAATGGCGGCAAGGTCAAGGCGGTGCAGGCCGCGCGGTCCTCCGGCGGCGGATCGGGTACGGCGGTCGTGGTTCCGGGCGGATCGTCCATCCGCACGGCCGCCGATCTCAAGGGGCGCAAGGTGGCGACGGGCCGCGGCTCCATCGGCCACTATCTGCTGCTGCGGCTGATCGAACAGGCCGGGCTGAGACCTTCGGACGTGACCCTGGTGTTCCTGTCCCCGGGCGACGCCAAGGCCGCCTTCTCGACCGGCGCGGTCGACGCCTGGGCGACCTGGGGCGCCTATATCGCGCTCGCCCAGCAAGGCGGGGCGCGGGTGCTGGCGGACGGGCGGGGGCTGTTGTCGGGTTACGGCTTCGAGGTCGCCAATGTCCAGGCGATCGCGACCAAGCGCGCTGAGATCCTCGACTTCCTGACCCGGCTGTCCAGGGCCCAGAAATGGGTCGGGGACCACAAGGCCGCGTACGCCGCGACGCTCGCCAAGGAGACCGGCCTTGATCTCGTCATCGCGGCCCAGACCCTGAGCTCCACGCGGGGCGAGCCGGTTCCCATCGACGCGACGGTGATCGCCGAGGAGCGGCAGGTCCTGGCCAGGTTCCAGGCGGCCGGCGCGATCCCGCCAGGCGCTGACATCGCCGGGGCGTTCGACGCCTCGTTCAACGCGGCCGTGGCGCCGTGAGCGCCAGGTCCGTCCGTCTCCCCTCACGCTGAAAGGAGCCCGCCATGGCCCAGACCGAAACCCTTCGCCAGCTACTCGCCGACCTCCACGCCGAGCGCGAGCGGACCTGGGATCCCGCCCAGTTGAAGCTCAATATCGACCAGCGCCGCATCCTGGTTGAGACCGCGGTCCCGTCGCGCTGGGTGAAGGCCGGCGACCGCCTGGGCCCGTTCGCGCTTGAGGAGGTGGACGGTGAGCCACTGACCCTGGAGAGCCTGACCCTGAACGGGCCGGCGGTGCTGATCTTCTTCCGCTTCGCCGGCTGCCCGGCCTGCAATATCGCCTTGCCCTATTATGAGCGGACCCTCGCGCCGGGGCTGAAGGCGCTGGGCGCCCGGCTTGTGGCGGTGAGCCCTCAGATCCCGGAGCGGCTGGTCGAGATCAAGCGCCGGCACAATCTGAGCTTCGAGGTGGCGACGGACCGGGACAACGCGCTCGGCCGGCGCTTCGGCGTGCTCTACACCGCCGATCCCGCCAATCAGGCCGCGGCCAAGGCCAAGGGGAGCTTCATCGGCGACACCACCGGGACAGGGGCCTGGGAACTGCCCCAGCCGACCGTGGTGGTGATCGGGACCGACGGAGTGGTAAGTTTCGCCGACGTCAGCCCTGACTGGCTGGTCCGCACCGAGGCCGAGCCGATCCTGGCGGCGGTCCGCGCGCTCACTCTGGAGTCCGCCCGATGAGCGCGAGCCTGACCGACCGCCGCGCCGTCCTGGCCGGGCTTGCCGCCGGAGCGGCCAGCCCCGCCCTGGCGGACGATCTCGACGCGCGGGCCAGGCGCATCCACGCCGCGACCCTGGTGCTCGACAGCCACCTGGACATCCCGCTCGACTACGGGACCGGCGCCCACGACCCGGCGATCGACGGCGACACCCAGGTCGATTTGCCCAAGCTGGAGCGGGGCGGGGTGGGCGCCGCGGCCTTCGCGGTGTTCGCGCCCCAGGGGCCGCGCACGGCGGAGGGCTTCGCCGCCGCCCGCACCCAGGCCGAGACCAAGCTCAAGGCGATCCACGGCATCGCCGAGCGATATCCCCTGCGCGCCGCCCTGGCGCTCAGTCCCGACCAGGTGCTGGCCGCCCGCAAGGCCGGCAAGGTCGCGGTGATCCCGAGCTTCCTCAACGCCTATTCCCTGGGAACCGACCCTGCGGCGCTCGACAGTTTCGTGGCGCGCGGGGTGCGGGTGCTGGGCTTCGTCCATGCGGGCAACAATGACTATGCCGACTCCTCGCGGCCCAGCGGGACGCCGGCCGTCGAGCACGGCGGCCTGTCGCCGCTGGGCAAGGCGGCGGTGCCGCGCCTGAACAGGCTCGGCGTGCTGATCGACGTCTCCCAGCTCACCGTGGACGGCGTGCTTCAGACGCTGGCGCTCAGCCGGGCTCCGGTGGTGGCGACCCATTCGGGCGTGCGGGGCGTCGTCGATGTTCCGCGCAATCTCTCCGACCGGGAGCTCGACGCCATCGCCGCCAAGGGCGGGGTGGTCCAGATCGTCGCCTTCAAGAGCTATCTGGTGCGGCCGGGCGCCGACTATGCCGACAAGGTCCGGGCCCTGAGGGCCGAGGTCGGTTTGCCGGCGGCGTTCGAGAAGCCCGGCGATGACGCGTCCGCCCTGCCGGCCGATGTCCGCGCCGACTACACCCACCGGCTGGGCGGCCTGCTGCGCGACGCCACGGTCGCCGACCTGGCGGACTCGATCGACTACGCCGTCAAGCGGGTCGGGATCGATCATGTCGGGGTGGGATCGGACTTCAACCACGGCGGCGGGGTGACCGGCTGGCGCAATGCCGGCGAGGCCTTTGGCGTCACCCGCGAGCTGGTGCGGCGCGGCTATTCGCAGGCCCAGATCGGCAAGATCTGGGGAGGCAACTTCCTGCGCGCCTGGCGGGGCGCCGAAGCGGCGAGGGGTTAGGCCCTCGCCGCAAGGTCGCCGAACTGGCGATCGAAATAGACCAGGGGGTTCCCGTCGCGGGCGGACGCCTGGCTGATGTCCAGAATGAAGATGGTGTGGCTGCCGGCGTCGATCCGGCAGTGCACCGGACCGCTGAACGCGACCAGCGCGTCCTTCAGCACCGGCGGCTCCAGCGGCACGGTGCGCCAGCCGTCGCCAAACCGCTCATGCGCCAAATCGGAGCTGGAGAACCGCGCCGCCTCGCCGTCCTGGTCGGCCGCCAGGATCGACAGGCTGATCGCCGGCGCCGCCAGCAGGGCCCCGTGCGCCGAGGCCGCCTTGCGGATGCAGAACAGCACCCGGGGCGGCTCCGTCGAGAGCCCGGTCAGGGAGCTGACCAGCAGCCCCCTGGGCTGGTCGCCGGACCAGCAGGCGACCACGGCCACGCCCGACGCGAGCCGGGCCAGACCGTCCTTGAAGGCCGCCGCGTCGGCCGGTGGCCAGAGGCGGACGACATCGCAGGCCTCAAACATGTCCGCGAGGTCCGCCGGGGTGTGAGCCTGGAGCGCGCCGTCCGCCATCACCGCCTCCCTCAGCCCGCCGCCGCGATGGGGTTGGCGTCGCGCTGGGCGACCAGTTCCCGCACGCGGGGCAGCAGGTCGCGGCCATAGCCGATGGCGTCGTCCAGGGGGTCGAAGCCACGGATCAGGAAGGTCGAGACGCCCAGGTCGTAATAGTCGAGCAGGGCCTCGGCCACCTGGTCGGGCGTGCCCACCAGGCCGGTGGAATTGCCGCTGGCGCCGGTGACCGCGGCGACGCCGGTCCACAGACGCTTGTCCAGGCGCGTGCCCTGGGCCGCGGCCTGCAGCAGGCGCTGCGAGCCCTCATTGGGCGGGGTGTGGCCCTCGGTCGGCAGGCCCGCGGCCTTACGGACCTCGATGGTGCGGGCGACGATGTCGTCGGCGCGCTTCCAGGCGGCCTCCTCGGTGTCGGCGATGACCGGGCGCAGGGACAACGAGAACTTCACGTCGCGGCCGTGCTTGGCGGCGGCGGCGCGCACCCGGGCGATGGTCTCGCGCACCTGGGCCTGGGTCTCGCCCCACAGGGCGAAGATGTCGGCGTGCTTGCCGGCGACCGGGATCGCCTCGTCGGAGGAGCCGCCGAAATAGATCGGGATATGCGGCTGCTGCAGCGGCTTCACGGAGCCGAAGCCCTGGACGACGTTGTAGTAATTTCCCTTGTAGTCAAAGGGCTTGGCGCTGGTCCATTCCTGCTTGACGATGTCCAGGTACTCGTCGGTGCGGGCGTAGCGTTCGGCCTTGTTGGTGTGGTCGCCGTCCTTGGCCATCTCGGCGTCCGAGCCGCCGGTGATGATGTGGACCGCGATGCGGCCCTTGCTGAAATGGTCCAGGGTGGCGAGCTGGCGGGCCGCGATGGTCGGCGCCGTAAAGCCCGGACGGTGGGCGATCATGAAGCCCAGCTTCTCGGTCACGCTGGCCGCATGGGCGACGATCAGGATGCTCTCCGGCGAGGTCGAGCCGAAGGCCACCAGGGCCCGGTCGAACCCGCCGGCGTCATGGGCCTTGGCGACCTTCTCGACATAGTCGACGTCGAGCGCCGGCCCCTTGGCCGGATGGGTTTCCGAGGCGTGCTGGGCCCCGATGAAGCCGATGAATTCGACAGGCATTCCAATCTCCTAGGCCGTTGTCTGAGCTTAAAGCCGACTTTAAGACTAGGAATTGAAGCGCGGCAGCGAGTTCTTCTCAATCGGCCTATCAGGAGCCCTGATCGATCACGCCGCCTTGAGGGTCTTTGTGGTGGTTTCCCGGTCCAGGGCGCGCTGGGTGGCGGGACGGGCCAGGGTCCGGCGGGCGTGGGCGGACAGGTGCGGGAAGGCGGTGACGTCGATGGCCAGCCGCTCGGCCCACCGCCAGAACACCAGGGCGTAGGGATCGACGAGGCTGAAGCCGTCTCCCAGCAGCCAGGGCCGTGCGTCGGACAGCCGGTCGTCCAGCTCGCCATAGGCGGTCAGCACGTTCTCGCGGCCTCCGGCCTTCAGCGCCGCCCAGGCGTTCTCATCGCGGGTGAAGCGCTCCGGGCGGAAGGCCTGGGCGAAGGAGACATGCACCCCGCTGGCGAACCAGCCGATCAGCTCATAAGCGCGGCCCAGCGCCAGGGTGTCGTCGAGCGGCAGCAGGTTCGCCTTGGGAAACAGCCGGGCGATCACCGACAGAACGGCGACGTTCTCGCCGATGGTCTGGCCGTCGACGGCCAGCACGGGCACTCGGCCGCGGGGGTGGATCGCCAGATAGTCCGGGGTGCGCTGGTCGCCTTCGGCGAGGATCAGGCGCACGGCGTCATAGGCGGCGCCCGCCTCCTCGAGCCCGACCAGGGCGGGCAGGGAACAGGATCCGCCTGCGAAATAGAGCGTCAGGGACATGGCCGGTCTCCTCCTTGTTCGGCCTTCAGATCACGTAGAAGCCGTGGGACCCGTCGCGCGCCAGCTGGTCGACCAGGCCGTATTCCCAGTCGAGATAGGCCTGCATGGCCTCCGCGGCGTTGTCCGTGCCCTCGTAGGGCCGGCGATAGATGTCATCGACGAAGGTCGCCGCCTGGAGACCGGGCTCCAGCGCCCCGCCCGCGGCGACCCAGGCCGCCGTGCCGCCCTCGAGCGCGAAGACCCGGCGCTCGGTCAGCCCCGCGAAGTCGACCGCGGCCAGGCGGGCCAGATCGCCGTCGGGCGAGGTGAAGACGACATCCAGCCCCTCGGGCAGGACGATCAGCGCCTGGGCCAGGCTGGCGCGCACCCCGAACCAGGCGCCGGGAATGTGGCCCTTGCGGTGCTGGGCGCTGGGGCCGACGTCGATGACCACGAGGTCGCCCCGCGCCGCGAACTCGCCGGCTGTCAGGGTCGGGACATCGGGCAGGGGCGGGCGGGTCGGACACCAGGACCCGCGCTCCAGCACGCCGTCGAACCCGCCGTCGAGCACATAGACCTCCCACCCCATCTGGGCGAGCCAGGAGGCGCTCATGTCGGCCCGTGCGCCCTTATCGTCGGCGAGCACGATGCGGGCGCCGCGCACGGGGGCGAAGACGTCGGTCTCCTGCACCAGCTGGCCGCCGGGCGCCGAGCGGAAGCCGGGGATGTGGCCGGTGGCGTATTCCTCCGGCGTGCGCACGTCGAAGCGATAGAGGGTGCGGCGTTCGTCACGGTCCAGGATGTCCAGGGTCCGGGTGTCGATGTGCTTCACCCCGGCGCGGTAGGAGACGGCGCGGGCCGCTTGGCGCGCCTCGGCCTCGCGGTCGGGAGAGGTCGGGGGGAACCGCCCGTCGCGGCCGTGCTCCAGGGACTGGCCGGCCAGGGTCCAGCCGATGGTGCCGTTGCGCAGGGCGTAGACCTTGTTGGGCAGGCCGGCGTTGATCAGGGACTGGGCCCCGATGATGCTGCGGGTGCGGCCAGCGCAATTGACGATGATGGTGGTGGAGGGATCGGGCGCGATCTCCCGCGCCCGCAGCACCAGTTCGGCGCCGGGCACGCTGACCCGCGCGGGATGCTCATGGTCTGGTATTCCTCGAACCGGCGCGCATCGAGCACCACCAGGTTCGGCTCGCTTTCGATCAGGGCCTTGGCGTCCGGGGCGGGCACCGACGGCGTATGGCGGCGAGACTCCACCAGCTCGCCAAAGGCCTTGCTGGCCGAATTGACGTCCTGGAACAGCTCCAGGCCGGCGCGCCGCCAGCCCTCCAGGCCGCCTGCGAGGGCCGTCACGTCCGTGTAGCTCAGCCGGGCCAGGAGCTCTGCCGCGCGTGGGACCAGGCCCTCGCCGTTATCGTAGAGCACGATCTTCGTGTCTCGCCGCGGAACCCGGTCGAGGATCTCCAGCTCCAGCCGGCTGAGCGGCAGCTGGGCGGCGAAAAGCGGGTGGTCCTTGGCGAAGGGATCCTCCTCGCGCAGGTCGATCAGGGCGATCTCCTGGCGGCTGATCCAGGCCAGGCGGACATCGGCCGGGGTGGTCTCGGAGATCATGACGCGGTCTTCTGCGAGGCGTCCCAGAGATTGGGGACGGTGGTGTTGGAATAGCCGGAGATGAAGGTCTTGGGCTCGCCGTTGGCGCTGAAGGTGTGGCGGCTGACCGCGCCGATATTGGCCCCATAGACATGGATCGAGACCGAGGTGCGGTCGTCATAGGCGTTGGCCACGCGATGGACGTCGCCCACGGTCGGCGACACCGCCTCGACATCGCCCGGCGACAGCCGATGGACCTCGCCGACCGGGGCAAGCCGGCCCGTCGCCACCTCATAGGCCTGGGCGAGCTCGGCCCCGCGCAGGACGCCGACCAGACCCCAGACCGTGTGGTCATGCACCGGCGTCGCCTGGCCCGGCCCCCAGACGAAGCTCACCACCGAGAACCGCTGCAGGCTGTCGCAATGCAGCAGGTACTGGCGATAGCGGGTCGGGTCGGGAACCGCATAGTCGTCGGGCAGCCAGTCGTCATGGGAGACCAGATCCTTCAGCAGGCCGCCGCCGACCTCCAGGATCCGAGCCTCGTCGTCCGTCGCGTCGAGCAGGCTGGCGAGGTTCACCACGAAGTCGCGCAGGCGCGGGAGATTGGGCTGGGTCATGAGGTCAACATAGTCACTGAAGGAATGCGATCGATTTGAGATCCGCATTCAGGGTGGTCGTCCAGAGCGGCCGGACATCCACGGCCGTCGGAATGACGCCGGCCTGGGCGAAGGTGTCGGCGACCTGCTGCTGCGAAGCGATGGCGTCGTCGGTCACCGGCCCCAGCTGTGTCGGGCCGCTGCGTTCCTTGTGCTGCTGCAGATAGATCTCGGCCGGCACGCCCGTGGCCTTGGACTGGGCGGCGGCCCAGATCTCGGGATTGGTCTCGCCCCACTGATAGGCTTTCTGCAGCCGGCCCAGATAGTCGACGATGGCGGCGCGGCGGGCGGGATCGTCGAGGGCCTCGGTCAGGGCCGCGTGGACGAAGTTCCCCGACAGCCGCCCCAGGCCGGTGGTCAGGACCCGGGCGTTCAGGCGGGCCCGGGCGATATTGCCCTGAACGCCATAGATCACCCAGGCGTCGATCGCACCGCGGCCGAAGGCGGCCAGGCCGTCCTGGGGGCTGAGCGCGACGGGCTGGATGTCGGCGAAGGTCAGCCGGCTCTCGGCCAGCAGGCGCAGCAGGAAGTAGTGCGAGGTCGTGGCCTTCACATAGCCGACCCGCTTGCCCTTCAGTCCGGCGCCGAGCGGATGGGCGAGCCGTCCGGAACCAGCACCACCTGCGAATTGACGTCCGCGCGCTGGACCGCCGCCTGCCGCAGCAGGGGCGCCTTGCCGGCCACGAAGATCGGCGGGATCTCGCTCATCGAGCCGATGTCGAGGGCCTTGGCGCTGATCGCCTCGGTGATCAGGTTGCCGCCGGCGAACTCGGAATAGACGACATTGTACGGCGTGTCGGCGAGCCCCGCGGCCGGCAGCAGGTTCTGCACCCCGCCCTTGTAGGTGCCCACCCTCAGGGTGACGCCGGCCGCCGGTCCATGGGTCCGGGGCGCGCAGGCGGCGAGGGCCGCGGCGCCCGCCAGGACGCCGCGCCGTGACAGATCCAGGGGCGAGGCCATCAGTCGAACAGGTCCGGCTCTTCCTCGGACACCACCTCCCAATAGGGCTCGAAGGCGTAGATGCCGCCGATCTCGCTGCCCATCTGGCCGGCGGTCAGTTTGGCGATGTGGTGCTGCATGGGCCGGGTCTGGCCCGCGGCTTCCGCCAGCAGTTGGGCCTGGCAGGCGTTCTCCATGGCGAGATAGCGCCAGACGGCGGCCTCGACGGAATGGGCGACGGTCAGCAGGCCGTGGTTCTGCAGGATCACCGCCTTCCGGTGACCGAGCGCCTGGGCGATCTTCTCGCCCTCGCTGGTGTCGAGCACCACGCCGGAGAATTCGGTGAAGATGGAGTGGTCGTCATAGAAGGCGGCCGAGTCCTGGGTGATCGGATCGAGCAGGCGCCCCAGCGCCGACCAGGCCTTGCCATAGAGCGAGTGCGAATGGGCCGCGGCCACCACGTCGGGGCGGGCCTTGTGCAGCTCGGAATGGATGGCGAAGGCGGCGCGGTTTAGGCGCGGCTTGGCGTGGGCCGGCGGCTGGACGATCTCGCCCTCGTGATTGACCAGCATCAGGTCGGAGACGGTGATGCGGCTGAAGTGCACGCCCGCCGGATTGACCCAGAACTGGTCGGGGAACTCGGGGTCGCGGGCGGTGATGTGGCCGGCGCCGCCCATATCGAAGCCGTTGCGGGCGAACAGGCGATAGCCCGCGGCCAGCCGCTGCTTGCGGTGCAGACGCTCTTCCTCGACCGAGGCGCGCCGGGGGATCGCGGCGGGCTGGGCGGTGGCGCGTTCCGGCAGCACAGTCTCCAGCTTGGCGGGATGCGGGGCCGGGCGGCCCTGGGGGCTGGACAGGGGCTGGACGGTCATGGGGGCTCCGTGGGTCAGTAGCCGCGCGCGGTGTCGACCACGTCGGCCAGGGGCGCGCCCTGGCGGAAGCGGGCGAGGTTCTCGGCGAACTGGGCGGCCAGGTTCTGGCGGGTGTCGGGGGTGTGAACCGAGGTGTGGGGCGAGAGCCGCACGCGCGGATGGCTGTAGTAGCGATGGTTGAAGGGCAGGGGCTCGGGATGGGTGACATCCAGGCTGGCGAGCGCCACCCGGCCGTCGTCCAGGGCGTCCAGCAGGGCGTCGTCGTCGATCAGGGCGCCGCGGGCGATATTGATCAGGTGCAGGCCGGGCTTGGCCTTGGCCAGCAGGGCGGCGTTGATCATCCGCTCGGTCTGCGGCGTCGCCGGCGCGGCCAGCACCACATAGTCGGAGCGCGCGAACAGCTCCTCCAGGTCGTCCAACTGCTCGACGCCGGGCTCGGCGATCGGGGTCCTGGAGCGACGCACCGCCAGGACGTTCAGGCCGAGCGCGCGGGCGCGGGGGGCGAGCGCCTCGCCGATGGAGCCGAAGCCCACCAGTCCGAGCGTGCGGCCGGCCACCAGGCTGATCGGGGTGGGCGCCCACTGCTCGAACCGGTCGATCCAGATCTCCGGCAGGCGCTTGGCCTGGGCGAAGATGGCGGCCAGAGCGAACTCGGCCAGGGCCACGGCCGAGGCGCCGCGGGCCGAGGTCACGACGGGGCCGTCGAACAGCCAGTCGGGATAGAAGTCGATGCCGACCGAGACCAGCTGCACCCACTTCACGTCGAAGGGCCAGCCGGGCGGGGCGCGCAGCGGCAGGGAGCCACCGGCCTTGCGGAACGGCGCGGCGATCAGCACCTCGGCCTCGCGGGGCAGACCGGCGGGCGAACCCGGCGGAACGCCGACGATCTCGATCTCCGGCAGCCGTTCGGCGAAGGCGGTGTTGAAGGTCTCGTTCAGCTGGCTGGCGACGACGATGCGACCCATGGTCAGCTCGCCGCCAGGCTGGCGAAGGCCGCCTTGCCGACCCCGGTCAGGACCACATCGGCCTGGGGCGAATGGATGCGGCCGCAAAGCACGTCGCGATAGTGGCGCTGCAGGGGGTTGTGGCGAGACAGGCCGGGGTTGCCCGAGGCCGCGATCGCCTTCTCCACGGCGGCGATGGCGTTCTCGGTGACCAGGTGTTTGACCAGCCCGCCCTGGGCCGGGCCCAGCCGGCCCTCCGCGGCGCTGTCCAGCAGCACCTTGTTCTGCAGCAGCAGGCCGTCGATCTCGCCGACCAGCTCCTGGAAGCGGGGCAGGGTGGAGAGCGAGGCGCCGAGATTGGCGGGCTTGCGCTCGATCAGCCAGCGCACGAACCAGTCGCGCGCCGCATGGGCGACCGCGTTATAGATCGCCGCGGTCAGGACCGGCGACCAGACGGCCATGGCCGGATCCGGCGCCTGGGGCGCGCCCAGGGGCTTGGGATCGAGGGCGTGATGGGCCGGGATCGGGGTGTTCTCGAACACCACGTCGTGGCTGCCGGAGGCGCGCAGGCCGGTGTGGTCCCAGGTCTCCTCGATGCGGCGGCCCGGCGCGTCCCTGTGCACCAGGAAGCCGCCGACCCGGGGCGTCTCCTCGTCGGTGCGGGCCCAGACGATCATCCAGGTGAGCGCCGGCGAGCCGGTCGAATAGATCTTGCGGCCCGACAGGCTCCAGCCGTCGGCCGTGCGGCGGGCGACCGTGGCGGGCAGGCCGCCGCGCGCCGGGGTGCCGAGCTCGGGCTCGACCCTCAGGGCGTTGATCAGGGCGCCGTCCTTGATGGCGTCGCGCACCACCTGGACCTTCAGCTCCTCGGTGAAGCCGCCGCGGCCCTCCAGGGAGGCGTGGAACAGGTACTGCATCAGCAGCACCAGGGCGGTAGCCGGTTCGCCGCGGGCGACCGCCTGGATGACCCGCAAGGTGGTCGGCAGGTCGGCTTCAAGGCCGCCGAGCCGGGCCGGCGCCGTCAGGGCCAGCAGGCCGTTGCGGTGGAGGGCCGCGAAGTTCTCGAACGGGAAGCTGGAGTCGCGGTCGTGATCGGCCGCCGTGGCCGCGAAGGCCTGCGTCAGCTGCGGCAGGATCAGGTCGAGGTCGGGGCGGGCGGGCGCTTCGACGGCG
This sequence comes from Phenylobacterium aquaticum, assembly GCF_022695515.1. Taxonomy (GTDB): domain Bacteria; phylum Pseudomonadota; class Alphaproteobacteria; order Caulobacterales; family Caulobacteraceae; genus Phenylobacterium; species Phenylobacterium aquaticum. The sequence goes on from NZ_JALDPT010000007.1 coordinate 62,657, forward strand.
CGGAGGGCGGAGGGGCTCACGCGACCATCTCCCCGCTCGGAAAGGCGACCAGGGCGCCTTCGGTCGGCGCGGGCCGGCGGGCCGGCGCCTCGACGCCGAGATGGCCGAGCAGCCGGGTGCGGATGGCGTGGAAGGCGGCGTCGGGATCGCGCGGGCGGGGCAGATCGATCCGCTCCTCGGCGGCGATGCGGCCCTCGTCCAGCACCAGCACCCGGTCGGCCAGGGTGATCGCCTCGTCGACGTCGTGGGTGACCAGCAGCACGGCCGGGTTGTGGGTGCGCCACAGGGCCAGGACCAGGCCATGCATGCGGATGCGGGTCAGGGCGTCCAGCGCCGCGAAGGGCTCGTCCAGCAGCAGCAGGCCGGGCTCGCGGACCAGGGCGCGGGCGAGCGCCACGCGCTGAGCCTCGCCGCCCGACAGCGTCGCCGGCCAGGCGTCCAGCCGGTGGCCGAGCTGCACTTCGCCGAGCGCCGCCTCTGCCCGGTCGCGGACGCCGGGGCCGGACAGGCCGAGCGCCACGTTGCGCCAGACCTTCTTCCAGGGCAGAAGGCGCGGATCCTGGAACACGATGGCCTTGGCGGCCGGCGTGGTCACCGCCTGGCCATCGGCCGGGTCCAGGCCGGCCAGGGTGCGCAGCAGGGTGGTCTTGCCCGACCCGCTGCGGCCCAGAAGGGCGACGAACTCGCCGCGCCCGATGTCGAGGTCGAGATCGTGCAGGACGGTGGTCTGTCCGAACCGGCGGGTGAAGTTGCGGACCCTGACGGCCGGCTGGGCGGCGACGGGCAGGGCGACTTGGAGGGGGTGCGACACGGGGTCGGCCTTTCCGAAAATCAGGACTTGATGAAGGAGGGACGCCAGGCGAGCGCCCGCGTCTCGAGGGTGCGCACGATCTGGTCGGCGGTGAGCCCCAGGGCGGCGTAGACGATCAGGCAGACGACGATGACGTCGGTGCGCATGAAGTCGCGGGCGTTGTTGATAAGATAGCCGAGGCCCGCCTGGGCGTTGATCTGCTCGGCCACCACCAGCACCAGCAGCGCCACGCCCATGGCGTAGCGCAGCCCCACCAGGAACGAGGGCAGGGCGCCCGGCAGGATCACATGGACGATCAGGTCCAGGCCCTTGAGGCCGAAGCTGCGGGCCGCCTCGATCAGCCGGGCGTCGACGCCGCGCACGCCGGAGAACAGGTTCAGATAGATCGGGAAGGTCGTGCCCACCGCGATCAGGGTGATCTTCGGCGTCTCGCCGATGCCGAACCAGACGATGAACAGGGGCGTGAGCGCGAGGCTGGGGATGGTGCGCTTGATCTGCATCAGCGGGTCGACCGCCGTCTCGCCGATCCGCGACAGCCCCGAGACCAGGGCGAGCGTCGTCCCCACGATCAGGCCGATCGCCAGGCCCGCCGAGGCTCGCGCCAGCGAGACCACCAGATTGCGCGGCAGCTCGCCGCTGACCGTCATCTCCCACAGGGTGACCAGCACGGTCGACGGCGCGGCCAGGATGCGGGGCGGAATGACCCCGGTGCGCGAGCCCAGCTCCCATAGCAGCAGGAGCAGGACCGGCGACAACCAACGCGCATGGCTCAACTGAAAGCGCGGCAGGCTCAGTCCGATAGGATTTCTATCGATCGTCAATAGAGACACTGGAAGACCTCCGGGCCTTTGCGCGCCAAGGGAAATTTGCGCTTTGCCTTTCCGGAGAAAGCCTTCTAATTCCTATCAACTCAATAGAGTTATCTTGAAGCGACCCATTAGAGGTTCTCATAGTTGGACATGTCCCGATGGCCGTGAATCTGCCCACCGAGCTGCTGCGAAGCTTCGCCGCGATCGTCGACTCCGGCTCCATGCTGCGGGCGACGGAGCGGGTGTTCGTCACCCAGTCGGCGCTCAGCCTTCAGATGAAGCGCCTGGAGGAAACGGTGCAGACGCCGCTCTTCCACCGCGACGGTCGACGCCTGGTGCTGACCCCCACCGGCGAGACCCTGCTGGCCTATGCCCGCGACATCCTGTCGATGAACGACCAGGCGGTGGCCGCGGTCACCGGCGACGCCCTGGCGGGGCCCGCGCGCGTCGGCCTGGTGCAGGACTTCGCCGAGACCCTGCTGTCCGGCGTCCTGTCCCAGTTCGCCCAGCTGAACCCCGACGCCCAGCTGCAGGTCCGGGTCGGGGGCTCCCAGGAGCTGATCGATCTCCTGAACTCCGACCGCCTGGACGTGGTGCTTTGCATGGGGGCCAGCGACGACCTGGCGGCCATCCGCACGGCGCCGACCATCTGGCTGGGCGACGACGCCCTCCTGGCGCAGGAGGTCTTGCCGATCGCCGTGCTCGAGCGCCCCTGCCGGTTCCGCGACGCCGCCCTGTCGGCGCTGGACAAGTCTGGCCGCCCCTATCGGGTGGTGCTGGAGACCCCCAGCCTGTCGGTGCTCCGGGCCGCGGTGAATTCCGGGCTCGGCGTCACCTGCCGCACCGAGATCTTCTCCACCCGCCGCCTGGGCGAGGCGGAGGCTGCGACCCTGCCCGACCTGCCGGGCGTCGCCTATGTGCGCCACGTCCGCGCCAAGCCGCACCCGACCATCGATCGCCTGGCGGAGCTGATCCGCACGGCCGTCCTCGACCTCCAGACCCCGGTATCCGCATGAGCCAACGCCTCGACGACCCCGCCCTCGACCGCCTGTTCCGCATCGCCCGCACCCGCAACGGTTGGACCGCGGAGGAGATCTCCGACGCCCTGATCCGCGAGATCTACGACACGGCCAAGTGGGGCCCGACCGCGGCCAACAGCAACCCGGCCCGGTTCCGGTTCCTGAAGAGCCTGGAGGCGCGCACGCGCCTGGGCGATCTCGCCTCTGCCACCAATCGCGAGAAGATCCTGGCGGCGCCGGTCTGCGTGATCGTGGGCTATGACCTGGACTTCGCCGAGAAGATCCCCGAGCTGTTCCCGCACAATCCGGGCGCCAAGGCCTGGTTCGCCAATCCTGAGGCTGCCCGCGTCACCGCCGTGCGCAACGGCACGCTGCAGGGCGCCTATCTGATGATCGCGGCCAGGGCGCTCGGCCTCGACTGCGGGCCGATGTCGGGGTTCGACAACGCCGCCGTGGACGCCGCCTTCTTCGCCGGGACCAAGATCCAGTCGAACTTCATCTGCAATATCGGCCACGGCACGGACGAGGGGCTGTTCGACCGCAATCCGCGCCTGGCCTTCGAGGACGCCTGCCAGATCCTCTGAGCAAAGATCCTCTGACAGGCGCCCCCGATCGTCACGCCGCGGCGGTCCGGCTCCGGGCCGCCGTGTGGCGATTGACGGGGAAGTCGAGACCCAGGCTCTCGCGCAGGGTCGTGCCCTCGTATTCGGTCCGGTAGAGCCCGCGGGCCTGCAGGATCGGCACGACGGTCTCGACGAACACCTCCAGCTGGCCGGGCAGGGACTCGAAGACCATGAAGCCGTCGGCGCCGCGGGCCTCGAACCAGGTCTGCAGCGCGTTTGCGACCTGCTCCGGCGTGCCAACGAAATTGCTGCGCGGGGTGGCGAAGCGCAGGGCGACCTGGCGCAGGGTCAGGCCTTCCTCCCGCGCGGCGGCCAGGATCTTCAGCGAGGCGCTCTGATTGCTGTTGGCGCCGTGCTCGGCGACTTCCTGCGGGAAGGGCGCATCCAGGTCGTGGCGCGAGAAGTCATAGTCGTTGAACGGCCGGCCCAGCATCGAGAGCGCGTTCTCGATCGAGACCAGATTGGCCAGCTCCTGATACTTGGCCTCGGCCGCCTCCGGCGTCGCGCCGACCACGGGCCGGACGCCCGGCAGCACCACCACCTGGTCGGGATCGCGCCCGGCGCCGGCCGCGCGGGCTTTGAGGTCGGCGTAATAGGCCTGGGCCTCCTGCAGCTCATTGTGGGAGACGAAGATGGCGTCGGCGCGCTTGGCGGCGAAGGTCTTGCCGTCCTCCGAGGCGCCGGCCTGGAAGATCACCGGCTGGCCCTGGGGCGAGCGGGCGATATTGAGCGGCCCCTTCACCTGGAAGAACTCGCCCTTGTGATCGAGGGCATGCAGCTTGGCCGGGTCGATGAACTGGCCCGTGGCCTTGTCATGGACGAGGGCGTCGTCCTCGTAGGAATCCCACAGCCCCTGGACCACGTCGAGATGCTCGCCCGCCAGCCGGTAGCGCAGGTCGTGGGCGTAGTGATGGTCCTTGGAATAGTTTTGGGCGCTGCCCTCCAGCCAGGAGGTGACCACGTTCCAGCCGGCCCGGCCGTGGCTGATATGGTCGAGGGAGGCGAACTGGCGCGCGGCGTTATAGGGCTCGGTGTAGCTCGAGGTCACGGTCGCCACGAGGCCGATATGATCGGTGGCGCCGGCCAGGGCCGAGAGGATGGTCAGCGGCTCGAAGCGGTTGAGATAGTGCGGGCTCGACTTCTCGGTGATGAACACGCTGTCGGCCACGAACACGAAGTCGAACTTGCCGGCCTCGGCCACCTGGGCCTGGCGGCGATAGAAGGCGAAGTCGGTGCTGGCGGTGGGTTGGGCGTCTGGATGACGCCAGTCGCCCCAGCCGGGGCCGACCCCGTGCAGTATGAAACCGAGCTTGATCTTGCGTGGGTTCGACATGTCGCCGCCTCCGAGGTTTAGGTTGGCGGGACAGTTGTCAGGCGGTCAGGCCGTCATCCATGGAGTATTGGTCATGAGACTCATCAGCGCTCATGATTTCTAATCGCAAGAAGGCCTCGATCACCGGCGACAGAGGCGAATTCGGGTCGTGATTACAGAGCACAGTTGTGATGCTCATATGGGTGATGAGCCATTGAAATATCTTCAAATCTCATAGTCGGGGAAGAAAAACTCGGTCGCCCCGGCGGGCGCGGCCGGCGGATAACTGGGGTCAGGTTCAACACCGGTCCACAACGCCCATGTCCCAACGCGACGACGCCGTCCGCCCCTTCTGGTTCATTCCCACCCATGGCGACGGCCGCTGGCTGGGGGTGGGGCACCAGTCCCGCATCACCGATTTCAGCTACCTCGCCCAGGTGGGCCAGGCCGCCGACCGGCTGGGCTTCGAGGGCGTGCTGCTGCCGACCGGGCGCACCTGCGAGGACTCGTGGGTCGTGGCCAGCGCGCTGGCGCCCCTGACGCAACGGCTTAAGTTCCTGGTCGCGGTGCGGCCCGGGGTGACTTCGCCCCTGTTCGCCGCCCGCCAGGCCGCGACGCTCGACCGGGTCAGCGGCGGGCGGCTGCTGATCAATGTGGTGGCCGGCGGCAGCGCGCCGGAACTGGCCGCCGACGGCGTCTTCGTCAGCCATGACGACCGCTACGCCCTGACCGACGAGTTCCTGACCATCTGGCGCAGGCTGATGGCCGGCGAAAAGGTCGACTTCATCGGCCAGCACCTCAAGGTCGAGGGCGCGGAGCTGCTGTTCCCGCCGGTGCAGCAGGGCGGTCCGCCGCTGTTTCTTGGCGGCTCGTCCGATCCGGCCCTGCAGGTCACCGCCGACCACATCGACCACTATCTGACCTGGGGCGAACCCCCGGCCCAGGTGGCCGAGAAGCTCGACCAGATCCGTCGCCTCGCCGACGTCACGGGCCGCCAGGTGCGGTTCGGCGCCCGCTTCCATGTCATCGTCCGCGACACCGACGCCGAGGCCTGGGCGGAGGCCGACCGCCTGATCAGCCGCCTCGACGACGACGTCATCGCCAAGGCCCAGGCCGGTCAGGCGGCGCAGGACTCCGTCGGCCAGGCCCGCATGCGCGCCCTGCACGGCGGGCGGCGCGACAAGCTGGAGATCTATCCCAATGTCTGGGCCGGGGTCGGCCTGGTACGCGGCGGGGCGGGCACCGCCCTGGTCGGCTCGGCCGACAGCGTCGCCGAGCGCATCGCGGAATACCGGGCGCTGGGCGTCGAGACCTTCGTCCTGTCCGGCTATCCGCACCTGGAAGAGGCCTATCGCACCGCCGAGCTCCTGTTCCCCAAGCTCAATATCGCCGCCAATGACGACGCGGCGCCCCGCGCCAAGGTCCGGGCCGGTCGGGCCGGGGAGGCCGGAGTCTATTTCTCCCACGGCGGCCAGGTCGCCGCCGGGCCGTCCTAGCGTTCAAACCTCCAAGGAACTTCCATGTCTCTCTGGTCGCGCCGGACCCTGATGTTCGGCGCGGGCGCCGTGGCGCTCAGCGCCTGCGCGCCCGCAAAGGGCCTCAAGCCCATCCGCATCGGCGTTCAGAAGAGCGGCGTTCCCTTCCTCGCCAAGGCGCGCGGCGGGCTCGACGTCGCGCTCAAGGACGTCGCCGGGGCGGTCCAGTGGGTGGAGTTTCCGTCCGGCCCGCCGATGATCGAGGCCATGGCCGCTGGCGCCGTCGATTTCGGCCTGGTCGGCGAGAGCCCGCCGGTCTTCGCCCAGGCCGCCGGCGCCCCCATCGTCTATGTCGCGGCCCAGCCGGTCACCGGCGCGGGCTCGGCCCTGCTGGTTCCCAAGGCCTCACAGATCCAGTCGGTCGCCGAGCTCAAGGGCAAGCGCGTCGCCTTCACCAAGGCCAGCTCCGCCCACCTGTTCGTGGTCGAGGCCCTGAAGCAGGCCGGCCTGACGCTCGCCGACATCCAGCCGATCCAGCTCAGCCCCGGCGACGCGGCCGGCGCCTTCGCCTCCGGCGCCATCGACGCCTGGTCGACCTGGGACCCCTATTATGCCCTGGCCCAGCGCGACCAGCAGGCCCGCGCCCTGGTCACCGGCGAACACCTGCCCAAGACCAGCTCGTTCTATATCGCCACCCGCGGCTTCGCCGAGGGCTCGCCCGACGCGCTCAAGGCCCTGCTCGCCGCGCTGAAGATCCACGCCGACTGGGGCCAGGCGCACCGCGACCAGGTGGCCCAGATCATCGCCGCCGCCACCGGCCTGCCCGCCGACATCGCCCAGGCCGCGCTGCGCCGCGGCCGCTACGCCGTCGATCCCCTCGACGACGCCATCCTAGCCGGCCAGCAACAGGTCGCCGACACCTTCCACGCCATCGGCGCGATCCCGGCGGCTGTCCGGGTGCGCGACGCCGCCTGGCTGGGCTGGAAGGGCTAGGTCCGCGAAGGGCCGCCTCGACGTTCTGCGTCAATTCCGGACGTAGTCCGCGATGAGAACATCTTGCGAACAGAGAACAAAGCGGGTACCCATGAGTCCTGACGGGGCGCGGCGAACTGCGGCCGGTCGGGTTGGCGGAATCATGGAATAAGGAGCGCCCATCATGTCTAACCAATCGGCGTTGAAGCTCGTGGCAAGAGAAGAAGGCGATAAGCAGCGGGCGCTCGAAGCGGCGCTGGCTCAGATAGACCGGGCGTTCGGCAAGGGCTCGGTGATGAAGCTGGGCGACAAGGCCACCATGGAGGTCGAAGCCGTCTCCACGGGGTCGCTGGGCCTGGACATCGCGCTCGGGATCGGCGGTCTGCCCAAGGGCCGGATTGTCGAGATCTACGGGCCGGAAAGCTCCGGCAAGACCACTCTGGCCCTGCACGTGGTGGCCGAGGTCCAGAAGGCCGGCGGCACCGCCGCCTTCGTCGACGCCGAGCATGCGCTCGATCCCGCCTACGCCAAGAAGCTGGGCGTCAATCTGGATCAGCTCCTGGTCTCCCAGCCGGACACCGGCGAACAGGCCCTGGAGATCACCGACACCCTGGTGCGCTCGGGCGCCATCGACATCATCGTCATCGACTCCGTCGCGGCCCTGACGCCGCGGGCGGAAATCGAAGGCGAGATGGGCGACAGCCTGCCGGGCCTTCAGGCCCGCCTGATGAGCCAGGCGCTGCGCAAGCTGACCGCCTCGATCTCCAAGGCCAAGACCCTGGTCATCTTCATCAACCAGATCCGCATGAAGATCGGGGTGATGTACGGCTCGCCGGAGACCACGACGGGCGGCAATGCGCTCAAGTTCTACGCCTCGGTCCGCCTCGACATCCGCCGCACCGGCTCGGTCAAGGTCCGCGACGAGATCGTCGGCAACAATGTCCGCGTGAAGGTGGTCAAGAACAAGGTCGCGCCCCCGTTCCGCGAGGTCGAGTTCGACATCATGTATGGCGAGGGCATCTCCAAGCTGGGCGAGATCATCGATCTCGGCGTCAAGGCCGGGGTGATCGAGAAATCCGGCTCCTGGTTCTCCTGGAGCAGCCAGCGGATCGGCCAGGGTCGGGACAATGTGCGCGAGTTCCTGCGCAACAATCCCGACATCGCCAGCCAGATCGAGGCCCAGGTCCGCGGCGCCAAGGACGTCATCGAGGAAGAGCTGCTGGTCGGCCCCTCCGAGACCGACGACGAATAGGCGCCCGCGGGCGTCTGTCACCTCTCAAGATCTCTCTCCAGAGATCCCGACGGATGGCCGTTCCGGCGCCTGTGGCTTCGGGAGGCGCCGCCAACCCCGCTGTCCTCAAGCCTGGCGCTTAGGACCCCGCGCGGCTGTCCGTCGGGCCAGGACTCCGGACCTCCGCGTCCGGACGTCCTTTTTCTTTGGCGAGCGCGCCCAAGTTTCGTAAACGGTCCCCTTTCCGCAGCGCAGCACCAGCGCGGCGGGACCTCCCATTTCGACCCCAAGCGTTTCAGAGCCATGCCGAGCCTCAACGAGATCCGCGCCACCTTCCTCGACTATTTCCGCGAGCGGGAGCACCTGATCATCCCTTCGGCTCCGCTGGTGCCGCAGAACGATCCGACCCTGCTGTTCGTCAATGCCGGCATGGTGCCGTTCAAGAACTACTTCACGGGCGCCGAGACCGCTCCGGCTCCGCGCGCGGCCTCGTCGCAGAAGTCGGTGCGCGCCGGCGGCAAGCACAACGACCTCGACAATGTCGGCTACACGGCCCGCCACCACACCTTCTTCGAGATGCTGGGGAACTTCTCCTTCGGCGACTATTTCAAGGAAGGCGCGATCACCCACGCCTGGACCCTGCTGACCGAGGTCTTCAAGCTTCCGCCCGAGAAGCTCTGCGTCACCGTCTATCACACCGACGATGAGGCCGCGGACCTGTGGAAGAAGATCGCCGGCCTGCCGGACGAGAAGATCATCCGCATCTCCACCAACGACAATTTCTGGTCGATGGGCGACACCGGACCCTGCGGTCCGTGCTCGGAGATCTTCTACGACCACGGCGCCCACATCCCCGGCGGCCCGCCCGGCAGCCCGGACGAGGACGGCGACCGGTTCGTGGAGATCTGGAACCTGGTCTTCATGCAGTTCGAGCAGTTCGCCGACGGCACGCGCAAGCCGCTGCCCAAGCCGCAGATCGACACCGGCATGGGCCTGGAGCGCATCGCCGCCGTCCTGCAGGGCGTGCACAACAACTATGACATCGACCTGTTCCGCACTCTGATCGCGGCCTCCCAGGCCCTGGTCGGCGACGGCGGCGACATCGCCTCGCACCGGGTCATCGCCGACCACCTGCGCTCGACCAGCTTCCTGATCGCTGATGGCGTCTCGCCGTCGAACGAAGGCCGCGGCTATGTGCTGCGCCGGATCATGCGCCGCGCCATGCGCCACGCCCACTTGCTGGGGGCGCAGGAGCCCCTGATGCACCGCCTGGCCCCCGTGCTGGTGGCCGAGATGGGCGAGGCCTATCCGGAACTGCGCCGCGCCGAGCCGGTGATCGTCGAGACCCTGCGCCAGGAGGAGGAACGCTTCCGCCGCACGCTGGGCCGCGGCATGGCCCTGCTGGACGAGGCCACCGCCAACCTGCCGGAAGGCGGGGTCCTGTCTGGCGACGTGGCCTTCAAGCTCTACGACACCTACGGCTTCCCGCTCGACCTCACCCAGGACGCGGTCCGCGCCAAGGGCCTGACCGTCGATCTCGACGCCTTCGACGTGGCCATGAAGCGCCAGAAGGACATGGCCCGCGAGGCCTGGTCCGGCTCCGGCCAGGCGGCGGCGTCGGGCGAGTGGTTCGCGATCCGCGAGCGCCTGGGGGCCACCGACTTCATCGGCTATGACACCGTCGAGGCCACGGCCGCCCTGAAGGCCCTCGTGGCCGACGGCGCCGAGATCACCGAGGCGGGCGCCGGCAAGACCGTGTTCGCGGTGTTCGACCGCACCCCCTTCTACGCCGAGAGCGGCGGCCAGGCCGGGGACACCGGCGAGGTCGAATGGGCCGACGGCAAGGGCAAGGTGCTGGACACCCAGAAGCAGGCCGGCGACCTCTTCGTGCACGAGATCGAGGTGACCGAGGGCATCCTCACCGTCGGCGATCAGGCCCGCCTGGCGGTCGACGCCGAGCGCCGGCTGACCACCCGCTCCAACCACTCCGCGGCCCACCTGGTGCACGCGGCGCTCCGCCATGTGCTGGGCCCGCACGTCTCCCAGAAGGGCCAGCTGGTCGATGGCGAGCGCATGCGCTTCGACTTCAGCCATGGCGGCCCGCTGACACCGGCCGAGATCGAGGCCATAGAGGCCGAGGTCAATGCGGTGATCCGCCAGAACCTGCCGGCCGTGACCGAGGAGATGGCCCCTGACAAGGCCATCGAAGCCGGCGCCATGGCCCTGTTCGGCGAGAAGTACGGCGACAAGGTCCGGGTGCTGACGCTTGGCCAGGCGCTGGAAGGCGAGGGCGCCTATTCGGTCGAACTGTGCGGCGGCACCCATGTGGCCCGCACCGGCGACATCGCGCTGTTCAAGATCATCTCCGAAGGCGGGGTGGCCGCCGGCATTCGCCGCATCGAGGCCCTGACCGGCGAGGCGGCGCGCCGCTGGCTGACCGAACAGGCCGGCGTCGCCAAGGCCCTGGCCGACCAGTTCAAGACCCCGGTCTCCGAGGTCCTGGCCCGGGTCGACGCCCTGGAGGCCCAGCGCCGCAAGCTGGAAAAGGAACTGGGCGACGCCAAGCGCCAGCTCGCCATGGGCGGTGGCGGCGGCGCGGCCCCGGCGGCGATCGAGGAGATCGCCGGTGTCCAGGTCATGGCTCGGATCATGGACGGCGTCGGCGGCAAGGACCTGCGCCCCATCGCCGAGGAGTTCAAGAAGCAGGTGACCGACGGGATCATCGCCCTGGTCGGCGTCGCCGACGGCAAGGCGGCGGTGACCGTGGCCGTCACCGGCGCGGCGGCGGGCAAGTTCTCGGCCGTCGATCTGGCCAAGGCCGCCGTGATCGCCATGGGCGGCCAGGGCGCGGGCGGCCGGCCCGACTTCGCCCAGGGCGGCGCCCCGACGGCGCCAAGGCCAGCGAGGGCCTGGACGCCATCAAGGCCGCCGTCCGGCTGACTTGACCTGGATCACGGCCTCACCGCCCCCGCGCGCCATGGTGCGCGCGGGAGGACGGCATGGACGATCTGATTTCGAAACTGCGTGCGGCGCTCGGCGACCGGGGCGTGCTGGCGGGTGACGACGCCCGTGACGCCGCCGCCCAGACCTGGTCGCGGCTGGGCGTCCCCCTGGGCATCCTGCGGCCGGCCTCCACCGCCGAGGTGTCCGCGGCGCTGAAGATCGCCCATGCGGCCGGCGCGGCCGTCGTCCCCTGGGGCGGGCGCACCGGCCTGGTCGACGGCGCCCAGGCCGAGGGGGCGCTGGCGCTCTCCCTGGAGCGCATGACCGCCATCGAGGAGATCGATGTCGAGGCCTCGACCCTGACGGTCCAAGCCGGCTGCCCCCTGCAGACCGCCTGCGAGGCCGTCGAGGCGCGCCATCTGCTGCTGCCCCTGGACCTGGGCTCGCGTGGCTCGGCCACCATTGGCGGGACCATCTCCACCAATGCCGGCGGCAACCGGGTCCTGCGCTACGGCATGATGCGCGACATGGTGCTGGGGCTGGAGGCGGTGCTGGCCGACGGCACGGTCGTCACCGCCCTGAACGGCCTGATCAAGAACAACGCCGGCTATGACATCAAGCAGCTGTTCATCGGCTCGGAGGGCACGCTCGGCGTCGTCACCCGCGCGGTGCTGCGCCTGCGGCCCCAGGCGCTCAGCCAGGACGTCGCCCTGCTGGGCGTGGAGCGCTTCGACGACCTGCCGCGGCTGCTGCGCCATCTGGAACGCCGGCTCGGCGGAACCCTCTCGGCCTTCGAGGTGATGTGGAAGAGCTTCCACGACCTCGTCACCACCGAACCCGCCAAGGGCCGCCCGCTGCTGTCCGGCGACTATCCCTATTACGTCCTGGTCGAGACCCTGGGCGCCGATCCGGCCGCTGACGCCGAGCGGTTGGAGGCCGCCCTGGCCGAGGCCGCCGAACTGGACCTGATCGCCGACGCGGTATTTGCCCGCTCCGAGACCCAGGCCAAGGCGATCTGGGCCTTGCGCGACGACGTCGCCCAGGTCGCCCGCGACGGGCCGATCCTGACCTTCGACGTCAGCCTGAAGATCTCGGCCATGGAGACCTACGTGGCCGAGCTGGAGGCCGCGCTCCAGACCCGCTGCCCCGGGACCCGCCTGGTGGTCTTCGGCCATCTGGGCGACGGCAATCTGCACCTGATCGTCAGCCTGAGAGACCGCGACGCCCGCGCGGCGATTGAGGAGATCGTCTACGGCCTGGTCCGGGCCCAGCAGGGCTCGATCTCCGCCGAGCACGGCATCGGCCTGCAGAAGCGCGACTATCTCGGCTGGACCCGCAACCCCGCCGAGATCGCGGTGATGCGCACCCTGAAGACCGCGCTCGACCCGAAGAACATCCTCAATCCCGGCAAGGTGCTGGCGGGGTAGGGGGGCTGTTCCCTCCACACAACCCAGGTCGCGTGCAAGTGCCGTCCTTCTCCCCTTGCGGGAGAAGGTGTCGTCCGACTGGACGACGGATGAGGGGTCTCTCAGAACTCTCCGTCGACGTTGGTGCTGTGCGGTGGAGAGGCCCATCGACCCCTCATCCGACCCTGCTCCGCAGGGCCACCTTCTCCCTCAAGGGGAGAAGGATGCGGAAACGTCTACCCAGCCCCCCAACCTCACGTCCGCGCGAACACGCAGAGCTTGTTGCCGGTCGGGTCGCGGAAATAGGCGCCGTAGAAGCTGGTCGATTCGGGCGGCCGCGGCCCCGGCGCGCCCTCGTCCTGGCCGCCGGCCGACAGCGCCGCGGCGTGGGCCGCATCGACGGCCTCCTTCGACGGGGCGAGATAGCCGATCATGATCCCGTTGCCGGCCCGCGCCGGTTCGCCGTCGAAGGGCGGGCAGATATAGGTGTCGGCGTCGGCGCCCTTGGGGCCATAGCCGGCCCAGCCGCCCTGGAAGAAGCTGCGCTCGCGGCCCATCGCCCCGAACACCGCGTCATAGAAGGGGAGGGACGCCTCGACGTCGAGCGCCCCGATGGTGACATAGCCGATCATGTTCGGTTCCTCCGCTGAACAGGCCGGCAGCCTAGCTCACGAAGGGAACAAAACAAGAACTATTTCGTCTTAGGCGGCAGCTTGATGTTGACCAGCTTCCAGCTGAACCAGCCCTTGCGCTCGAAGGTGAACACCGTCTCGCGCTCCGGGGCGCCCGGGTCCTTCACGGCCAGCCGCGTGCGGTTCGGGTCCCAGAACTGGGTGCGCGGCCAGTTCTGGTGCAGCGCGGCCTCCACATGGGCCTTGAAGGTCGCGGGCGGCGGGGGCTCGGCCGGGGCCTTGCCGGGGGCGTAGCCGCGGGTGAGCGCGTGCAGCCCCTCGACGCTGACATAGCGCTCCACCGCCGGCGGCGGCGGGGTGAGCGGCTGGATCGCCTGGCGCAGGGCGCCCAGCGGATCGGTCCAGACGCTGGGCGGCGGGGTGGCCGGCGCCGGCTGGTCGGTGAGCTGGGCCTTCAGCGAGGCGCGCACGGCGTTGTAGTCGATCAGTTCGGCCAGGCCCTGGGCGTCGCCGTCGCGAGCGTCGGCCTTCAGGGCGCGGAAGGCGAACCAGGGCGCCGCCAGGAAGGCGGAGGCCGCGATCAGCAGCAGCACCAAGATCAGGTTGAAGAAGTTGCGCGCCATGCCGCCCGCCTCGCGATCTCGCTTGCTCATGGGAAAGGATTAACACGCCCTGGCCGCGCAACCAGCCTTTCCGCCCATCAGGCGAGCCGGGCGGCTTGCGCGCGCGTCCCAACGGCGCGAGGCTCGCTCCATTGTTTGAACCATAACGAGGCCCGGGGAGGGCCCTATTTGATGTCCAGCGACAGCGCCATTGCGCCCAAAATCAACCCGAACGGAACGCTGAAGGGCAAGACCGCCCTGGTCACCGGCGCCAGCCGCGGCATCGGCGCGGCCATCGCCGCCCGGCTCGCCATGGAAGGCGCACGCGTCGTCGTCTCCGCCCGCACGGCGGAGGAGGGCGAGAGCCGCCTGCCCGGCACGCTCGCCGAGACCGTCGAACACATCCGCGCCGCCGGCGGCCAGGTCGCCTTCATCAAGGCCGATCTCGCCCAGGCCAGCGAACGCGAGCGGCTGGTCGAGGAAGCCGAGGCGACCTTCGGCCCCATCGACATCCTGATCAACAACGCCGCCATCACCTTCTTCATGCCGGTGGTCGAGTTCACTGAGAAGCGCTTCAAGCTGATGATGGAGGTCCAGGTCTACGCCCCCTTCCACCTGTCCCAGTTGGTGCTGCCGGGCATGATCGCGCGCAAACAGGGCTGGATCGTCAACATCTCCTCGCCGGCCGGCATCCATCCGCAGAAGCCCTATCGCGGCAGCCGCGGCGGCACGGTCTATGGCCTGTGCAAGGCGGCGCTGGAGCGGTTCACCACGGGTCTGGCCTCCGAGGTCCAGGCCGACGGGATCGCGGTCAATGTCGTCTCGCCGGGCCTGGTCGACACCCCCGGAGTGGCCGTCCACGGCCTGATCAACGAGGCCACCAAGGACCGCGTCCAGCCGATCGAATATATCGCCGAAGCCGTCTATCAGCTCAGCAAGGGCGACCCCGCGACCATGACCGGCCGCGTCGACTACGCCGAGCCCCTGCTCAAGGAACTCGGCCTGGAGCCCTCCGCGCTGATTTAGCGCCTCTTCTCCCTCTCCCCACGTCGTGGGGAGAGGGCCGGGGTGAGGGGCTCTTTCGGCCCGACGGCCCTAATCATCCTTCGTCATCGTCGCAATCCCATCGGCGAAGCGCCGCATCAGCCGCGACAGCTGCTCGATATCGGCGGGGTCCCATCCCTCGAACAGGGCGTGCGCCATGCGCATGCGCGCGGCGTCGACCTGGTCGGTCATGGCCTTGCCCTTGGGCGAAATGACCGCGTTCCGCACCCGGCGGTCCCGGGCGTCCGCCTGCCGTTCGACCAGGCCCAGGCTCTCCAGCTTGGCGACCTGGCGGCTGACCGTCGTGTGGTCGCGACCCGCCCGATCGGCCAGATCCACCACGCCTATGGGGCCGAACCGCTCAATGCCGAGCAGCAGCGGGAACAGGGCCCGGTCCAGGGAAATTCCCGCCTCGCGCAGCATGGCCTCGTCGGCCTGCGGCCGGTTCATAAACACCGTCACGTCCACCAGGGCCGAGTGCAGGACGCGGAACGGCGCCTCAATATGTGTATTTTGCACGGTTTTTCTTGACGTCATGGCGCGATCCTATTTATGTGCATAATGCACACAATGAGGTCGCTATGGCAAACCCCGACATCGACATCCTGATCTGCGGCGCGGGCGCCGCCGGCCTGACCCTGGCCATAGACCTGGCCCGTCGCGGCGTGTCCTTCCGGCTGATCGAGAAGCGCGAGACGCCCTTCGACGGCTCGCGGGGCAAGGGCGTCCAGCCCCGCAGCCAGGAGGTGTTCGAGGATCTCGGCGTCCTGGACAAGCTGATGGCCAGGGGCGGCCTCTACCCGCCCCAGCGCCACTATCGGCCCGACGGCGGCTTCACCGACAGGCTGATGAGCGACCCGGTCCCGGCCAGCCCGGCCGAGCCCTATCACTGGGCCCTGATGGTCCCGCAGTTCCTGACCGAGGCCGTCCTGCGCGACCGCCTCGCCGAACTGGGCGGCGTGGTCGAGTTCGGCTGCGAGCTGACCGCCTTCACCCAGGACGACGAAGGCGTCACCGCCAACCTCATGGGACCCCGGGGCCCGGAAACCGTGCGCGCCCGATATCTGATCGGCGCCGACGGCGGACGCAGCTTCGTGCGCCGGGCGCTCGGCATCGGCTTTCCGGGAAAGACCCTCGGGGTCCGCGCCATCGGGGCCGACGTGGCGGTGACTGGTCTGGATCGGGAGGTCTGGCACGAATGGAACGACGGCGACATGGCGCGCCAGGTCGGGCTGGGACCCCTGCCGGGCACGGATCTCTTCCAGTTCCAGGCGCCGATCCCATTGGAGGGCGAGGTCGATCTCTCCGTCGCGGGGCTCAACGCAATTCTCACGGCGCGCAGCGGCCGCGACGATATCCGCATCACGGCGGTGCATTGGGCCTCGGCCTTCACCATGAGCGCGCGGCTCGCCGACCGTTATCGCGAAGGCCGGGTGTTCCTCTGCGGCGACGCGGCCCACGTGCATCCGCCGACCGGCGGCCAGGGCCTGAACACCAGCGTGCAGGACGCCTACAATCTTGGCTGGAAACTGTCCGCGCGCCTGTCTGGCGCGCCAGACGCGGTGCTGGACTCCTACGAGGCCGAGCGGCGGCCGGTCGCCGCCGAGGTTCTCGGCCTGTCGGGCCGTCTGCTCGATGCGGCGAAACAGGGCGAGTCCAAGCGCGGACGGGAGGTCAGCCAGCTGGACCTGTCCTATCGTGGCGGCGCCTTGGCCCATGACACGCGGGGTGGCGCCCTGGCCGCTGGCGATCGCGCGCCCGACGCGCCGGTGATCGGCGCCGCGGGACAGCCGGTTCGCCTGTTCGAGCTCTTCAAGGGCCCGCATTGGACCCTGCTCCTGGGTGGCTCCGCCACGGCCCCCGCCGCCCGCAAGGGTCTTTCGATCCATCGCGTCGGCGGCGACATCCAGGACAGGGCCGGATGCCTGGCGGACGCCTACGCCCTCGGATCCGACGAGGCGATCCTGGTCCGCCCGGACGGCTATGTCGGGGCTGTCCTGGCCTCGGCCGCCGCCGCGGGCCTGGACGGCTATCTCGCCCGCGTGGGTTTGGAGCTGTCGCCGTCGATCTAGGGCGGTGCGAACCGGATCTGGGGCGCCCCGCACTTGCAGGACGGGGCGCGCTTCGTCAGATCGGCGCATCTTCGGGGGACGAGATGATGATGCGTTTGAACACCGGCCTAGCGGCCGCCGGACTGGCTTTGGCGGTGTGGATCGCGGGCGTCGCGGCCCCGGCTCACGCCGCCGCCCCTGTCCTCGCCGTGGTGCGCAAGGGCCCGGTCCTCACCCTGACCGCGGGCGGCAAGCCGGTCGCCCGGTTCACCAACAGCGCCGCGCTCGAATGGATCGAAGTGGGCGGCGCCGTCATCAAGACCGCCGCCGGCCCCAAGCCGGTCTTCACTCTGTCCCCGAACTATCCCAATCCCCAGGACGAAGAGGAGGCCGGGGACCAGCCGAACTATCTGTTCGACGAGACCGGGCGGCTGTTCTGGATGATCGAGGGTCAGTTCAATCCGGGCAAGAGCGTCCTGCTGGTGAACCAGCACGAGACCTTCGCCATCGACGACTATGAGGCCCGCTTCAGTCTGGAGGACTTCACCCGCACGCCGCACCTGAAGTTCGCCTTCAAGTCCAACTGCTATGTGGAAGACTGGGTCAGCGACACCGAGCTCAAGGCCCGCTGCCCGCGCACCACCGCCAGGGGGCCGGTGGTGGAGACCGACGCCGTGGTCCGCAAGGTCTCGCCCACCCAGTGGCGGCTCACGGAAAAGGCCCTGCCGAAGGCGAAGCTCCAGGTCGGCCCGACAATCCGCCCACCCTGTTCAACGAACTGGTGACGGGCGTGCGCGCGCCGCCCGAGGTCCAGGCCCTGCCCGACGATCTGGCGGCGACCTACAAGCGCTTCTGACCCCGCCGGGCCCTTGCCAATCGGCCCGACGCTCCGTCACATCGCCGCCTTCGTGGGAGTCTGACGATGACGCGGTGGATGGGCGCCCTGGCGGGCCTGGTTCTGGGGATGACGATGGCGGGTACGGCGGATGCGCAGAAGCTGACGGCCGAGCGGGTATATGCCGCGCCGGACCTTTCGGGGCCCCGCGCCCGCGGCGTCAGCCTGTCGCCCGACGGCACGCTCGCCACCTATCTGAAGGCCAAGGCCGACGATCCGCGCATGACCGATCTGTGGGCCGCCGACATCGCGGGTGGCGAGCCCCGCCTGCTGATCGACGCCCGCGCCCTGATCCCCAAGGACCGCGAGCTCTCCGAGGCCGAGAAGAGCCGCCGCGAGCGCCAGGGCGTCCAGACCCGCGGCGTCGTGGCCTATGACTGGGACGACCAGGGCCGCTTCATCCTGGTCCCGGTCGAGGGCGACCTCTGGCTCTACAGCCGCGCCGACGGCCAGGTCAGCCGCCTGACCAACACCACCGACGACGAGATCGACGCCAAGGTCTCGCCCAAGGGCGGCTTCGTCTCCTTCGTGCGGTCCGACAATCTCTATGTCCTGCCGCTCGGCGGCGGGGCGGAAAAGGCGCTGACCACCGACGGGAGCGAGCTGAAGAGCTGGGCCACCGCCGAGTTCATCGCCCAGGAGGAGATGGACCGTCAGACCGGCTATTGGTGGAGCCCGGACGAGCGCCGCATCGCTCTGACCCATGTCGACCAGACCGGCGTCGATGTGGTCGAGCGGGCCGACATCGGCCCGACCGGCGCGACCATCGTCAGCCAGCGCTATCCCCGCGTCGGCCGGCCCAATGCGCGGGTCGACCTCTATGTCGCCGACGTCGCCACCGGCGCGCGGGTCAAGGTCGACCTGGGCCCCGATCCCGACATCTATCTGGCCCGCGTCGACTGGGCCAAGGACGGCAAGACCCTCTACGTCCAGCGCGAGACCCGCGACCAGCGCCGCCTCGACCTGCTGGCCGTCGACGTCGCCACCGGCGCCGCCCATGTGATCCTGAGCGAAACCAGCCCGCACTGGATCGACCTCTCCGACGACTTCCGGGCGCTGAAGGACGGCGGCTTCCTTTGGTCCTCGGAACGCTCCGGCTGGAAGCACCTCTATCTCTATGGCCCCACCGGCAAGCTGGTCCGCCAGGTGACCGAGGGCGACTGGCCGGTGGACGCCATCCAGGGCGTGGACGAGGTCCGCGGCGTGGTCATCTTCACCGCCAACAAGGACACGCCGATCGAACGGCGGCTCTATGAGGTCTCCTACAAGGCCCATGCTGCGCCCAAGGCGATCACCAAGGCCGGCGGCTGGTGGACGGTGAAGGTGGCCAAGGCTGGCGGCGCCTTCGCCGGCACCTATGAGGATCCGGCCACCCCGCCCCAGACCGGCGTCTATCGCGCCGACGGAACCCTGGTCCGCTGGATCGAGCACAACGAGCTCGCCGAGGGCCACCCTTATTTCCCCTACGCAAAGCGCCTGCGCGTCCCGACCTTCGGGACCCTCAAGGCCAGTGACGGCGCCGACCTGCACTGGATGATGCGCACCCCGCCGGGCTTCGATCCCGCCAAGCGCTATCCGGTCATCGTCAAGGTCTATGGCGGGCCGGGCAGCGCTCTGGTCCGCAAGATCTGGGCCGACCCCGCCGACCAGCTCTATCTGGAGGCCGGCTTCATCCTCTTCACCCTGGATAACCACGGCACGCCCAACCGCTCGGTGGCCTTCAAGACCGCCATCGACCGCAAGCTCGGAACCTGGGAGGTCGCCGACCAGACCGCCGGCGCCAACTACCTGAAGACCCTGCCTTACGTGGATCCCGCCCGCATCGGCGTCACCGGCTGGTCCTATGGCGGCTACATGACCCTGATGCTGCTGACCGCGCCCAACACCCCGTTCGCGGCCGGCGTCTCCGGCGCCCCGCCCACCGACTGGACGCTCTACGACACCCACTACACCGAGCGCTACATGGGCACGCCCAAGGACAACGCCGCCGGCTATGCGGGCTCGGAGGTCACCGCCCGGGTCGACGGCCTCAAGCCGGACGCCCTGCTGCTCATGCACGGCATGGCCGACGACAATGTCACCTTCGACAACTCGACCCGGCTGATGGCGGCCCTGCAGGCCAAGGCCATCGCCTTCGAGACCATGCTCTATCCGGGCCTGCGCCACCGCGCCGGCTGGACCCAGGCCCACCTCAAGCACCGCACCGAGGCGACCATCGCCTTCTTCACCCGCAAGCTGACCCCGACACCCGCGCCCTAACCCTCATCCGCTCACCCCTGCCGGCGCCCGAGTCATGCTATCGCGGGCGCGGCGGCGAACAGGAGCAGGACGCTTGGACAAGGCGACGGACAGCGAGGCGGGCGACGGGCGCCAGCGGCTGATCACCGCCGCCCTGAAGCTGTTCGGCCAGAAGGGCTTCGACGCGGTCACGGTGCGCGAGATCGCCGCCGCCGCCCAGGTCTCCATCGGCCTGATCAAGCACCACTTCGGGTCGAAGGAGGGGCTGAGGGCCGCCGTCGACGACGCCTTCATGATCCAGTTCGAGGAGGCCCTGTCGCTCGCTCCGCGCCGGCGCGCCGAGGGGCCGGCCACCGCCGAGGACTTCGCCGCCAGCATCGATGACTGGATCAGCCGCCACCAGGACGACTGGCCCGACACAGTCAGCTATTTCCGCCGCGCCCTGCTGGAGGAAAGCGACTGGGGCTACGCCCTTTTCGCCCGGTTCTACGCCATCGTCCAGGAAACAACCGCCCGGATGGACCGGCGCGGTCAGCTGGCGGCCGACGTCGACCGCGACTGGCTGCCGTTCCTGATGATGTATCTCGAACTCGGCACCATGCTGTTCGACCCCTATATCCGCCGCGCGACGGGCAAGTCCGGCTTCGACGGCGAGCCCTGGCGCCGCCGCCACCGGGCCTACATGAACCTCATCGTCCGCGGCGTGGCCCCGCCCAAGACTTGAAGCTCTAGGCGACCGTCGTCGCCCTTTCCGCGGCCAGGGCCCGCAGGCTCATCTTGTCGATCTTGGAATTGGGCAGCTTGGGCAGCTCGGCCTGGATCTCGAAGGCCTTGGGGACCTTGTAATTGGCGATCCGCGCCTTGAGGAAATCCCGCAGCTCGTCGCCGGTGACGCTGGCGCCGGGCCTGGGCTCCACGAAGGCCATGCCGACCTCCTGGAACGTCGGGTGATCCATCGGCACGACAGCGGCCAGGGCCACGGCCGGGTGCTCGCAGATCGCCTGCTCGACCTCGACCGGATAGACATTGTAGCCGCCCGACTTGAACATTTCCTTCAGCCGGCCGACGAACACCAGATTGCCGTCCGGCCGCCGCCGACCCAGGTCGCCGGTGCGCAGGAAGCCGTCGGCGGTGAAGGCCTCGGCTGTCGCCTGGGGATTGCGGAAATAGCCGGACATCACATGCGGCCCGCGGATCTGGATCTCGCCGGTCTCGCCGACAGGAACCTCCGCGCCGTCCGCGCCGGCGATGCGGGCCTCGGCCCCGGCCAGGGGCCGCCCGATGGTCTCGGCGTGCGCCTCCAGGGCGTCGCCCGGATCGGTGTGGGTGATGATCCCGCAGGTCTCCGTCTGCCCATAGACCGAGGACAGCCGTGACCCATAGGGCGCGATCTGCTCCAGGACGGAGAGCGCGGTCATGGCCCCGCCGAACACGATCAGCCGGGTGTGGCGCAGGCGCTCGCCGATGCTGCGCGGATTGCTCATCATCATTGCGAAGCCGGTGGGCGAGGAGACCAGATAGGTCGGCTTCTCCTGGCGGCTCAGGGCGCCCAGCGCCGGCAGGTCGACCCGCGGGTGGAAGATCAGCGTCCCGCCGGCGGCCAGCACATTGGTGCAGATGTTGTTGATCGCGCCCACATGATTGACCGGGGCGGCGCAGACGCTGCGCGCCAGATCGTCGGCCCCCATCCAGGCGGCGTTGGCCCGCGCCGACGAGACAATCGCCCGATGCGACAGCATGGCCCCCTTCGGCCGGCCGGTGGTGCCGGAGGTGTAGACGATCACCGCCGCGTCCTCAGGATCGACCCGCGCCCGCGCCGCGGCCAGATCGGCGTCGGAGACGGCGGCGCCCGCCGCCAGGACGTCGCTCAGCGCCAGGGCGCCCGCGCTCGGCGTTCCATGACAGACGATGGCGCAGGCGTTCGGCAGCAGGGGCCGCAGCTCGGCGCAATAGTCCCGGTCGTCAAACGGCGACACCGCCAGCAGCACGGCCGGCGCGCTGTCCTCCAAGAGATGGGCGAAGTCGCGCTGCTGATAGCGGGGATTGACCCCCACCCAGATGGCGCCGATCGAGGTCGCCGCGTGCAGGGCGACCCAGAAGTCGAGCGAGGGCGGGACCAGCATCGCCACCCGGTCGCCGCGGGCGACCCCCAGATTCAGCAGGGCCTTGGCATATGCGTCGATCCGCGCCTCCAGCTCGGCGAAGCTCAGCCGCGTCTCGCCGTCCACCACGGCCAGGGCCTCGGGCGCACGGGCCGCGACCTCGCGAAACAGGTCCCGGAGCGTCAGGCCGGTGGCTTGGGCAGGGGGCTTACTCATGTCAGGGCGCTCCTGTTCGGGCGGGCGGAAGGCCATTGAACAGTCACTATACATTTGTATAGTGTCAAGCCTTGGCGGCCTGACGCGTCAGGCCCAGGACCCGGAGGACGCTCGTGCCCTTTCCCACCGAACGGATCGGCTTCCATCTCAACCCGGCCGCCCGCGACATCACCCCCCGCAGCATCCTGGCCTATGCGGCCGGGATCGGGGCGGACGAGCCGGCCTATCTGAATGACGCCCAGCCGGGGGGCCTGCGGGCCCTGCCGTTCCAGTGCGTCTCGCTCGAATGGCCGGTGCTCCTGTCCCTGCGCGAGGCCGTGAAGGAGGTTCTGTCGCCCCAGGAAGCCATGCGCGGCGTCCACGCCATCCAGGATTCCACCTTCCACCGGCCCATGCGGCCCGGCGATCAGCTGATCACCGAGGGCCAGTTGGTCCAGGCCAAGGCCATTCGCTCCGGCGCCCTGGTGGTCCTGCGCCTCATCACCCGCGACCGCGCCTCGGGCGAGCCGGTCACCACGACCTGGACCACCTCGATCTATCGCGACGTCGCCCTGACCGGGGAGGCCGCCAGCCTCGCCGAACCCGATGCGCCGGA
Organism: Phenylobacterium aquaticum; assembly: GCF_022695515.1. Lineage (GTDB taxonomy): Bacteria > Pseudomonadota > Alphaproteobacteria > Caulobacterales > Caulobacteraceae > Phenylobacterium > Phenylobacterium aquaticum. The sequence goes on from NZ_JALDPT010000007.1 coordinate 85,633, forward strand.
CGCCGACGATCTTGCCGCCCCCGGGCCGGACGCCGAGACCGTGGCCATCCCCATCTCGAGGTCGGCGCCGCACGTCTATTCCGAGTGCGCCGACATCTGGAACCCGATCCATACCGAGCGGGCGGTGGCCCTGGCGGCGGGCCTGCCCGACATCATCCTGCACGGCACCGCCACCTGGGCGCTCGCCGGCCTCACCCTGCTGCGCCGCTATGGCGGGAATGATGTGGGCGCGCTCAAGCGCATCACCGGCCGGTTCTCCGGCATGGTGGCGCCGGGCGAAACCATCACCGTGCGCCACGAGCGCGCGCCCTCTGGCGCCATCCGCTTCGAGGTCCGCACCGAAAGCGGCGCGCCGGCCATCAGCCAGGGCTGCGCCTGGCTCTGACCGCGCCTGGGCTCATGCTCACGGCCCGATCGTCACCGCCTCGGCGATGATGGCGTCGAGCGCCGCGCACAGCCGCTCGCCCTTGGGTGTCAGCTCGCCGGCCATGATCGGGGCCATGGTCCAGCGGCGCACCTGGACCAAGCCCTGGCCGGCGCGCGAGGCGTCCAGGGCCGCCACCGCCTTCCAGGCCGCGTGGCGCGACATGTCCGCCCGGCGGCTGAGGTCGGGCAGGGGCAGGGGCGCCTGCTCGTCGGCGATATGCAGCAGGGCGATCAACTGGCCGACCGTGAAGGCGGGATAGACCTCGCGAAGCAACTCCAACGCTTCCAGCATCGCGTTGCGGCGGCGCATTGATAAATTTCCTGTAATCATTCGCCCGTGTCGCCTAAGTGTGACGAATCGGCGGGTGTGATCAAGCAAATGCTGGCTGGCGTGATGGATTACAGCAATGTAATGACTGTACCATCGACGTAACATCGCAGCGAAAGCGAAATTGAAGCCGAATTTCGGATCGTTCGCGCAATGGCTACCTTCTAAATGCTCGGAACAGGCGCGGAAACGCGCCTAGTTTGGTTGCCTGTGAGACAGCAACCAGTACGAGGCGAGTTATGAAGCTGTGGGGTCAGATCTCCGTGGAGCTCACGGTCGGCGACTATGTCGAGGCCGCCGACCATCAGCGCCGCCTGGAGGACATTCTGAAGCTGGTGAAGGACGCCTATCCCGAGGCCACCCTGTGCATGCGCGAGCGCCGGCAGCGGAAGTCCCAGCCCATGGTCCGCCCCCTGCCCAGGTCGGCGACCACCGGACGGCTGAACGACTATTTCGAGCGGTCCTAGATGCGGCCCAGGGATTCCCTGCTCGAGGGATTGTCCTTCTTCCGCGCCCTCAGCCCGGCGGTGACCGTCAACGAGATCATCACCTTCCTCTACACCTGCGAGAACGAGGGGCTGAGCGTCCAGGAGCTGGCCTATGTCAGCCGCATGACCGAGCCGACCGCCTCGCGCAGCATCCGCACCTTCGGGCCGGAGGGCTCGGAATGGGCGCGGCCGCCGGCGCTCGGCCTCGTCGAGGCCTTCCTCAATCCGCAGGACGGCCGCAGCCGGGTGATCCTGCTCACCGAGGCGGGGCGCCAGGCGCGGGCCCGGCTCGACGAGGTCATCCGCCAGGCGATCGTCATCGCCCGCTGAACCGCCCAGATGAACGCTAGTTAACTGGCCTCACAGGGCCGGCGAGGTGTTTCGTCGGCCGCTCAGGGCTTCCAGATCAACCAGAGCCGGGGAGGGGATCAGGTGTCTGACTTCGAGCTCGATCGCCTCGACCTCAGGATCCTGTCGATCCTGCAGGAGAACAACCAGGCGAGCGCCCAGGATCTCGCCGAGCGCGTCCACCTGTCGCCCTCGGCCATCCTGCGCCGCATCCGCAGCTATCGCGCCACGGGCGTGATCACCGCCGACGTCTCGGTCCTCGCTCCCGACCTGACCGGCGAGCGGATCAGCGTGCTGCTCCTGGTCCAGCTGGAGCGCCACGCCCCGCCGGTGGTGGCGGAGTTCCGCACCCAGCTCGCCAATGCGCCGGAGGTCCAGATCTGCCTGGAGATCTCCGGCGTCTACGACATCGCCTGCGTCGCCACCTTCCGCAGCATGGAGGCGTTCAACGCCTTCGCCGACGCCAACATCGCCGGCCACGCCGTGGTCCGCCGCTATGAGGCCAGCTTCGTGAAGCGCCGCGCCAAGATGAGCCTGGCCCTGCCCATCCTGCCCTGAGCCGTCGCGGGGGCCGCCGCGGCCGCACGTCGGCTAAATACTTGCAGATGTGAAATCAATTTATCTAAGAATAGATAGGTCGTAATTTGTGTCTTTAACGCGACACGACTCAAACAAGATTCCGTCAATTCTGTAACGACATTGACGCTTTCAATGATCCGCTCGTAACTCCCCTGTAACCGGGTTCGAGGTTCGCGCCCGGGACCGAAGCTCGTTTGGGGAGCGGCGCTGTTCGTCGGGATCGACGCGGCGGGCCGCCGGAGGATTCTGACCTTGAAAACCAATGCCATGCGGGAGCGCCTGTTGGCCTCCTCGATGATCTGCGGGGCGGCCATGGCCGTGCTCGCCGGCGCCCCGGCCCGGGCGGCGGACACGGAAGTCCAGGAGGTGGTGGTCACCGGCACCCGGATTCCCAGTCCCAACCTGACCAGCACCAGCCCGGTCCAGGTGATCACGGACAAGGAGTTCAAGCTCCAGGGCAAGACCGACGTGATCGAACTGGTGAACAACCTGCCCCAGCAGTACCAGAACAGTCAGGTCGACTTCTCCGGCACCTCCAACCCGCTGTCCTCGCCGGGCGGTATCTCCACCGCCGACCTGCGCGGCCTGGGGCCCCAGCGGACCCTGGTCCTGGTGGACGGCCGGCGCCTCGGCATCGGCGACGCCAACACCGGCAACAACAATCCCTCGCCCGACCTAAACCAGATCCCCGGCCAGCTGGTCGACCGGGTCGAGGTCCTGACCGGTGGCGCCTCCTCGACCTACGGCTCCGACGCCGTGGCCGGGGTGGTCAACTTCGTCATGAAGCACAATTTCGAGGGCATGCAGATCGACGTGCAGACGGGCCTGGCCCAGCACTCGCAGCATAACGACCTCGCCCAGGGCCTGCTCAAGGCCAAGGGCTTCACCATCCCCGGCGACCGCTGGGACGGCCGCTCCCGCGACGTCTCCATCGTGATGGGCATGAACGGGGCGGACGGGAAGGGCAACCTGACCGGCTATCTGGTCTATCACCGGCAGGACCCGGTCAATCAGGGGACCCGCGACTATTCCGCCTGCAAGATCAATGTCGGTCCCGCCAGCGGCCCGACCACCCCGGTCTGCAGCGGCTCGGCCAATTCAAACCAGTTCATCGACCTGAACAGCGGAAACACCCTGACGGTGGTCGGCCATCAGTTCCTGCCCTGGCCCCAGGCGGCCTCGGATCCGCCGGCCCTCTTCAACTCCAACCCGTTCCAGTACCTGCAGCACCAGGACACCCGCTATTCGGCGGGCTTCTCCGGCCACTACGACTACAGCAAGTTCCTGAACCTCTATTCCGAGTTCAGCTTCATGGACGACAAGTCCACCACCCAGGTGGCGCCGTCCGGCCAATTCGAAGGCGGCGGGGCGGGCCCGAGCGGCGGCGACCTCGTCAACTGCAACAACCCCCTGCTCAGCGCCCAGCAGGCCAACACCATCTGCACCCCGGCCCAGATCGCCAGCGGCGACAGCGTCGAGCTGCTGATCGGTCGTCGCGCCATCGAGGGCGGCGGGCGCGCCAGCGCCTATGAGCACCAGAACTATCGCGCGGTGTTTGGGATCAAGGGCGCCGTGCCGGAGTACGAAGACTTCCGCTACGACATCTACGGCCAGTATTACTACACGTCGCTGTTCCAGGAGAACCACAACTACCTGAGCCTCTCGCGCATCGCGAAGGCCCTGCAGGTGGTCAATGTCGGCGGCGTGCCGACCTGCGTCGCCAAGGTGACCGGGGCCGACAGTTCCTGCGTGCCCTACAACATCTTCACCCAGGGCGGGGTGAACGCCGACCAGATCAACTATCTGAACTCCACCGGCACCGAGGAGGGCACGGTCGAGCAGACGGTGGTCTCCGCCAGCGTGGCCGGCAATCTGGGCAAGTTCGGGATCAAGTCGCCCTGGGCCAATGACCCGGTGGGGGTGGCGCTCGGCGTCGAGGACCGTCGCGAACACTATCGCTTCGCGCCCGACGCCGCCTCGCTCTCCGGCGACCTGTCCGGCTTCGGCGGCGCCTCGACCCCCATCGACGCCAGCCTGGGCGTGACCGAGGTGTTCGGCGAACTGCGCGTCCCGGTGGCCTCCGACCTGCCCATGGCCAAGAACCTCAGCTTCGAGCTGGGCTACCGCTATTCCGACTATTCCAGCGGACTGACGGCCGACACCTACAAGATCGGCGGCGACTGGTCGCCGATCGAGGACATCCGGTTCCGCGGCTCCTATCAGCGGGCGATCCGTGCGCCCAACATCATCGAGCTGTTCAACCCGCAGGCGGTCACCAACACCAGCCAGCTGGCGGCCGACCCCTGCGCCGGCACGGCGGCCACCCCGGCGACGGCGACCCTGCAGCAATGCATGAACACCGGCGTCACCGCGGCCCAGTACGGCAACGGCGGCTCCACCAACCGCATCGTCCAGTGCCCCGCCGGCCAGTGCGCGGTGCTGAACGGCGGCAACCCGGCCCTGCGGCCGGAGACGGCCGACACCTATTCGCTGGGCTTCACCCTGCGGCCGACCTGGCTCACCGGCTTCACCGGCAGCGTCGACTACTGGGACATCAAGGTCGCCGACGAGATCAACTCGGTGCCGCTCGTCTTCACCGTCAACCAGTGCCTGACGACCGGCAATCCGCTGTTCTGCTCGGGCGTGGTGCGGACGGCCAGCGGCAACCTGTTCGGCACCAGCCAGGCCACCGGCGGCTATGTCCGCGGCACGGTGGTCAATGTCGGCCTGGCGCACAATTCCGGCGTCGACTTCCAGGCCAGCTACAACGTCAATCTCGACGCCATCGGCCTGGGCGACCACGGCGGGCTGCAGTTCAACTTCATCGGCTCCTACCTCTTGAAGGCCGAGGTCCAGCCGACGCCGGGGGCGCACACCTATGACTGCGCCGGGCTCTACGGCCCCACCTGCCAAACGGTGAACCCCACCTGGCGCCACACCCTGCGCGGCAGCTGGCAGACCCCCTGGGATCTGCTGCTGTCGGCCCAGTGGCGCTACATCGGCGATGCGAAGCTGGAGACCAACACCTCCGACCCCACCCTGACCAACGGCGTCATCGACAAGTTCGACGGCAAGCTGAAGGCGGTGAGCTATCTGGACCTCTCGGGGATCTGGAACGTGGGCGACCACTTCGTGGTCCGCGCCGGGGTGAACAACGTGTTCGACAAGGACCCGCAGATCATCTCCTCGCTGATCGCCCAGACCGGTTCGCCCAACGCCTATCCGACCTATGACCTCCTGGGCCGGACCCTCTTCGTGGGCCTGACCGCGACCTTCTAGAGCCTGCCCCGCGTACGGAAAGGCCAGAGCGGCGGAGCGATCCGCCGCTCTTTTCTTGCGCCCTTGCCCCCCGCCCAAATGGGTGTCTAGCTGCGCGCCTTGTCACAAAGTTACGGGGGAATTCCCATGCGTCGTTCGACGTCTTCCATCCTGGCGTTGATCGCCGCCGCGGGCCTGGTCGGCCCCGCCTTCGGGCAGTCCTCGGACCTGGAAAAGCGCTTCGACGCCCAGATCTCCCCGCCGGAGATGAGCGCCTGGATGAAGGACCAGGCGTCGGAGCCCAACCACGTCTCCTCCCCGCACGACAAGAAGAACGCCGAGACCATCCTGGCCCAGTTCAAGTCCTGGGGCTGGGACGCCCATATGGAGAGCTTCCAGGTTCTCTACCCGACCCCGATCTCGGAAAGCCTCGAACTCGTGGCGCCCACGCCCTTCAAGGCGACGCTCACCGAGTCCCCGATCCCCGGCGACGAAACCTCCAGCCGCACCAAGGACGAACTGCCCGCCTATGTCGCCTTCCAGGGCGACGGCGATGTCACCGCCCCGCTCGTCTATGTGAACTACGGCATGCGGCCGACTATGACGCTCTGGCCCGCATGGGCGTGTCGGTGAAGGGCAAGATCGTCATCGCCCGCTACGGCGTCGGCTGGCGGGGGCTGAAGCCCAAGCTCGCCCAGGATCACGGCGCCGTCGGCTGCATCATCTATTCCGACCCGCATGACGACGGCTACGCCCAGGACGACGTCTATCCCAAGGGCGCGTCGCGGCCGGCCAACGGCTTCCAGCGCGGCTCGGTCGCCGACATGCCGCTCTATCCGGGCGACCCGCTGACCCCCGGCGTCGGCGCCACGGAGAAGGCCAAGCGCCTGAAGCGCGAAGACGCCGCCACCATCCTGAAGATCCCGGTCCTGCCGATCTCCTATGGCGACGCCACCCACTTCCTCCAGGCGCTGGAAGGCGATGTGGTCCCGCCGTCGTTCCGCGGCTCCCTGCCGATCACCTATCATGTGGGCGGCACGGACGCGGCCAAGGTCCATATCGCGGTCAAGTCCGACTGGTCCTTGAAGACCGTCTACGACGTGGTCGCCATGATGAAGGGCTCGACCTATCCCGATCAGTGGGTGCTTCGCGGCAACCACCATGACGGCTGGGTGTTCGGCGCGTCGGACCCGATCAGCGGCCACGTGGCCATGATGGCCGAGGCCAAGGCCATCGGCGGCCTGGCCGCCAAGGGCTACAAGCCCAAGCGCACCCTCGTCTACCTCAGCTGGGACGCCGAGGAGCCGATGCTGCTGGGCTCCACCGAATGGGCCGAGACCCATGCCGACGAGCTCAAGGCCAAGGGCGTCATCTATATCAACACCGACGGCAACGCCCGGGGCTTCCTGGGCGCCGAGGGCAGCCATTCCTACGAGCATCTCGTCAACCAGGTGGCCGATGACGTGACCGATCCCCAGACCGGCGTCTCGGTGGAGCAGCGCCTGCGCGCCGCCCTCATGGTCGAGGGCTCGGCCCCCGGCGCGGGCGAACGCGCCAAGGCCGCCGCCAAGATGGCCGCTGATCCGACCCACGACCTGCCGATCGGCCCCCTCGGCTCCGGCTCCGACTATTCGGCCTTCATCGAGCACCTGGGCCTGGCCGCCATCAATCTGGGCTATGGCGGGGAAGGGGACTCCGGCGGGGTCTATCACTCGGCCTATGACACCTGGGAGCATCACAGCCGCTTCGTCGATCCGGGCTTCGCCTATGCCGGCGCGCTCGCTAAGACCGGCGGCCGTCTGGTCCTGCGCATCGCCGACGCCGACCTGCCCCTGCAGCGCTACGGCAATTTCGCCGAGACGGTCGCCACCTATAACGACGAGCTGAAGAAGCTGGCCGACGGCAAGCGGGAAGCCGCCGCCACTCAGGCCAAGCTGATCGCCGCCGGCGCCTACAAGCTGGCCGACGACCCGACCCACACCAACGGCCCGCCCAACCCGCTGGCCACCGTGCCCTATTTCAACCTCGCCCCGCTCGACAACGCCGTCGATCACCTGAAGCGCAGCGCCAAGGCCTATGACACGGCGCTCGCCGCTAAGGGCGCGGGCCTCTCGCCCGACGCCAAGGCCAAGCTGTTCGAACTCAACCGCGGCCTCGAACAGACCCTGACGGCCGAGATCGGCCTGCCCGGCCGGCCCTGGTACAAGAACCTCGTCTACGCCCCCGGCAAGTTCACCGGCTATGGCGCCAAGACCCTTCCCGGCGTCCGCGAGGCCATCGAGGAAGAACGCTGGAGCGACGCCGACAAGTACTCGGTCCTCACCGCCCAGGTGCTGGAGACCTACGCCGCCAAGCTCGACGAGGCGACCAAGCTCATCAACGGCGGCTGATCACCCCCGCCGTCCCCCCGGTCGCCCGCGCGGACGATCGGGGGGAGGGCAAGGCCTCCCCACCCCCGCTCATCCCGGCGCAGGCGGGGAGCCAAGCTGAGTCGGCGCGAGCACCGATTGATTGTGCTGCCGCTGAGACTGAACACGCGGGCCTTGATGCGGATCGTGTTTGATCCGTAATCACGCCGATGGCCTTTTCCCGCGCGCTTCAATTTTCGACCAAGGTGCAGCGCTTGTTTGTGATCGCGCTGCTTTGCTTCACCGGCATTGCTAACGCGGCGGCTGCGGCAAGCCCGCCCCTCCACGCATCCACGGCCGTAGGGCTTTGCGTCCTGGTCGGGAGAACCGATCTAAAGATCCGTGCAGCAGAGATCGTCGCCCCTTCCAGCAACCCGCTGTGGGACGCACGTGCGAAGAGTGACGCGCTCGGCATCCGCACCCCGACACCAGTCGCGTGGACTTCGGACTTCTGGTCCCCGCTTTGGGTCGCAGACCCCAAGGTGAAGACCCCATCCAAGCTCCCAACACTCAATTGCAGCAAGTTCAATCAGCGACTTTGCGGAATGGATGAGTGTCGGTTGGCGCTCCCCAGGTCGAGGTAGTTCATCTGTCCCCTCCAACATCCCCCACACGCAACGCGCCCCTTTTCAAATCCCGGCGTGTATGATTGAGCCGTGCCGCCCGCACCCATGCCCGGAGTTCCCGTGACCTCACTGCCCCCTCAGCCGCTCAGCCCGCTTGACGGCCGCTATCGCCCGGCCGTCGCCGAGCTCGCCGACTATCTGTCGGAGGCGGGGCTGAACCGCGCCCGGGTCGAGGTCGAGGTGGAGTGGCTGATCGCCCTGACCGACGCCGCCCTGTTCGGGTCCAGGCCGCTGGGCGAGGCCGACAAGGCCCGGCTGCGCGCGCTCTACGCCGAATTCGGCCAGGCCGAGATCGACTGGCTGGCCGAGCGCGAGAAGATCACCCGCCATGACGTCAAGGCGGTGGAGTACCTCGTCCGCGACCGGCTGGAGCAGCTGGGCCTCTCCGCCATCGCCGAGCTCACCCACTTCGCCTGCACCAGCGAGGACATCAATTCCACGTCCTATGCGCTCACCGTCCAGCGCGCCGTCGCCCGCGTCTGGCTGCCCAAGCTCCAGGCCGTCACCGCCAAGCTCAAGGCCCTGGCGCTCGCCCATCGCGACGCCCCGATGCTGGCCCACACCCACGGCCAGCCCGCCACCCCCACCACCATGGGCAAGGAGCTCGGCGTCTTCGTCTGGCGGCTCCAGCGCGTCATCCGTCAGATCGAGGCCACCGACTATCTGGCCAAGTTCTCCGGCGCCACCGGCACCTGGGGCGCCCACCTATCCGCCGAGCCGGACGTCGACTGGCTGGCCCTGACCCGGAGCTTCATTGAAGGCCTCGGCATCGGCTTCAACCCGATGACCACCCAGATCGAATCCCACGACTGGCAGGTCGAGCTCTATGATCGGGTCCGCCACGCGGGCGGGATCCTGCACAACCTCGCCACCGACGTCTGGACCTATATCTCCATGGGCTATTTCGCCCAGATCCCGGTGGCCGGCGCGACCGGCTCCTCGACCATGCCGCACAAGATCAACCCGATCCGCTTCGAGAACGCCGAGGCCAATCTGGAGATCGCCGGCGGCCTGTTCGCGACCCTCGCCCAGACCCTCGTCACCTCGCGCCTGCAGCGCGACCTCACCGACTCCACCACCCAGCGCAACATCGGCGTCGCCTTCGGCCACTCGATGGTCGCCCTCGACAACCTGGAGCGCGGCCTGGGCGAAATCTCGCTGGCCGCCGACGTCCTGCTCGCCGACCTCGACGGCAATTGGGAAGTGCTGGCCGAGGCGATCCAGACGGTGGTCCGCGCCGAGATCACCGCCGGCCGCTCCCAGATCACCGACCCCTATGCGCTTCTGAAGGAGCTCACCCGCGGCCGCCGCGTCGGCGCCCCGGAACTCGCCGAATTCGTCCGCGGCCTCGACATCGGCGACGCCGCCAAGGCCCGCCTGCTCGCGCTCACGCCTGCGACCTATACGGGGCTGGCGGGTCAGATCGTGGATCTGGTCTGAGGGGAAGGCAAAACGGGAACCCCTTCTCCCCTTGCGGGAGAAGGTGGCCCTGCGAAGCAGGGTCGGATGAGGGGTTGATGGGCCTCTCCACCTAGCCGCCGCCGACCTCTGCGAAGGGTTCTGAGTGACCCCTCATCCGTCGTCCATTCGGACGACACCTTCTCCCGCAAGGGGAGAAGGAGCGCTAAATCTCAAACCACCCCCAACGCCTGCCAGCTCGCCATGGCCAACCCAAGCGCCCGCATATCCCCCGTCGTGGTGCCGGCCATCTTGTTCATGGCGAAGGCGATGGTCGTGCGCGCATCCATGTCGATGATCACCAGCGACCCGCCATAGCCGCCCCAGAAGATCGTATTGGGGTTGGGCAGGGGCACGACGCCGCCGGCCAGGCCGAAGCCCAGGCCGAACCGGGCCGGGCCGCCCATCACCAGGTCGGTCCCCTCGATCTGCAGCTCCAGCGCCTTGCGGCAGCCGGCCTCGGACAGGAAGCGCTTGCCCTTGGCGATCCCGCCATTGGCCAGGATCATATGGATCTCAGCCACCGAGCGGGCGTTACCGGTCCCGCCCGCGGCGGGGATCTCGGCCCCGCGCCAGGCCCGCGTCTTGGTGGCCGCGACGTCGATGCCCGGATTGTTGAAGGTCAGGGCCTGGATCTCGCTCTGGCCCGCGCCGTCGCCTGCACCCTGGCCGGGCGGCGGCGGGATCAGCTCGGCGACCCGGTCGTCCTCCGAGGCCGGCAGGCCGATATGGAAGTCGGCGCCCAGGGGCTCGGCCACCTCCTCGCGGAAGAAGGTCCCCAGCGTCTGGCCGGTGATCCGGCGCACCACCTCGCCGACCAGATAGCCCTGGGTGATGGCGTGATAGCCGGGCTGGGTTCCAGGCGCCCACAGGGGCGCCTGAGCGGCCAGCAGAGTCGTGGCTTTCTCCCAGTCGTAGAAGTCTTCCTTGGCCATCGGCGCGCGCCAGGCCGACATGCCGGCCGAGTGGGCCATCAGCTGGCCCACCGTGATCGCGTCCTTGCCGTTCGCGGCGAACTCCGGCCAGTAGCGGGCCACCGGCGCGTCGAAGTCGAGCGCGCCCCGGTCGGCCAGGATCAGGGCGCAGAGCGCCGTCATGGTCTTGGTGGTGGAATAGACATTGACGATGGTGTCCCGCTCCCAGGCGCGGGTCTTGGCCGGATCGGCATAGCCGCCCCACAGGTCCACCAGGGTCTCGCCGTCCTGCGTCACACAGACCGCGGCCCCCACATCCGCCCCACTGGCCAGATTGGCCTCGAACGCGGCCCGCACGCCTTTGAACCGCGGATCCACAGTTCCCTGAACCGCCCCTGACGCCATGGCGATATCCCTCCCGTTTGTTTGTTGGGGCGGAGCCTATCGGAGGGTCGGGTGGCGGTCACCCCGGAGAGGGGCGGCAAGGATCACCCCGCCTAGCGCCCGGCGCCCCCGAGCATCGGGCTGCACAGGGTCTTCACGCGCGGCAGGGCGCGCAGGCTGTAGTCCTTCGGCTTGGGCGTATCCTTGAACGGGGTCAGCCATGTGCCCGATCCCTGGGTCGTGAGGTCGGTCTTCAGAAGCGCGTTCAGGTCCGCCGCCTGCTCATAATTGGCCCGGACGACGCTCCAGTCCTCGGCGGTCAGGGCGCGCGCATGGTTCAGTCGCCCCAGCTCCCGCCACACCTCGCGCTCGCTGGTCATGACCTGCACGAACACCTTGTAGGACCCCAGCTTCGAGAAATAGCCCGTCTGCTCCTCGAACGGCATGTGTGAAAAGGCCTGGTCCGCCAGGGACATGTCGAACACGCCCAGGTCGGCGACGCTGGCGGTGGGCGTTCCGAGAGGCCCGACGACGCTCAGCGGCTGGCCGGCGTCATGCCGCGCCAGGATCGTGGCGATGTCGCCCAGCCGGCGGTCGACGCAGTCCTGCATATCGGCGCGGCTGAGCATGGCGAGGTAGAGGTCGGAGACCGAGCTGTCCAAGGCCTCGCGGTGCTGGTGAACGACATGGCGCCAGTGCAGCTGCTCGACCATCTGCTCCAGGCCGATGGCGGTCAGGACCCCCAGCACGATGATCCCGTATTCCTTCAGGAACTCGCGCAGGCCATGCCACGGCTTCGGCCGATGAATATCCATGTCGCCCCCAACTGCAGAAGGCGCGACGGTAGGCGAACTCTTCGGGCGGCGGCAATGGGGGCGAGCCATCTCCTGCACCGCTCATCCCCGCGCAGGCGGGGACCCACGCCGAGTCCGTTGCAGCCGGAACGCGTACGATCTTTCTTGAGCCTGCGGCTGTCCAGCAAAGACGCTCGCCGTCGTGCCGCAGAGCCCGTAAGTGGTGCACTCGCTCCTGTTCCCGCCCTGGAGGAAGTCATGCGCGCTGCAGCCTGGGTCGCAATCGTATTGCTGGCGCTGGCTTCTAAGCCCGCCCTGGGCGCGGAGGGCGAGCCGGAATGCTTCGACGTCGCGGCCATCGCCAGAATTGACCGGAACGTTGCGACGCCTCTGCCCGAAAATCAACGCGACGCCATGATCGCACGTTGGCCCTGGCTCGCAGAAATCAGCGTGGAGGAGGTATTGCTGGGTTCGGAAGGCCAGCGTCACCTTCAGACCGTGCAAATGCAGCACGTGGGCTTTGACCCAAGGTACCAACACTGGCTCCTGCTGCTAAAGCGCAGCGGAGACGGAACTTACAGTATCGTCGATGACCAGCCGTTCGTGATCAGAGACCTACGCGGTCGTTTCGTTATCCCATTGACCAATCCATGGGTCTTGCGCCCCGGATGGAATTCTCCTGATTTCGTCGCCGCCGCGCGGCCCATCCAATACCGCGCCTCCGATGCGTGGTGGCTCGCTCGATGGCGCAAGTTTGATGTCGAGGGAGAAGGCGCGGGTTGGACCATCCTCTCAAATGGCCACGCGGTTGCGTTACGAGGTCTTTACGTCGATGACCTTGTGAACTTGCTCAGGCCTCGATGGGCGCAGCTGTGCGGCGCATCGGGCCCAGGGCAGATTCCGTAACGACAGGTCATCTGACTGCCGGGCCCGACTCTGTCAGCACATGCGGAAAGGCCTTGAGGTCCCATTCGTCGGGGCGGAAGAGAACCTTTCCGTTCAGCAGCACGCGATCACCCGCCTGATAGGGAACCGCCGAGAGCGGTATGTCGGTGGCGTCGGCGATGTCCGGATCGTCGTAGTGATCGAGATGCAAGTGGTCCCACGCCTCGCTCAAAGCTTGGAGTTTCTTGACCAAGAGATCCCGTCCGGCTGCGTTGAGCCAGAGGTCGAAGCTTCCGTCCGGTTGGACGCTCATTGTCACTCTTGGCGTCATTGACACCCCCTCCACACCCCCCAAACGAAAACGGCCGGCCCCCCGTCAGGGAGCCGGCCGCAGTCCGCTCAGCGGTCCAACCCGCCTCAGCCCTCGGCGAGCGCCTTGTCCAGGTTCGCGGCGACCTTGTCGATGAAGCCTTCGGTGGTCAGCCAGCCTTGGCTGTCGCCGACCAGCAGGGCCAGGTCCTTGGTCATCGAGCCGCTCTCCACGGTCGAGACGCAGACCTTCTCCAGCGTCTTGGCGAAGTGGTCGAGCTCGGGGTTGCCGTCCAGCTTGGCGCGGAAGGCCAGGCCTTGGGTCCAGGCGAAGATCGAGGCGATCGAGTTGGTCGAGGTCGATTCGCCCTTCTGGTGCTGGCGATAGTGGCGGGTGACGGTGCCGTGGGCGGCTTCCGCCTCCATGGTCTTGCCGTCCGGGGTCAGCAGCACCGAGGTCATCAGGCCCAGCGAGCCGAAGCCCTGCGCCACCTGGTCGGACTGCACGTCGCCGTCATAGTTCTTGCAGGCCCAGATGAAGCCGCCCGGCCACTTCAGCGCCGAGGCCACCATGTCGTCGATCAGGCGGTGCTCATAGGTGATGCCCGCCTCCTTGTACTTGGCGGCGTAGTCGGTCTCGTAGACATCCATGAAGATGTCCTTGAACCGGCCGTCATAGGCCTTGAGGATGGTGTTCTTGGTCGAGAGATAGACCGGGTACTTGCGTTCCAGGCCATAGGCCAGGGAGGCGTGGGCGAACTCGCGGATCGACTCGTCCAGATTGTACATGGCCATGGCCACGCCGCCGCCCGGATAGTCGAACACCTCGTGCTCGATGACCTGGCCGTCCTCGCCTTCCCATTTGATCGTCATCTTGCCCTTGCCGGGCACGACGAAGTCGGTGGCGCGATACTGGTCGCCGAAGGCGTGGCGGCCGATGATAATCGGCTGCGTCCAGCCGGGGATCAGCCGCGGCACGTTCTTGCAGATGATCGGCTCGCGGAACACCACGCCGCCCAGGATGTTGCGGATCGTGCCGTTCGGCGACTTCCACATCTTCTTGAGCTTGAACTCCTCAACCCGGGCCTCGTCCGGGGTGATGGTCGCGCACTTGATGCCGACGCCGTACTTCTTGATGGCCATGGCCGAGTCGACGGTGACCTTGTCATCGGTCGCGTCGCGGTGCTCGATCCCCAGGTCGTAATAGTCGATGTCGAGGTCGAGATAGGGGAAGATCAGCTTGTCCTTGATCCACTTCCAGATGATGCGGGTCATCTCGTCCCCGTCGATGTCCACGACAGGATTGGCGACTTTGATCTTGGCCATGAGGGGGCAGGCGCTCCGGCGAAAAGGGTAAGGTTGAAGGCCGTATATTCGGCTTCGGCCCTCCGCGCAAAGGCCCTGACCCACGCGAACGCGAGTCTGCGCAAAACTTCGCCGGGCGATCGGTAACCGGTGTCAGATCGCCAAGCCCTAGCGGACGCTACGGCCGGCGGCGGCCACGGCCTTGTCCAGCACAGCCGCCCGCGCGCCCGGGGGCGAAACCGCGCCGGCCAGAAACACGGCGATGGCGTAGCGGCGCCCATCCTTTAGCGTGAGAACGCCTACATCATTGTCGATTCCGGGGGCGCCGGCCGGCGCGCGCAGGGCCGCGCGCTTGTGGGCGTAGCGGGCGCCGGCGGGCAGGCCGGGCACGGCGACCCCAGCCATCGCCCCGGTCAGCCGCGCCGCCCCGGCGTTGGAGATCAGCTCCCCGGCCGTCACCGCCTGCAGGAAGCGGATCATCCCCCGGGGCGTCGCCGTGTCGCGGGGATCGGCCAGATAGGCGGCCATGGCGGCCCGGCGATCCTCGGGCGCCACGCTGGCCTGGGCGGCGGCGTAGGCCGCCTCGCCCTTCCAGCGGGATCGGAAGGAGCCCAGCCCGCTGCGGGCCGGATCGATCTCGCGGCGATAGCGGTCCAGCCGCACCTCCGGTACATGCTTGTCGACCAGCCAGGCGGTCACCGCCCCAGGCCCGCCGACCCGGTGGATCAGCAGGTCGTCGGCCGTGGCGTCCGATCCGCCGACCGCGGCGTCGATCAGGGCGTCGGCGCGATAGTCCGTCTGGCCGGGCCAGGCCTCGGCGATCCGGCTGGGCGGCGGCGACAGATCGACCTCGCGCACCTGCAGAATCTCGCCCGCCGACAGCCGGGCGCCTTCCATCTCGCCGATGGCCGCGGCGGCGAGCGGCAGGGCGGCGATGTCGTCGAGCGGGAACCGGCGCTCGCCGTTGAAGGTCCAGGTCTCGCCGCTGCCCAGGTTCATGATCGCAAACCCCATCACCCCCGGCGCGGCCGCGGCGGCGATCGGCTTGATCTCCCGCTCCAGCCGCGCCGTGTCGAGCGGCGGGCTGTCGCCGGTCGAACGCATCAGCGGCTGCCGGCAGCCGGCGGCGCTGGCGCACAGGACGAGCAGGGCGGTCAGGACGAGGGCGCGGCGCATAGAGTGTGCGGGAGGGTCTATTGGGCGGATGATCGTGGAATGCCGGGCTACCGGCTTCGCGCTCCTCTCCCCCTTGCGGGGAGAGGGTAGGGTGAGGGGGTGTCGGCGCCGATGCTCGCCGATTTCGCTTCGGGATCGCCAATTCGAAAACGCGAGGCTCGGAGCTTGCACCCCCACCCCAACCCCTCCCCGCAAGGGGGAGGGGCATTGGTTGTGTCGGCCCCGGTGTGGGATTGCGGCCCATAGCCGCCAGCCATCAACCATCGCCATATCCGTCAGCCCTGCATCCGGCCGCCCGCCGGCTCCCATGGTGAAGCCTTGAGCCGCGGGTCAGTTCCGCCCGCTGCGGCGACCGCGCCCTTGCCTTCGGGGGCCAGAGGGGCTGAAAAGCGGCCCATGACCGCCGAGCCGCCCTGCATCATCCTCGACAAGCCGCAAATGGCCGCCAACATCGGCGCCGTGGCTCGCGCCATGGCCAATTTCGGCCTGGCCGATCTGCGGCTGGTCAATCCCCGCGACGGCTGGCCCCAGGAGCGGGCCTGGGCCACGGCCTCGGGCGCCGAATGGCCGCTGAACGCCGCCCGCGTCTATGACAGCGTCGAGGCCGCCATCGCCGACCTGCACCTGGTCTATGCGACCACGGCCCGGCCCCGCGAACTTCAGCTGCCGATCCTGACCCCGCGCGCCGCCGCCGCCAACATGCTTCAGGAGTTCGGCGAGGGCCATCGCACCGGTCTCCTGTTCGGCGGCGAGCGGGCCGGGCTGGAGACCGCCGACATCGCACTCTGCCAGGCCGTCGTGACCCTGCCGATCGACCCTCGCTTCCGTTCCCTCAACCTGGCCCAGGCGGTGATCATCCTGGCCTATGAGTGGCGCATGACCCAGGAGACCGGCGCGCCCGCCATCTTCCGCGACGCCCCGCCCCCGGCCGAGGCCGCCGCCATGCTGGGCCTCTATGAGCATTTCGAGCGCGAGCTCGACACCGCAGGCTTCTTCCATCCGCCGGAGAAGAAGCCCTCCATGGTCCAGAATCTGCGCGCCGCCCTGGGCCGCGCCCGCATGTCCGACCAGGAGGTCCGCACCTTTCGGGGCGTGGTCACCGCCCTGTCCCGCGGCCGCGGCCGGGTGCTCGACAAACTCGCCAGGGCCAAGGCCGCCAGCACTCCAGACACCTAGGGCCCCCCAAATCCGCTCATCCCTGCGAAGGCCGGGACCCAGATGGAATGGCGCGGGGGCGGGTTCCAGATGCGCCGCGCGCGTCCAATCAGCCTTCCAGCCTTAGGATCTGGGTCCCGGCCTTCGCCGGGATGAGCGGTTGAGTCATGCATCCCCCCGCTTGCGCAAAGCGCTCAAACCGGCGACACCCGACGCGCCAATAGTTGGGAGATATGGCCATGGCCGGGACCGCTCTGGACGACCTGAAAGCCGCCGCGCGGGAGGCCTATCTGTTCACCCTGCCGCTGGTGGAGATCGCCACCACCCGGGCGCGGGGCCAGGCCGTGGGCTCGCCGATGAACGTCTTCGGCCATATGCGCCGGCTGGCGGACCACAGGGCCCGCGCCGTCACCACCCCCAACAACGACACCTTCTATTCCACCGCCCAGGTCGATCTCAGCGCGGGGCCGGTGACCATCACCCTGCCGGCGACCGGCGATCGTTATTTCTCGCTCGCCCTGATGGACGCCTACACCAACAATTTCGCCATACTGGGCACGCGGACCACCGGGCCGGACGGTGGGACCTTCACCCTGGTCGGCCCGCGCGACGCCGCCGACGGGCCCAATGTCGTGCGCTCGCCCACCAACCACGTCTGGGCGCTCGCCCGCATCCTGGTCGACGGGCCGCATGATGCAGAGGCCGCCAAGGCCGTTCAGCACGGCCTGACCATGCAGGGCCCGGCCGTCGACTTCCCCGGTCCCTTCGCCCATCGCGGCGCGGGCTGGGCGGACTATTTCGACACCGCCGCCCGGCTGATGGCGCTCAACCCGCCGCTCTACACCGACCGGGCGATCCTCGCCGTCATGGCCCCGCTCGGCCTCGACGCCTTCGATCCCACGCGCTTCGACCCCGAGGAGGTCGCCGCCATCGAGGCCGGCCTCGCCGAGGGCAAGTCGGTCTCGCGCCGCAACGGCCTGGGCGGCAACAGCTTCATCAACGGCTGGTCCTATCCGTCCTCGCGGCTGGGCGTTTTCGACCAGGACTATGCGTTGCGCGCCGCCGTCGCCCTGTCGGGCCTGGCCGCCCTGCCGCCGGCCGAGGCCATGTACATGCGCGCCGAGGGCCATCTGCCCCACGCCCTCTATGACGGGACCCGCGCCTGGCGCCTGCATTTCCCCGCCGACCAGCCCCTGCCGGTCCATTCCTTCTGGTCGCTCAGCCTTTATGAGGCGACCGAGGACGGCCAGTTCTTCTTCACCGACAATCCCCTGAACCGCTACGCCATCGGCGACCGCACCGAGGGGCTGGCGACCAACGCCGACGGCTCGCTCGACATCTGGATCGGCCACGCCGATCCCGGGGGCGCGCGCACCGCCAACTGGCTGCCGGCCCGGCCGGGCCCTTCGCGCTGTTCATGCGCGCCTATCTGCCCAAGCCCGAGTTGCTGGACGGCGCCTATCGCCTGCCGCCGGTGACCGAGGCCTGATCCCGGACGATCCGAAGAACCCCAAGGGAGGGGACCATGAACCGACGTGACCTGATGGCGGTGCTGGCGGCGATCGCTGCGACCCCGGCCGCCCGCGCCTTCGCCGCCGAGGGCGATCTCGCCGCCGCCGCCCGCGAGGCCTGGCTCTACGCCCTGCCGCTGATCGAGATGGCCCAGGCCCGCCAGCGCATGCTGCACGCCACCGGCGCCGACGCCCAGACCGCCGGCATCAACCGCTTCGGTCATGCCCGCAAGCTGGCGACCCCCGCCAACCGCTGGATCACCACCCCCAACAACGACACGCTCTATTCCAGCGCCTGGGTCGACCTGACCAAGGGCCCGGTCACCCTGACCCTTCCCGCCACGGGCAAGCGCTACCTCTCGGTGGCGGTGATGGACATGTACACCGACAATGACGTGGTGCTGGGCACGCGCACGATCGGCGGCGGGGGCGGGACCTTCACCCTGGTCGGTCCGGGCCAGACGGGATCGGGCGCCGATGTCGTCCGCGTCTCCACCCCCCACGCCTGGCTGCTCGCCCGCACCCTGGTCGACGGCGACGCCGACCTCGCCGCCGCCCATGCGGTGCAGGACGGCCTGGTCCTAAAAGGTCCCGCCGGCGCCGAGCCCGGCCCCTATGGGACCCGCCAGGCGCCCTGGGACGCCTATTTCGCCAGCGCCGCCAGGCTGCTCGCCTCCGATCCGCCGCGGGCCGAGGATGCGGGCCTGTTCCGCCAGGTCGCCGCGCTCGGCCTCACGCCCAAGGGCGGCTTCGATCCCAAGCGCTTCGACGCCGCCGCCATCGCCCAGATCCAGGCCGGCGTCGCCCAGGCCTCCATGGGCCTCGTGGCCTTCACCAAGCGCATGGCCTTCGTCCAGGGCTGGAGCTATCCGCGCGCCAACCTCGGGAACTACGGCCAGGACTATCATTTCCGCGCCTTGGTCGCCCTGGCCGGCCTCGCGGCCCTGCCGGTGACCGAGGCCATGTATCTCCGCGCCCAGGGCGACGACGGGGCGATCTTCACCGGCGACGGGCCCTATCGCCTGTCGGTCCCGGCCCAGATGCCGGTCGACGCCTTCTGGTCGCTCACCATGTATGAGGCGACCGCCGACGGTCAGTTCTTCCTGACCGACAACCCGATCTCCCGCTACGCCATCGGCGACCGCACCCCGGGCCTGAAGCGCAACGCCGACGGGTCCTTCGACATCTGGATCGGCCGCGCCGATCCGGGCGGCGAGCGCACCGCCAACTGGCTGCCGGCCCCCGCCAAGGGGCCCTTCGCCATGACCTTGCGGGCCTATCTGCCCCGGCAGGAGCTGCTCGACGGCCGCTTCCGCATGCCCGCCGTGGTCAAGGTCTGAGCCGCCGGAGTTGACTCTCCGGGGCCTTGCCGCCATACACCGCCCCTTCGCGCCGCCGGGTCCGCCTGTCGGTCCGCGAACCTATGACGGGTGATGCGACGCCGCCGTTGAAATCGCGCCTCCACTGACGGAGACGCCGGCCTGCATCGAGCTTGAGAAGAGACGAACATGTCTAAGCGGCATTCCGCGAAGTATAAAATCGACCGCCGGATGGGCGAAAACATCTGGGGTCGCCCGAAGTCCCCGATCAACCAGCGCGCCTACGGCCCCGGCCAGCATGGTCAGCGCCGCAAGCAGAAGGTCTCCGACTTCGGCCTGCAGCTGCGCGCCAAGCAAAAGCTGAAGGGCTACTACGGCAACCTCACCGAAAAGCAGTTCGCGCGCACCTATGACGAAGCCGCGCGCCGCAAGGGCAACACGGCCGAGACCCTGATCGCCCTGCTGGAAGCCCGTCTGGACGCGGTGGTCTATCGCGCCAAGTTCGTGCCGACCGTCTTCGCCGCCCGCCAGTTCGTCAACCACGGCCACGTCCTGGTGAACGGCAAGCGCGTCAACATCGCCTCCTATCGCGTGAAGGTCGGCGACATCGTCTCCGTCCGTGAGCGCTCCAAGAACATGGCCCTGGTGCTCGAGGCTCTGCAGTCCTCCGAGCGCGACTGGCCGGACTACGTGGAAGTCGACGCCAAGGCGATGACCGCGAAGTTCATCCGCGCCCCGGAACTGGCCGAAGTGCCGTATCCGGTGAAGATGGAACCGAACCTGGTCGTGGAATTCTACGCCTCCTAAGGCGCCGAAACCCAAAGCCGATACAAAGAAGGCCCCGGAGCGATCCGGGGCCTTTTGCTTGAGCGCTATCGGGGCGATCAGGCCGCCGCGGCGGCGATTCGGGCGTTCCAGCGCGGCACATTCACCCCGAAGACCAGCAGCCACAGGCACATGGCGCTCTCGCCGACCAGCGGCACGATCAATATGCCGGGCGAGATGATCCGGGCGACCACCGGTGCGAACAGGGTGGCGAAGCAGACGATCAGATAGGCGACGCCGGCCAGCTGCATCAGCACCCCGATCGTGCGGGGCAGAAAGCCCGAGCGGAACACCAGCCAGCCATTCACCAGGCAGGCGCAGCCGAAGAACACCAGCGACACATGGAAGGTCGCGAAGTGCAGGGCCATGGCCAGGCGCACGAAGATCTCCTGGTCGGCCAGGGGCAGGGGGTGGATGAACCCGCCGCCGCCGACCGCCGGGGCCACGATCAGCAGGAACACCTTGCTCGCCGACTCGATGGCCAGCGACACGATGTTGAAGGCCAGGAACAGGAGCGCCGCGCCGCGCCCGACCGGCCGCAGCAGCTGGTACTCGATCCAAAGCTGGATCGTGCCGATGATCGGGATGATCAGTCCGCCGGCCACGCCCAGGTTCCACAGCGTCATGGAGGCGGAGATGTTGCGCGCCGTGGCCGCCGGATCACCGGGGACGACGACGGCGTCCATCGCCGTCATCTGGGAGAAAATCCCCAGGACGATGATGCTGAGATAGATGGCCCCGGCCGTGCGGGCATAGGCCTGGGGGGAGGTCTCGATGGTCTTGCCGGCCATGGCCTGGGGTCCTCGGATTGCGGTGAGTTGTTCGTATTTCATATGTCAGAAAATACTTACATATGTATCCGAGTCAATCACCCTCCCCATCGGCGCGCGAATTGGGGCTCGCCATCAGCCTCCGCCTATGGCGAACTGGCCCCATGCACCGCCGTTTCCTGCTGATCGCGAGCCTGGGCCTTCTGGCCGGCTGCGCCACGACCGCCCCGCCCGTCGTCGCCCCGGCGGGGTCGGCCCTGAACGAGCTGGAGCCGCTCTATTCGGCCAGCGCCGGGCGCGAGGCGCTGACCATCCGCGTCGCCTCCAACGGCTGCACCAAGAAGGAGGACTTCGCCTTCTTCCTCGAGAAGAAGGGGGAGGCGGTGACCCTCGCCTTCGGCCGCAAGCGCCTGGACCCGTGCAAGTCCTTCGCCATGGGCCACACGGACCTGACCTTCACCTATGCCGAACTCGGCGTCGCCCCCCGCACCCCGCTCTTCCTGCTGAACCCGTTCTATCCCTGGACCGGGCCGGGCAGCTGAGAGCGCTCCTCCCCCCCTTGGGGGAGGTGGCCCAAGGGGCCGGAGGGGGCCGCCCTCGAAGGGGGCGGTTCCGGTCGATCGGTTGTATCCGGCCCTGCGGGCCGGCCCCCTCAGGCGCTTCGCGCCAGCTCCCCCAGAGGGGGAGCAACCTACCTAGACGAACCGCGCCACAATCTCCGCCGGCACCCTGCGCGGCCGGCCGTTGGCCTGTTCGATCAGGCACCAGGTGGTCTTGGCCTGGGCGCACATGGCGCCGTCGGGGCCGTCGATGCGGACATAGCGGTCGAAGCGCGGGCCGTCCGGGGCCGTCGCCACCCAGGTCCGGGCTTGGGCCGTCTCGCCCGGCATCAGGGCGCGGCGATAGTCCACCTCATGGCGCAGGCAGATCCACGCCCAGCGGGCGCGGTCCTCCTCGGGCTGGCGGCTATCCCAATGGGCGATGGCGATCTGCTGGACCCAGTCCATATAGACCACGTTGTTCACATGCCCGTTGGCGTCGATATCCGACGCGGTGGGCGTGAAGCTCATGGCGAAGACCTGCTGGCCCTGCGGCGGTTCAAGCAGCTTCGTCATCGCCGGCGCGCGGGGGTTCAGGCCGCCAGCACGCCCTGTTCGATCAGGTGCGGCTTCAGCTCGCCCGACTGGAACATCTCGCGGATGATGTCGGCGCCGCCGACGAACTCGCCCTTCACATAGAGCTGCGGGATGGTCGGCCAGTCGGTGAAGCTCTTGATCCCGTCGCGCAGGGCGTCGTCCTGCAGCACGTCGACGCCGACGAAGTCGACGCCCAGATGGTCGAGGATCTGGACCACCAGTCCGGAGAAGCCGCAGCGCGGCTGTTCGGGCACACCCTTCATGAACAGCACCACGGGATTCTCGGCCACGGTCTTGCCGATGAAGTCATGGACGGGATTGGCGGCGGTGATGTCGGTCATCGTGCGGGTCTTTCGACGAGGGTCTTGGCCAGACAGCTAGGGAGCCTGGGCCCCCGGGTCAAGCGCGGGCGACGATCAGGCGCGCCGGCGGCCGTCCGCATCGGTGCTGAACCGGGCCATCTCGATCTGGGCCGCCACCCCGGTGGGCAGGTCGCGGTCGGTCACGGCGGCCAGCCGGTCGATGGTGTCGGCGCGGAACGCCTCCAGCTGCACGCTGGCGAAGGAGGGCTCGGTCAGCACATAGGCCAGGCACAGCTCTTCCGACGACCAGCCCGAGGTTTCATGCAGGAAGGCGTAGGTGCCGGCCCCGGCCAGGGGATTGTCGTTGCGCTTGAACAGCCCGCCCTTCTGCGGCTGGCTGGTCGGCAGCCTGAGCGCCGAGGGGAAGGGGTCGGTGGCCACGATGGTCATGTTCGCCGCCGAGGCCTCGCGGATTCGGCGGCGCGCCTGCCAGTCGGAGGTCAGGTTGAACGGGGTGGCCAGCACGTCGAAATCGCCGGTGGCGATGCAGGCCTGGGTCGCGGCGCCGTCGCCGGTCACCCCCAGCTGCAGCACCAGGCCAGCCGCGCGCAGGTCGGCGATATAGCCCAGCGCATCGGGCTCCAGGCTCTCATAGGCCGCGTCGTCCAGCATCAGGAGATCGAAATAGCCGGCGCCGGTCTTCTGCAGCCCGGCCTTGACGCTGTTCGACACCGCCTCGGCGGTCAGCGGCCGGTGCGGGTCGCCGCGCAGCCGCCAGGACAGGAAGATCAGCCGCCGCTCGACCGCGCGCAGGGCCTCGCCGACCCCCAGCGCCATGACGTCCAGCCCGGCGGTGACCTCGAAGCTGTTGATCCCGCTCTCCATCGCCGAGAAGGCGAGCGCCCGCCACGCCTGGGGCGTGGCCATGTTGGGCGCCTCCCGCATCAGCAGGCTGACGGCGGAGACCGCTTTTCCTGTGGCGCCGAAGGGACGGTAGCGCATCTGACGAGCCTTAAGCCGGGGCCTGGGTTTCGAGGGCGAGCGCATGCAGTTCGCCGCCCACCTTGCCCTTGAGCGCGGCGTAGACGAGCTGGTGCTGGCGGACGCGGGACAGGCCGGCGAAGGCGCTCGACACGATCCTGGCCCGATAATGGTCATTGTCGCCGGCAAGATCGTCGATACGGATCTCGGCGTCAGGGAACGCCGCCTTCAATTCGGCTTCCAGGTCGGCGATGGGCATGGGCATGAGTAAGGCTCCACTCAAGTGAATCTTTCTGGGCTAGAAAGCTTAACAACCGCCATATGGGAGTGTTCGTTCATGATGCGCAGCCTGACGGCGATCCTTTTGGCGCTCAGCCTCTCGGCCTGCGCGGCGGTCACCTCCGAACGGCCGCTGTTCGCCGCCGCCGACACCCGCGGCGCGCCGGTTCCCCGGCCGGGCCTGTGGATCATGCCCAGCGCCGGCTGCCGCTTCAGCCCCAGGGCCTCCGCCGCCAGCTGGCCCGACTGCGCCAACGGCGCCCTCGTCACGCCTTCGACGATCACCGGCGGCCGCAGGGACGCCACGGGCGCCTTCACCGAGGCGCTCAGCTATCAGCTGGCGGCGGGCGATCCGGCGGTGATGGAGCTCTTCACCCCGGCCAGCCGCGACCCCTCTGATCCGGCCATTCTCTATGTGGGGGTCCGCCCCCTCGCCGCCGACGCCGATGGCCAGATCACCCAGGCCCGCGTCTGGATGGCGCTCTGCGCGCCGCCGGCCATCGCCAGCGCGCCCTCCAACGCCAAGGTCGTCAAGCTGCCGCCCGGCCTGACCCCGGTCCAGGGTAAGGCCTATTGCCTGGCCAGGACCCAGGCCGTCGTCCGCGCCGCCATCGCCCGCAGCGAGACCTGGGCCTTCCAGGGCAAACCCGACGACTACGGCCTCATCGCCCGCTGGGTCCGCGACGGGGAGAAATAGGGGCCGCCCGCGCGAGCGGCCCCTCAACCTCAATCAATGATCGACGAATAGACGATGCTCTTCAGCTGGCCGCGGAAGTTGAACGTCCCCGACGGCATCAGCTGGGTCATGAACACCAGATAGAGGTCTTCCTTCGGGTCGACCCAGAAGATGGTCGAGGCCGCGCCGCCCCAGTAATAGTCGCCGACGCCCAGCGACCCGGTCTCCACCTGGCCCATGGTCGAGGCGAAGCCCAGGCCGAAGCCCACGCCCTCATTTGCGGTTTCCGAGAACGAGCCCAGCGCCGACTGGGTCAGGTCCTTGCCGCCCGCCAGATGGTTCATGTGCATCATCTCAAGCGTGCGCGGGCCCAGGATGCGGTGGCCGTCCAGCTCCCCGCCCCGGCGCAGCATGTCGCAGAACCGGCCATAGTCGGCGATGGTCCCGGTCAGGCCGCCGCCGCCCGACTTGAAGCCCGGCTCGGACATGAAGGCGCTGGTCGCCGGATCGTCGATCAGCTTCAGCTTCTTGTCGGCCCCGCGCTGATAGTTGGCGCAGAAGCGGTCGGCCTTGTCCGGCGCGACGAAGAAGGCGGTGTCGGTCATGCCGAGCGGCTGGAAGATTTCCTCGGACAGGAACTGGGCGAAGGGCTTGCCGGAGATCACCTCGACCAGGGCGCCGCAGACGTCGGTGGCCAGCGAATACATCCACTGCTCGCCGGGGTGATAGCGCAGCGGCACCTGGGAGAGCTTGTCCAGGAACTCCGTCATGGTGTCCTGGCTGCCCGCGCTGCGGATCTTCAAGGACCGATAGATGTGGTCGATGGGGTGCTGCACGCCCACGCCCGGCAGGCCGCCGCCATAGGTCAGGCCGGCGGTGTGGCAGAGCACGTCGCGGAAGGTCACGGCGCGGCGCGGCGCTTCGGTGACCATGTCGTCGCCTTCGCCCGAGACCCACACCCGGTGGTTCTTCCAGGACGGCACATAGCGGCTGACCGGGTCGTTGAGCTGGAAATAGCCCTTTTCATACAACATCATCAGCGCGACCGAGGTGATCGGCTTGGTCATCGAATAGATGCGGAAGATGGCGTCGTCGGCCATCGCCTTGCCGCGCTCGAGGTCCATGCTGCCGAAGGATTTCAGATAGGCCTGATGGCCGCGCCGGGCGACCAGCACCTGGCAGCCGGCGATCTTCTGCGGGCCGATATAATTGCGCTCGAGGTGCTCGCCGATGCGCTCAAGGCGCGAGGCGTCGAGGCCGGTCCATTGGGATTGGGCGTCCATTGAAAAAAGTCTCCCTAAAAATGGCGGTTGTTCTAATTGGCGGGCATCATGCCCGCCGAAGACGGCTGAAGCCAAGAAAAACCATGCCGTAGGGAGAGCCCGGTTTGCCCCGTTCCGATCTCGAGGAGATCCTCGACCCCGATCTGCCGATCTGCGACCCGCACCACCACCTTTGGGACTTCCCGACCAGCCGCTATCTGCTGGACGAGCTGCTCGCGGACATGACCAGCGGCCACAGGGTCGAGAGCACGGTCTTCGTCGAATGCACGGCCTTCTACCGCGCCGAGGGGCCCGAGCCTTTCCGCTTCGTGGGCGAGACCGAGTTCGTCAACGGCGTGGCCGCCATGTCCGCCTCCGACCGCTATGGGAAGGTCCGCGCCTGCGAGGCCATCGTGGGCCGCGCCGACCTGGCCGGACCTGACGTCGGCGCCGTCCTGGCCGCCCACGTGCGCGCGGGCGGCGACCGCTTCCGGGGCGTCCGCGCCGCCGGCGCCTGGGACCCGAGCCCGGAGATCGAGGCCGCCCACACCCGCCCGCCCCAGGGCCTCTACGCCAGTCCCGCGTTCCGCGCCGGCTACGCCCAGCTGAAGGACCACAATCTCAGCTTCGAGGCCTGGCAGTTCCACCCCCAGATCCCGGAGGTGACCGCTCTGGCCCGCGCCTTCCCGGAGACCACCATCGTGCTGGACCATGTCGGCGGCATCCTCGGCATCGGCCCCTATGCCGGGCGCCGCGACGAGGAGTTCGCCCGCTGGAAGCGCGACATCCTGGAGATCGCCAAGGAACCGAACGTGGTGGTCAAGCTGGGCGGACTCGGCATGGCGATCTGCGGCTTCGGCTTCCACAAGCGCGAGGTGCTGCCGAGCTCCATCGAACTGGCCGACGCCTGGCGGCCCTATATCGAGACCTGCATCGAGGCCTTTGGGCCCAGCCGGGGGATGTTCGAATCCAACTTCCCCGTCGACCGCGTCTCGTGCAGTTACGCCAATCTCTGGAACGCGCTGAAGCGCATCGCCTCGGGCGCCTCGGCGGCCGACAAGGCGCTGCTGTTCCGCGACACCGCGCGCCGGGTCTACCGGCTGGATGAAGGACGCCCCGCATGAACCCGCTGCTGATCGAACTGGGCGAGGCCGTGGGCCAGGCCCTCAAGGCCCGCGGCGAGACCGTGGCCGTGGCCGAGAGCTCCTCCGGCGGCCTGGTCTCCGCCGCCCTGCTGAGCGTCGGCGGGGCTTCCGCCTATTATCTCGGCGGCGGGGTGGTTTACACCGCCAAGGCCCGCTTCAGCCTCTTGGAGATCCCGCGCGAGGCGATCCCCGCCGGCATGCGCTCGGCCAGCGAGCCCTACGCCCTGCTCCTGGCCCGCACCGTGCGCGAACGCTTCGGCGCCACCTGGGGCGTCTCGGAAACCGGCGCCGCCGGCCCGACCGGAAACCCCTATGGCGACGCCGCCGGCCACACCTGCGTGGCCATCTCCGGCCCCGTCGAATTCGCCGCCACCATCGAGACCGGCTCCCCCGACCGCCTCGCCAACATGGACGCCTTCGCCGCCGCCGCCCTCGACCTCCTCAAGCGCGCCACGGCGTCCATCTAAACCCCGCTCATCCCCGCGAAGGCGGGGACCCAATCCGAGCCCGCCACCCCATCTCCTTGGGGCCGATATCCCGCATGGATCCCCGCCTGCGCGGGGATGAGCGGGTGAAGGGGCGCAGCCCTAAGCCACCCCCTCCGCCAGCGCCTTCCGCGGCGAGCCCGCGAAAACGCTCGGCTTCAGCCAGCGGCCCAGATTGCGCACCAGGGCCGGGTCGCCTTCGACGATCAGGTCGCCGGCCTCGATCGCCGACCTCTGGCCGCGATCGCCCATGAAGACGTCGTGCATCGTGCGCAGCGTGCTCTGCAGATAGACGTTCACGTCGCGGCCCGGATCGACCACGCACAGCTCGACCCGCTCGCCCGTCACCAGCAGCCAGAAATCCTGCTGGTCGACGAGGTCGGTGAACCGGAAGCGGATCAGGGTCTCGCGGCCTGGCAGCTGGTCGGTCTGGATGCTGCGCTCCAGGAACAGGAGCAGCAGGTCCACGTCGAGGTCGGCGTCCAGGATCGTCTCCCGCGCCCAGAGCATCCCCCATTCCCCGATGGCGATCAGCACCGGCAGCAGGGCCTGGCAGGCCTCGGTGGGGAAATATTCCGCCTGCCGCGCGCCGGACCCCCGCCGGCGCACCACCAGCCCATGGGCCTCCAGGGCGCGCAGCCTCTGGGCCAGCAGGGCGGGCGAAATGCTCCCCAGCCCGCGCTGCAGCTCCCCGAACCGCCGGGCGCCCATCAACAGCTCGCGCACGATCAGGGTGGTCCAGCGCTCGCCGAGAATCTCGGTGGCCTTGGCGATGGGGCAGAACTGTCCGTAGCGCATGCGGGGTCTCCTGGCCGTCAGCTAACCCCCCGCCCATGCCCCTGTGAACTTCAGAATCTGTAGGGGATCGCTTCAGATCGCGAACTGTCCGCGGCCCGCCCCCTGCGCCAAGACACCCGCCGGCCAAATCCGGCCGTATCCATTGGAAGGACCCCACATGCCGCTGGTGACCATCGAAGTGATCAAGGACGTTTTCACCCCGACCCAGAAGCAACAGATCATCACCCAGGTGACCGACACCATGGTCGGCATCGAGGGCGAGGCCCTGCGCGGCGTCACCTGGGTCCGCATCGTCGAGATCGAGCAGGGCGACTGGGGCATAGGCGGCCAGACCCTGCGCGCCGCCGACGTCAAGGCCATGGCGGGGGCTAGCCCCCGCCCCAACCCCGCTCATCCCCGAGCGCCGAAATATCCGCTTGCATCAGCCCCGCGTTGGCTAAACTAAAGGCTGTGTTCGGCGACGACGCCGTCGTCACGATTGAGCTTCTGCGGGGGGGCATATGGACGTTGGGATCAGGCGCCGGTTGTCGCTCGCCTTCAGCCTTGTCGCCGGCTTGCTGCTGCTTGCCGGCCCAGCCGGGGCGGCGCCGAAATATCCGGCCCTGACCGGCCGCGTGATCGACGCGGCCGGCGTCCTCCCGGCCAGCGTCGAAAACACCCTGGCGGCGCAGTCGGAGGCGCTGGAGGCTCGGACGACGGATCAGTTCGTCATCGTCACCGTGCCTTCACTCCAGGGATATTCCATCGAGGACTACAGCCAGGGCCTCGGCAACAGCTGGCGGCTGGGCCAGATCGGCAAGAACAACGGGGTGCTGCTGGTCGTGGCGCCCAAGGAGCGCAAGGTCCGGATCGAGCCGGGCTTCGGCCTGGAGAAGGTGCTCGACAACGAGACCTCCGCCGCCATCGTTCAGGGCGTGATCCTACCCCAGTTTCGCAAGGGCGCCCTGGCCAAGGGCGTCAGCGCCGGGGCGGAGGCGATCATCGATCGCCTGAACGCCAGCCCGCCGGTCGGGACGCCGGTCGGGACGTCGGTCGCCGCAAGCCCTCAGGCTCTGGCGGCGCCGGCCGCGACGCCGGAGCCAGTCAAGCCCGCCAGCCTGAAATCGTCGGGCGGCGACGCCACGAGCTCCATCGTCGCTCTGGCCGTGATCTGCTTCATCCTCTTCCTGATGTACAAGATCGTCACCGGCATATTCCGCTTTCTGGGCGGCCTCGCCGGCATGGCGTTCCGTCCGAAAGGCGGCGGCTTCGCGCCTCCGCCCGCCGGCTTCGCCCCCTATCCTCCGGGCGGCTTTCCCCCCGGCGCCCCCAATGGCTACCCGCCGGGATATCCGCCCCAGGGCTATCCGCAAGGCTATTATCCGCAGGCCGGCTACGGCTACTCGCCCTTCATCAACCGCGCCACGACCTTCGGCGCGGGCGCGGTCGCGGGCGCGCTCGCCGACCGGTTCTTCAACCGCCCCCGCGGCGTGTTCGGCGGCGGGACCAGCTCAAGCCTGAGCGATGTGGGATCAGCCTCGTCCGTCTCCAGCTCCGGCAGCATTTCCGCCGGCGGCGGATCCTTCAGCGGCGGCGGATCGTCGTCCGGGGGAAGCAGCATCTCCGGGGGCGGCGGGTCGTTCGGCGGGGGCGGCGGCGCCTCGGGGAGCTGGTGAGCATGTTGAGCCCGCAAGACCATCAACGCATCGCCGACGCCGTGACGGCGGCGGAGGCCAAGACCTCCGGCGAGATCATGTGCGTCGTCGCCGACACCGTCTCGGACTATCAGGACGTCCCCATCGGCTGGGCGGTCACGGCGGCGCTCCTCGTCCCGCCCGTGCTGCTGGCCGCCGGGCTGCCGCTGGAGAGCGTGGCGGCCGCGGCCCTGCGCTGGTCCTCCGGCTCCGTCCTGACCGCGTGGCTCATGGCCTATGTCGTGGTCCAGGCGGTCGTCTTCGGGATCGTCCGCTGGATCGTTGGCCTGCCGGCGGTGCGGCGACGCCTGACCGGCCGCGCGGCTGTACGCGCCCGCGTTCGCCGCGCCGCGCACAGCCACTTCGTCGGCGCGCTCACCCTGGTGAAACCCGATCAGCCCGCCGTGCTGATCTTCGCCTCGGAAGGCGACCGCCAGCTCGAGATCCTCGCCAACCCGGTCATCGACGCCGCCGTCCGCCCCGGCGCCTGGGCCGCGGCCGCCGACCGCGCCGTCCAGACCGTGCGCGACAAGGGTCTCGCCGACGGCCTGGTCCTCGCCATCGAACTGTGCGGCGCCGAACTCCACACCGCCTTCCCCGACGACGGCGCCGACAACGCCCTGCCCAACCGCGCAGCCGAGATCTGACGCGGGGCCAAAACCCCGCTCATCCCCGCGCAGGCGGGGAGGAGCGGGAGTGGGGCAGGTTGTTGGAAGTCCCGCACGCCTGAGCTTTGGTTTCGCGACGTCGGCCATCCCAACCCCGCTCATCCCCGCGCAGGCGGGGACCCAAGCCGAATCCGCCGCCCCATCGCCGCTCGGCCGATATCCCGCATGGGTCCCCGCCTGCGCGGGGATGAGCGGGGGAGGGTGCTACCCCATATACCCCGGCATCCAGCCCTCATGGGCCGTGCGCAGCTGGCTGAGGGGCAGGGTGAACAGGCCCTCCACGGCCAGGTCGTCGCCGCCCGCCACGCCGATCACGGCGGCCGGAACCCCCGCCGCCTTGGCCGCTGCGAGCACCGCGTCGGCGCTGTCCACGGCGACCAGATACCGAGCCTGGTCCTCGCCGAACAGGGCGGCATGGGCGGGCAGGTCGCCGGCCAGCTTCAGCGTCAAGCCTTGACTTGAGGCCAGCGCCATCTCAGCCGCCGCGGCGATGAGGCCGCCATCAGAAAGGTCATGCGCCACAGTGACTTGGCGCGACTCAATGAGAGACCGGATGAGGTCGCCGGCCTTGCGTTCGACCGCCAGGTCGACCGGCGGCGGCGCCCCGTCCTCGCGGCCCAGCAGCTCGCGCAGATACATGGATGCGCCGAGCTCGCCGCGCGTCTCGCCAACCAGGACCAGGGTCTGGCCGGCCTTCAGCCCGCCGAAGTCCGCGCGCTTCGTGGAGTCGACCAGGATGCCGACCGCGCCGACCGTCGGGGTCGGGGGAATCGCCGCCCCGTTGGTCTCGTTGTAGAGCGAGACATTGCCGCTCACGACCGGGAAGTCGAGCTCCCGGCAGGCCTCGGCCATGCCCTCGATGGCGCGGACGATCTGGCCCATGATCTCGGGCCGCTCCGGATTGCCGAAGTTCAGATTGTCGGTGATGGCGATCGGGTCGGCGCCCACCGCCGTCAGATTGCGCCAGGCCTCCGCCACGGCCTGCTTGCCGCCTTCATAGGCGTCGTTCTGGACGTAGCGCGGGGTGCAGTCGGAGGTGACGGCGAGCGCCTTCTTGGTCC
This sequence comes from Phenylobacterium aquaticum, assembly GCF_022695515.1. GTDB lineage: Bacteria > Pseudomonadota > Alphaproteobacteria > Caulobacterales > Caulobacteraceae > Phenylobacterium > Phenylobacterium aquaticum. The sequence goes on from NZ_JALDPT010000007.1 coordinate 117,365, forward strand.
CGTGCACGCGGACGATCCCGGCGTCGGCGCCGGTGGCGCTATCTTCCAGGGTGTCGGCCATGACGTGGCGGTCGTACTGCTCCCAGAGCCAGCGCTTCGACGCCATGTCCGGGGCGCTCATCAGCTTGACGACGGCGGCGGCGTAGTCGGCAGGGGCGGCCACGTCGGCCGGGGCCAGGCGCGGCTGCGCGGGCGTTGCGACCCAGGGCCGGTCATAGAGCGGGGCGTCGTCGAACAAGGGCGCGAGCGGCACGTCGCAGACGATCTGGCCCTTGTGCTTCAGCACCATGTGGCCGGTGTCGGTGGTGTGGCCGATGGTGGCGGCGTCCAGGCCCCACTTCTTGAAAATCCGCTGGCCGTCTTCTTCGCGGCCGGGCTTCAGGACCGCCAGCATGCGCTCCTGGCTCTCCGACAGCATCATCTCATAGGCGCTCATGCCCTCCTCGCGCTGGGGCACGCAGTCGAGGTCGAGCTCGATGCCGACCCCGCCCTTGCCGGCCATCTCGACCGAGGAGGAGGTGAGGCCGGCCGCGCCCATGTCCTGGATCGCGGCCACGGCGCCCGAGGCCATCAGCTCCAGCGTCGCCTCGATCAGCAGCTTCTCGGCGAAGGGGTCGCCGACCTGCACGGTCGGGCGCTTCTCGTCCGAGGCGTCGTCGAATTCCTGGCTGGCCATGGTCGCGCCATGGATGCCGTCTCGGCCGGTCTTGGAGCCGAAATAGACCACCGGCAGGCCGGGCGAGGGGGCGGCGGAATAGAAGATCTTGTCGGCGTCGGCCAGGCCCACGCACATGGCGTTGACCAGGATGTTGCCGTCATACCCCTTATGGAAATTGGTCTCGCCCGCGACCGTCGGCACGCCCACGCAATTGCCGTAGCCGCCGATGCCGCTGACCACGCCCGACACCAGGCGCTTGGTCTTGGGATGGCTCGGATCGCCGAAGCGCAGGGCGTTCAGCAGCGCGATCGGCCGCGCGCCCATGGTGAAGACGTCGCGCATGATGCCGCCCACGCCCGTCGCCGCGCCCTGATAGGGCTCGATGTAGGAGGGGTGGTTGTGGCTTTCCATCTTGAAGATGCAGGCCTGGCCGTCGCCGATGTCGATCACGCCCGCATTCTCGCCGGGTCCGCAGATCACCCGCGGCCCCTTGGTCGGGAACTTGCCGAGGTGCTTGCGGCTGGACTTGTAGGAGCAGTGCTCCGACCACATCACCGAGAACACGCCCAGCTCCACGAGGTTCGGCTCGCGGTTCAGGCGTTTGACGATGAGGTCGTATTCCTCGGGCTTCAGGCCGTATTCGGCGGCCGATTCGGCCAGGGTCTTCGCAGGCTGGGCGCTCATGGCGGGGCTTTTAGCCGGACTCGCGCGGGAGTGCGATAGGCTGGGCTCGGTCAGCCGCGCATCAGGCCGATCGCCGCGCCGACCGCCAGGAAACTCGCCAGGGCCAGGCAGACCAGGACGCGGAGGACGAGCGCGATCATCGGACCCTGGGCTGGGGCAGGCTGGCGACCTCGAGGGCGGACAGATGGATCATCACGATCCCCTGGCCGGGCAGGGCGGTCCGGGCGCTGTCCAGGGCGGCCTGCTCGAAATGCGTCCTGGGCGGGGCCGGCGGCTTGGCCGCCCACACCCCATAGGCCGCCATCGCCACCAGCACCGTCGCGCCCCAGGCGCCGGCCTGCAGCCGCGCGTCGGCCAGGGGCGGGCGGGCCAGGGCCGCAATGCGCGCCTCCAGCGGATGGGCGCCGGCCAGCCAGTGGCAGCCCAGCGGCAGGGGCGTTCCGGAGAGCTGGGTCTTAAGCATGGTCTGCGCATAGAGCCGGCGTTGCCGCGACCGCGTGGCCATGACCGTGGCGTCGCAGGCGAGCTCCTGGTCGAGCCGCACGGCGTAGGCGGCGGCATGGACCAGCGGATTGAACCAGCACAGGCACTGGGCGAGGGCGACCAGCGCATTGGCCTTGGGGTCGTCGCGCTCGATATGGGCCCGCTCATGGGCGCGGATCAGGGCGCGCTCGGCGTCCGTATAGGTGGTCTGGAAGTCGGCCGGCGTCACCAGACGCGGCGTGATCACCCCGACCACAGCCGGCCCCGCCTGGCCGCGGCGCGCCCGGGCCAGGAACCGCATCTGGCCGAGCGCCATCAGGCCGGCCGCCATCACCAGGCCGGCGGCCCAGATCCAGATCAGGGCCTGGGGCGGATGCAGGCGCAGGGCCGGGGCGACCGCATGGGCCGCCATCGCCGTCCCCCGCTCGGCCTCGGCCGCCGGGACCATGCCGGCCAGCAGCACCAGGGGCACGGCCGCCCACAGGGCGTAGGCGGTCTGGGCCCCGAACAGGCGCCGCACCGGCCGGCGCAGGGCCAGCACGGCCAGGATCGCCAGTCCGGCCTGGGCGTTGGCCCACAGGAAGTCTGCGAACAGCTCAGTCCCCATCGTCGTCGAGCTCCGCGATCAGCGACTTCAGCCGCGCCAGCTCCTCGGGCTTCAGGCTCCGGGACTTGGCGAAATGGGCGACCATGGGCGCCAGCTGGCCCTCGAACAGCCGGTCGAGCAGCCCCTGGCTCTCGGCCAGCACATAGTCAGCGCGCGCCACCAGCGGGCGATAGCAGTGGCGGCCGTCGATCTTCTCCGACTTCAGGGCCTTCTTCTTCAGGAGCCGGTTGATCAGGGTCTTGACGGTCGCATCGCCCCACCCTTGCGCCGGCCCTACCGCCGCGACGATCTCGTCGGTGGTTAGCGGCTCCCGCCGCCACAGGGCGTCCATGATCTGGCTCTCGGCGGCGGTGATGTGCATGTCTTACGTCCGTAATTCGAACGCAGAATTACGCGGTTAATTCCGCCCGTCAAGCGGCCGCCCCGATCCGGGGCGCTCGGCGCTTGCCGTTCGGGGTCGCGGGGCGACTCTTGCCCCATGACCCGCCGCCGCCTGCTGCTCGCGCCCCTGTTCGCCGCCCTCATGTCCGGGACCGCCCTGGCCCAGGCGGTCCCGCCGGTCAGCCCCGCGGGCGCCCGGCTCGCGGCCCTGCTCGACGGCATGGATGTCGAGCATCTGTGGCGGGCCGACCTGCATGTGAACTGGGAGACCGGCCAGCCGGACCGAGCCGCCGACTATGAGGGGCCGGGCAAGGCCACCCACTGCAGCGCCTTCGCCGCCGCCGTCGGCCAGAGGATGGGCGTCTATATGCTGCGTCCGCCGCAGCACGGCCAGGTCCTGCTGGCCAGCGCCCAGGCGGCCTGGTTCGCTTCGGGCCCCGGCCGCCAGGCCGGTTGGCGCCCGCTCTCGGGACCTGTGGCCGCCCAGGCTGCGGCCAATGTCGGCCAGCTGACCGTCATGGTCTATGCCAGCCCCAACCCGCACAAGCCGGGTCACATCGTGGTGGTGCGCCCGGCGGTCCGCACCGTCGCCGAGCTTGAGCAGCAGGGCCCGCAGATCACCCAGGCCGGCCAGCACAACTATTCAAGCACCGTCGCGGCGATCGGCTTCGCCGGCCATCCCGGCGCCTGGCCGAACGGGGTGCGCTACTACACCCACCCCTGATCTAGAGCCCCGGAACCACCGGAAGCTCGATCGAACTGGCCGCCGCCCCGCCGCGATAGATCCGCTGGGTCGCCTTCTGATAGTCGCCCGGCTTGGCGAAGAAGATGTTGGGGACGAAGGTCTGCGGATTGCGGTCATAGAGCGGGAACCAGCTCGACTGCACCTGCACCATGATCCGGTGGCCGGGCAGGAAGACGTGGTTGGCCGGGGGCAGGGCGAACCGATAGGCCTGCGTCTTCCCCGCCGGGATCGCGCTCGGATGCTCCAGGCTCTCGCGATAGCGGCCGCGGAAGATGTCCATGCCCACCGCCAGCTCGAACCCGCCCATCTCCGGCGCGGACGGAACCTGGTCAGGATAGACGTCGATCAGCTTGACCACCCAGTCGCTGTCGGTCCCCGAGGTCGAGGCGAACAGGTTCACCACCGGCATGCCCGAGATCCGCATCGCCTCGGTCAGGGGCGGGGTCACATAGGTCAGCACGTCCGGCCGGCCGTCCACGAACCTCTGGTCGGTGACCAGCCAGCGCTTCCAGGCGTCGCCGTCGGCGAAGTTCACCGGCCGCGGCTGATAGGGCACGGGCTTCATCGGGTCCGAGACATATTCGTCGAAGCCCGCCTCGGCCTTGGCCGGCGCCGTGAAGCTCAGGCCCCCCTGGGCGGTCAGATAGATCGGCTTGGACGCCGTGGCGCAGCCGCTCGCGCAGGCCAGCGGATAGCGGTCCATCCGGCTCCAGCGGTTCAGCCCCGTCTCATAGATCAGCACCGGCGGGGTGTCGGCCTTGGGCGCTCCGGTCTTTAGATTGGCGTCCAGGAACGGGCGCATATAGGCGGTGCGGAACTCGGTGGCCGTATCGCCTGAGAACTTCAGCTGGCCCAGGCTCGAGCCGTCATAGTTCACGCCCGAATGCCGCCAGGGCCCCAGCGCGATCGACAGCATGTCGTTCCGGGCGTCCTTCGGCTCCAGCGCCTCATAGGTGTGGATCGCGCCGTACATGTCCTCCTGGTCCCACAGGGAGCCCACGATCAGGGTCGGCACGCTGAGCGGCTTCTTGGCCAGCAGGAGGTCCAGCGCCTGGCCCTGCCAGAAGCCGTCCCAGGCCGGGTGCTCGGTGAGCTTCTTCCAGAAGCCCAGCTGCTCGAAGCCGTTGGCCTTGCCATAGTCCCCGGCCGATCCGGCCCTAAGGAAGCCGTCGAAATCGTCGCGGGTGGCCCGCGGGACCTTCTCGCCCGCGCCCTTCTGGACGGTCTGGCCATAGATGTAGTCGAAATTGGTCTGGCGGAACGCGCCGTTGTGGAACCAGTCGTCGCCCTTCCAGCCGTCGACCATCGGGCTCATCGGCACGGCGGCCTTCAGCGCCGGGTGCGGATCGAGCAGGGCCATCAAGACCGTGAAGCCCTCATAGGACGAGCCGATCATCCCGACCCGCCCATTGGACTCAGGGGTGTTCTTCACCAGCCAGTCGATGGTGTCATAGGCGTCGGTGGCGTGGTCCACGTCCGAGGAATTCAGCGGCCCGCGCGGGGGCCGGGTCATCACATAGTCGCCCTCCGACCCGTACTTGCCGCGCACGTCCTGGAACACCCGGATATAGCCGCCGGCGACCAGCACCTCGTCGCCCTGGGACAGGCTCGACAACAGCTCGGAGCTGACATTGCGCTCGGCCCGCTTCGAGGCGTTGTACGGCGTCCGCGTCAGGATGATCGGCGCGCCCGTCGCCCCCTTGGGGATCATGATGACGGTGTGCAGCTTCACCCCGTCGCGCATGGGGATCATCACATCGCGCTTCACATAGTCGTCGTCCTGTTGCGGCCGCACGAACACCTTGGGGATGTCCGCCGACAAGGGCGGGGTCTGAGCAAGCGCCGGCGCGGCGGCCAGCAGGGCGGCGACGGCGACCGCCAGGGTCAGGGAGCGGGACATGCGATTCCTTGGATCAACAGGCGGTCGAGCCTAGACCGCCGCAGATGATCCGCAAGCCGCGGGACGGATGCGGCGAGCCCCCTCGCCCCGCTTCGCGGGGAGAGGGTTGGGGTGAGGGGCCCATTCTTGCAGCGCCCCGCACGCCCGACCGTCCTACCCCTCACCCAACCCTCTCCCCGCAAGCGGGGCGAGGGCTAGAGGCGTGCAACTCGCCAACCGGGTTGCCCTTGCGTCCGAAGGCGCCCCTAATGCCTCCGTTTTCCCGACTCCATTCTCGCGGCCCGACGCCGCCGTCCTCCATTTCAAACCCCAGCGCCCAGGAGCGCCGCACCATGATGAAGCTCTATTCCGGGGATCTCAGCCCCTATTCCGCCCGCGTCCGCATGCAGATCTACGCCAAGGGGATCAGCGACATCGAGATCACCCGGCCGTCCACCTTCGGCACCCCGAAGTTCCGCGAGGAGCACCCGATCGGCCGCATCCCGGTGCTCGATATCGACGGCGACATGATGCCGGAATCCGAGGTGATCGCGGAATATCTGGAGGAGATCTATCCCACCCCCTCCCTGCTGGGCGCCACCCCGCGCGAGACCGCCCACATCCGCACCGTGGCCCGCATCGGCGACATCTACATCTTGAACAACATGTTCATGCTGTCGGGCCAGGCCCGCGCCAAGACCCGCAATGAGGGGATCGTCGAGCTGCTCGGCGGCCAGGTGGTGCGCAACATCAAGGCGCTCGACCGGATGATCGGCAAGGACGGCTTCGCCTGCTGCGGACGCCTGACCATGGCCGACTGCGCCCTGGTGCCGGGCCTGTTCATGGTCGAGAACGTCCTGCCCGGCGTGGGCGTCGACAACCCCATCCCCGCCAACCCCAATGTCGCCGCCTACTGGGCCGCCATCCAGCAGAACGAACACGCCGCCCGCGTCCTCGTCGAACTGCACCGGGGTCTGGAGGAACGCCGCGAACTCATCCGCTCCGGCGCCTTCGAAAAGATGATGACCGCCATGGCCGCCGCCCAGGCCGCGGCGGACGCGAAGGGTAGGGCAGGCGGGCGCACTCCCTCTCCCCACGTCGTGGGGAGAGGGCTGGGGTGAGGGGCTCTTGCTTGCCGCGTCTCGGCGGCCCGACCTTCGTCCCCCTCACCCTTCCCTCTCCCCGCAAAGCGGGGCGAGGGTGGCAAACCGCCAATCCCCTTAGCCCTCCCCAAGGTCACCACGCCTACAGTCCCCCCAACACAATAGATCCGGGAGGACGGACATGGCGGACCTGGTCATTCGCAACGGGCGCATCGTCGACGGCACGGGCGCGGCGGCCTATGCCGGCGATCTGGCCATCACCGACGGCAAGATCATCGCCGTCGGCCGCTATGACGGCAAAGGCGCGACAGAGATCGACGCCGAGGGCCGCGTCGTCTCGCCGGGTTTCATCGACATCCACACCCATTACGACCCCCAGATCTGCTGGGACCGGCTGGCCACCCCCAGCCTGGAGCACGGGGTCACCACCGTGGTCATGGGCAATTGCTCGCTCAGCCTCGCCCCCGTCCGCCCGGAGGGAAAACGCAAGCTGATCAAGATGTTCGAGAAGATCGAGGACATCAAGGAACCGACCTTCGACGCCGCCGTGCCCTTCAGCTGGGAGAGCTTCGGCCAGTACATGGACCACATCCGCCCCGGCCTCGGCATCAATGTCGGCGCCCTCGTCGGCCACTCAGCCCTGCGCTTCTATGTGATGGGCGCCGACAGCCAGGAGCGGGTCGCCACGGACGGCGAGATCGAGCAGATGTGCGCCCTGCTCGAACAGGCCATGGCCGACGGCGCCATCGGTCTGTCCACCTCCTACGTCGACATCGACGAGGACGGCCGCCCCGTGCCCAGCCGCCTGGCCGACATGCGCGAGAAGACCGCGCTGTGCCAAGCCATGGCCAAGAGCGGCCGCGGCGTCCTGCAGACCGTGCCCTATTTCATCGATATCGAGCAGCAGCTGGCCAATATCGAGGAGCTGGGCGATCTCAGCCTCGCCAGCGGCGTGGTCTGCTCCGTCGCCCCCATCACCTACAGCCCGGTCGCCCCTGAGAACTGGAAGCGCTCGATCGCCAAGCTGGAGGAACAGCAGGCCCGCGGCGCCAAGGTGTTCGGCCAGTCGATGCCGCGCAGCTTCGACATCAACATCATCCTCTCCGAGACCTCCTTCATGCTCTACAGCGTCCGCAAGTGGGACCTGCTGATGCAGAAGCCCTTGCCGGAGCGCCTCGCCGGTTTCGCCGACCCCGCCGCCCGGCCCATGCTGGTCGAGGCCGCCGAGCGCCGGATCATGCCGCTCTTGAAGAACATGGCCGTTGGCCGGGTCTATTCCCCGGAGAACGAGAAATATCTCGGCCGCAAGCTGACCGAGATCGCCAAGGCCGCCGGCAAGTCGGAAGCCGACGTCATGCTCGACATCGCCGTCGCCGACGGCCTGCAGACCGAGTTCCAGATCCGCGGCGCCATCCATGCCGATCCGGAGATCGTCTCCCAGATCCTCGACCACCCGCTGATCCACATCGGCGGCTCCGACGCCGGCGCCCACGTCACCCAGTTCTGCGGCGCGGGCGACACCTGCGACATGCTGGAGCGCTATGTGCGCGGCTACGGCAAGATGACCCTGGAACGCGCCGTCCACCGCATGACCGGCGAACCCGCCCGCGACTGGGGCGTCCGCGGCCGCGGCCTGCTCGAGGTCGGTCAGGCCGCCGACGTGGTGATCTTCGACCCCGCGACCATCGCCCGCGGCGAGGAGATCTTCGTCTCAGACTTCCCCGGAGAAACCAACCGCTACGTCCGCCACGCCATCTGCATCGACAAGGTCATCGTCAACGGCGCCGTGGTCGTGGACCGCGGCCAATACACCGACGCCCGGGCCGGGGTGATGGTCTAACCCCCGCCGCTCATTCCCGCGCAGGCGGGAATCCAAGCGGGTTCAGCAAGATCCGACCACGAACCTCACGAACCTCACGAACGGGGTGGCGGGGCAATGTGCGCGAGCTTGCGCGCCTTTTGGGGGCGGACGGTCCGAAGGAAATGGACCACGAAAAACACGAAAAACACGAACGGTCGGCGGCGAGGGTGGAGGCAGTAAATTAGGCGCGCTTGCGCGCGATAAGCCAGCCACGGCGGTTCAGCTGGGGTTCGTGTTTTTCGTGTTTTTCGTGGTCAATTTCTTGCGGCCTGTCGGCCGCGCCTGCGCCCGGTCTGACCCGCTGACGCTCCCGCTACCCCGTTCGTGTCGTTCGTGAGGTTCGTGGACAAACCCTTGCTGACGCGACGCGAGCCTCACACGCCCTAGTCCCCCCAGCCGAACACATCCTCGACCCCCACCCCGAACACCCGCGAGATCCGGAACGCGCTTTCGAGCGAGGGCGAGTATCGGCCCTGCTCGATGGCGATGATGGTCTGGCGCGTCACCCCGATGGCGGCGGCGAGCGCAGCCTGGCTCATGCCGCCGGCCTGTTCCCGCAGTTCGCTGACCCGGTTGGTGATGGGGGGAGGCTTGGCCAAGGCGCCCGGCCCTATCGCCGAAAGAGCACGATCTGGGCCCCGTACTCGATCACCCCTGACGCCATCAGCGACAGCAGGATCACGTGGAACATGACGTTGCCGTCGCCGTGGGTCACATAGTGGCCCAGGGCCGGAAGCACGCCGACCAGGAACGCCAGCCCGGCCCAATGCCCCGCCCGCGCCACGATCAGCCGCTCGCGCTCGTCCGGCGGCGCTCCGGATTGCTTTGGGAAGAAGATCCCGAGCCCGATCTCCAGGGCGACCACCCCCGTCAGGGTGAACCCGGCCGCCGCGACCGCCGCCGTCTCCGGCGGCGCCCCCAGCCCGACCCTCATGATCGCCATCAGGCAATAGGCCCCCGCCGCGCCAAACAGCGCGACCATCACCCAGGCCACAATCTCCCGCACCGCCATCGGAACCCCCGTTGCTATGGCGCCAGGGTGGTCAAAGATTTTTGACATGTCAAAGATTTTTTACAAGCACGGCGGCGGCGCCAAGCCATCCCCACCCCGCTCATCCCGGCGAACGCCGGGACCCAGATCATAGGGCTCGGCGAATCCGGTGATGCCCAACGGAGGCCCATCTGGCGACCTATGCGCTTTAGGATCTGGATCCCGGCCTTGACTGCTTCGCGCCGCCCCTTCGGGGTCGCCGGGATGAGCGGGTTTGAGGGCGCCCCCGACCGTCCCGTCCCCACGGCCCGTTCGTGTCGTTCGTGGACAAACCCTTGCTGACCCGAAGCCCCCCGGGGAGCGGCCGGCGAAACCCGCGACACCCCCACACCCCGCCCGCCACCAGAACCGCTTGTGGAACCGTGTTCGAAGGGGCTCGATAGGCCCGCGCCCGGCCTGGGCGCAGGCAGGGAGGGCCTAGGGATGGCGGACGGCATCGTGGACGTTCTGAACGACAAGCGCGCCGCGGCGCGCGAGGCCGCCTACAGCGCCCCCATCGAAGAGCTGAATCCGGCGCGCGCCTCGCTGTTCCGCGACGACGCCATGTGGCCGATCTTCGAGCGGCTGCGCGCCGAGGCGCCGGTGCACTACACGCCCGACAGCAACTACGGGCCCTTCTGGTCGATCACCCGATACAACGACATCATGGCGGTGGACTCCAACCACCAGGTGTTTTCCTCGGCCAAGGGCATCGCCCTGTCGCCCAAGGCCGCCCAGGGGTTCCGCGACCCCAACAACACCGCCACCAACTTCATCGCCATGGACCCGCCGCGCCACGACGCCCAGCGCAAGACGGTCAGTCCGGCCCTGTCGCCCCACGCGCTTTCCCTCATGGCCCCGCTGATCCGCGAGCGGGCGGGCCGGATCCTCGACAGCCTGCCGATCGGCGAGAGCTTCGACTGGGTCGATCTGGTGTCCAAGGAACTGACCACCATGACCTTGGCGACCCTGTTCGACTTTCCCTTCGAGGAGCGCCGCAAGCTCACCCGTTGGTCCGACGCCATGACCACGCCGCCGGGCTTTGGCGGTCCGGTCGCCAACCTGCAGGAACTGCGCGAGACCATGGCCGAGTGCTTCGGCTACTTCACGGAGCTCTGGAACCAGCGGGTCAACGCCGAACCCGCCGGCGACCTGATCTCCATGCTGGCCCACGGGGAAGACACCCGGAACATGACGATGGCGGAGTTCCACGCCAATGTCGGCCTGCTGATCATCGGCGGCAATGACACGACCCGGAACACCATCTCCGGCTCGGTCCTGGCCCTGAACCAGAACCCGGACCAGTACGCCAAGCTGCGGGCCAATCCCGACCTGATCCCGTCCATGGTCTCCGAGACCATTCGCTGGCAGACGCCGCTCGCCCACATGTCGCGCACCGCGACCCAGGATTTCGAGATGGGCGGCAAGACCATCAAGGCCGGCGACAAGGTGGTCATGTGGTACGTCTCGGGCAATCGCGACGCGACCGTGATCGAGGACCCCGACAGCTACATCATCGACCGGCCCCGGCCGCGCCAGCACATGTCCTTCGGGTTCGGCATTCACCGCTGCGTCGGCAACCGCCTGGCCGAGCTTCAGCTGACCATCATCTGGGAAGAGATCATGAAGCGCTTCCCCGACATCCAGCTGCAGGCGGAGCCCCGGCGCAGCTATTCGATCTTCGTGAAGGGCTATGAGGACATGCAGGTCGTCCTGCCCGCCCGGATCTAGGCTGTTTGCAAGACCCGTCATCGTCCATGGTCAGGCCCGTGTTCGAAGGTCGGTCATGACATCCCCATCGCCAGTCCCGGAACCTTGCGGCGCCGCGCCCTCGATGCGGCGCGGAGCCTGGTCGAGCGCGGCGGGGCCGACGCCCTGCAGCTGCGGCGGGTGGCGACGGAGGTCGGCAGCGGGGTCGCGAGCCTCTACTATCACTTCACCAACAAGGACGCTCTGCGGGCGGCGGTGGCGGTCGAAGGCTGGCGGGAGCTCGCCCAGAGGATCGAGCACGCCATGGCGAGCGGCAGGTTCCCGCACCGGATCGACGCGGCCAACGCCGCCCTGCTCGCCTTCATCCGCCGCAGTCCCAACCTCTACGCCCTGATGCAGATCGAGCCGAGCCGCGCGGGCCATCTCGCCGTGCGGGAGGCCGAGCATCAGGCCTTCGAAGCCTTCCAGAGTTCGCTGCGCGGGGACGACAGGGTGCCGGCGGACCGGGTCGAGGACATCGCGCGCCTGTGCTGGGTGCTCGGACGCGGCATCGCCTCGACCGTCCAGATGGAAAATGACGCCGCCCTGGCCGAGCGCCTGGAGCAGGCCGTGCTGCGCGGCTTCGCCTTCCTCCTGTCCCCGCAATACATGCGGTGAGCGGCGCCCGCCAGCCCGCCCGCTGTGCGCAACGGTCGCCACATGACGTGGATAAAAACATAAGTAAATCAATAATTTAATCCAACCCTCCGCCTCTCCAAACCTCCTCGTCCATGTTGACGTCAAACCGGCCCTGTCGATTCAGGTCGGCGCTTTCGGCCCCTCGGGTTTACAATCTCCCTGGTCCTTCTCATCGTCGTTCCAACCCACCGCCGCGCGCTGCTTACGGCCGGCCCGCGGAACCGCCGCTCGCCACCTCCGCGAAGCATGAAAACTGCTCAAATCCTGGCGTTTGTTTGAGAGAACCGCACGGATCGCGCCGCCTCGCGACGCTTACGATCCCCCTCAGGCGAAACCGTTGGCGTTCTCTGCCTCAGGCCCGAGATTGCCGCCGTCGCGCCTTACCGTTAGCGTCGCGGAAAGGCTGGCGCCCGAGTCCGGCCGCCCAGGAGAGATATTGATGGCAAACGTCGAAGCTGCCCGGCCACGGGGGGGGATTTTCCGACGCAAGTCGGTCGCTCAGATCCAGTCCGAGCACGAGCATGGCGAACTGAGCCGCTCGCTCGGCGCGCTCAACCTGATCATGCTGGGGATCGGCTGCGTCATCGGCACCGGCATCTTCGTGCTGACCGGTCGTGCGGCCGCCCAGTTCGCCGGCCCCGGCATCATGATCTCCTTCGTGATCACCGGCACGCTCTGCGCCTTCGTGGCCCTCTGCTACGCCGAGCTCGCCTCGGTGCTGCCGGTCTCCGGCTCGGCCTATTCCTACAGCTACGCCTCCATGGGCGAGGTCGTGGCCTGGGTCATGGGCTTGCTCCTGGTGCTCGAATACGGCCTGGCCGCCTCGACCGTGGCCGTTGGCTGGTCGGGCTATCTCACAAGCCTGCTGCACCAGATGCATATCGTCATACCCCCAGAGCTGACGGCGGCGCCGGGGGTGCTGGTGAAGAATGACGCCGGGGTGGTGATCGCCAAGGGGATCATGAACCTGCCGGCCATCGTCGCGATCGGCCTGGTCACCTGCCTGCTGGTGGTCGGCGTCTCCGAGAGCGCCACCGTCAACAACATCGTCGTGGTCATCAAGCTGACCGTGGTCCTGGCCTTCATCATCATCGGGGCCCGCTATGTGAACCCGGCCCACTGGTCGCCGCTGATCCCGGCCCAGATCCCGGCCCCGCCGCCCGGCACGCCGATGGACATCTGGCATCAGATGGGCCGCGCCATGGTCGACGTGGTCACCGGCGCCAACAACACCAAGTACGGCATCGGCGGGGTGATCCACGCCGCGGCGGTTATCTTCTTCGCCTATCTGGGCTTCGAGGCGGTCTCCACCGCCGGGGCCGAGGCGCGCAACCCGGCCAAGGACATGCCGATCGGCATCCTCGGCGCTCTGGCCATCTGCACCGTGCTCTACATCGCCACCTCGGCGGTGCTGGTCGGCATCGTGCCCTACGCCTCGCTGGACAACCCCGCGCCCATCGCCACGGCGGTGAACCAGATCGGCCTGCCGTGGTTCGCAGTGCTGGTGAAGATCGGGGCCATCGCCGGCCTGTCGTCGGTGATGCTGGTCCTGATGTATGGTCAGACCCGCATCTTCTACACCATGTCCCGCGACGGCCTGCTGCCCAGCGTCCTGGCCCGGGTCCATGCCAAGTTCAAGACGCCCTGGGTGAACACCATCATCGTCGGCGTGGCGGCGGCCTCCGCGGCCGGCTTCATGTCGCTGGACGCGCTCGCGGACCTGTCGAACGTGGGCTCGCTGGCGGCCTTCGCCATCGTCTGCATCACGGTGATCTATCTGCGCATCACTGCGAAGGACCTGAAGCGTCCCTTCCGCACCCCGCTCTATCCGGTGGTGCCGATCCTGGGCGCGGTCATGTGCCTGTTCCTGCTGATGAGCCTGATGGCGGCCCCGGCCACCCGCAACTTCTTCCTGATCTATCTGGCGGGCGGGATCCTGGTCTACTTCGCCTACGGCATGTGGAACTCCAAGCTGGGCAAGGGCGTCGCGGTCTCCGGCCACGAAGCCGAGCCGATGGAGCTGCCGCACAAGGTCGACTAGACCTTCGGAGTCGGACTTAATTGGCGGGGCGGGCGGCGCAGGGCGTCGTCCGCCCTGTTGCTGTCAAACGAGGCGCGGACCACGCGCCCCTGGGGGAGAGAGACGAGATGGTTCAGTTCAAGGGCCCGCGCACGGTGGCCTTCGTCGCGGCCGGCGCCATCGGCCTGATGGCCAGCGCGGCGGCCCAGGCGGCGACGCCCGTCTATCACGCCGAGATCGCCCGCACCCGCTACGGCATCCCCCACGTCAGCGGCGCCGACTATGGCTCGGTCGGCTATGGCGAGGCCTACGCCTTCGCCCAGGACAATCTCTGCCTGATCGCCGACAAGGTGGTCACGGTGAACGGCGAGCGGTCGAAGTATTTCGGCGCCGACGGGGTGACGACCGTGGCCTTCACCGAGGTTCCGAACCTCGAGGCCGACGTGTTCTTCAAGGCCAACCTGGACATCGTCGGCCTGCGCCGCGCCTTCGCCGGGGTGTCCAAGGACTATCAGGCCCTGGTCCGGGGCTACGCCGCCGGTTTCAACCGCTATCTGCGCGACACGCCCAAGGCCGCCCTGCCGGCCGGCTGCCGCGACGCCGCCTGGCTGCGGCCGATCACCCTCGACGACCTCCTGCGTCTCAACGAGGAGCGGATGATCCAGGCCAGCGCCGGGGCGTGGCTCAAGATGATCACCGCCGCCGCCCCGCCTGCGGCGGTCAAGACCGCCCAGCTGGCGCCGGTTGGCCTGCCGGTGGAGCCGGAGACCTTCGGCCTGGGCAGCAACGGCTGGGCCTTCGGCCGCGATGTCACCGCCAATGGCGCGGGCGTCCTGCTCGGCAATCCGCACTTTCCCTGGGAGACCACCAACCGGTTCTACCAGGTCCACCTGACGATCCCGGGCAAGCTGGACGTCATGGGGGTGACCATCGGCGGCGCGCCGGGGATCTCCATCGGCTTCAACCACGACGTCGCCTGGACCCACACGGTTTCCACCGACCGCCACTTCACGGTCGCCGAGCTGACCCTCGATCCCAAGGATCCCACCGCCTACCTGGTCGACGGAAAGTCCCGGCCGATGGTTCGCCAGGACCTGGCCATCGAAGTGAAGGGCGAGGCCAAGCCGCGGGTCCGCACGGTCTATTCCAGCGTCTATGGCCCCCTGGTCGTGATGCCCCAGGCCGGGGTCAATTGGAGCGCCAAGCGCGCCTACGCCCTGCGCGACGCCAACCACAACAACCTGCGCTCCGGCGAGGTCTGGCTGGACATCGCCCGGGCGAAGTCGGTCGGAGACATCCAGGCGACCATCCGCCGGACCCTGGGCATTCCCTGGGTCAACACCATCGCCGCCGACCGGTCGGGCCAGGTGCTCTATGCCGACGTGACGGCCACCCCCAATGTCTCGGCCGACAAGCTGAAGACCTGCGCGCCGCCCTCGGGGCTGGGGCCGCTGGCCGCCGGGGCGCGGATCTATCTGCTGGACGGCGCCCGGTCGGCCTGTGACTGGGACGTGGTCAAGGGCACGCCGGCGCCGGGCCTGATGCCGGGCGAGGCCATGCCGGCCCAGGTCCGCACCGACTATGTCGCCAACAGCAATGACAGCTACTGGCTGGCCAATGGCCGCGCGCCGATGGCCGCCTATCCGCCCATCGTTGGTCCGACCGCCGTGGCCCAGAACCTGCGCACCCGCCAGGGCCTGCTGGAGATTGAGGCCCGGCTGGCCGGGGCCGACGGCCTGCCGGGCGCCAAGGTCGATCCGGCGGCGGTCGAGGCCATGCTCTATCGCAACAAGAACCTGGCCGCAGACCTCGTGCTCGACGACGTGGCGCGGATCTGCTCGGGGGCCGGGATCGTCAAGACGCCGGCCGGCAAGTCCGTCGACCTCGCCCGGGCCTGCGCGGTGCTGGCCAAATGGGACCGGCGCATGAACCTCGACAGCGTGGGCGCCCCGCTGTTCATCGAGTTCTGGCGCCGCGCCGAGCGGATCCCGAACCTCTATGCGGTCGCCTTCGACCCCGCCGACCCGGTCCATACCCCGCGCGGCGTGAAGTCCGATCCGGCCGTTTCCGCGGCGGTGCTGCAGGCCCTGACCCAGGCGGTCGAGACCCTGGACGCCGCCGGCGTGCCGATCGACGCGCCCTGGGCTTCGGTCCAGGTGGCGGTGCGCGGCGCCCAGCGCATCCCGGTGCCGGGCGGCGAGGGCTCCGACGGGGTGCTCAACGCCCAACAATCCAAGCTGGTCCCGGGCGTCGGCTATGTGCCCTATCACGGCTCCAGCTACATCCAGGTGGTCACCTTCGACGACCAGGGTCCGGTGGCTGACGGGATCCTGACCTATTCCCAGTCCACCGACCCGGCCTCGGCCCACTACGCCGACCAGACCTGGCTGCACGCGGGCAAGGGCTGGAACCGGCTGCCCTTCCACGCCGCCGACATCGCCGCCGATCCGACCCTGACGCGGATGACCCTGGAGGAGCCGGTCCGGTAACAAGTCTTAACGCCGCGTTCACCATGCTTGCCTAGCCTGGAGGCCTTGCAAAGCGGACGGGACTTCGCGTGGCGATCTCGCCGATCAGAGGGCCGACCGGCGCGCCCAGCGCCACCCAGATCGCTGGAGGCATCCGCTCCAACGTGAGCGAGGTCGCGCGCATCCAGGAGGTGGAGCGCGCGGGGCCGATCTACGGTCCCCGCCGCGCGCCGAGCCCCGACCAGGCCAATACGCCCAAGACCCCGGCCTCGGCCGCGGCCATGGCCGCCCAGGAGGCCGCCGCCCGCCAGGACGGCATGGGCCCCCTGATCGCCGATCTGCGCCAGGCGCTGGGCGGCCGCCCCTTGCCGCCGGCCGCCCGCGCCGCCGCCGCCCAGGTCATGATGCAGCTCTCGCCCATGGGCCCGGACATTTCGGCCAAGGACGTGATGAAGGCCCTGACCGGATCGGGTCTGCTGCTGGAGGCCAAGCTCGCCTCGGAGCCCCAGGCCTCGCCGGTGGGAGTCGACCTCAAGGCCTCGCTGCTGATCCTGCGCCAGGCCCTGGCCTCGGGCCTGCCGCTGGACTCGGTGCGGACGCCGGGCAAGCCGACCGCGCAACGCCCACCGCCCCCCTATCGCGGCGGCCCGACCACTGCCCAGAGGCCGGCCATGCCGAACCTGAGCGGCGATGTCGAGATCCCCGCCGTCCTGCGCCAGCTGGCCGACGAGACCGATGCGGCGCTGGCCCGCACCGAGCTCCTGCAGATCGCCTCCATGCCCTCGCCCCACGACCTGGTCGAGGCGGGCGAAGTGACCCGCTGGGTGTTCGAGGCGCCCGTCGCCACGCCCCAGGGCGCGGCCATGACCCAGTTCGAGATCCGCCGTGAGGGCAAGGGGACCGGGGGCGACCGGGAGCAGGGCGCCACCTGGCGGACCCGTTTCGCCCTGGACATCGATCCGCTTGGGCCCATCGAGGCGCACCTGACCCTGGCTCATGGCCATCTGGGCGTGGCGCTCTGGCCGAGACGCGCCGCACGGCGCCGAGCGCCTGCGGGCGCATGTGGAGACCCTGAACGCCCGACTGGCGGCCGCGCGGCTGCCGGCGGACGTGTCCGTCTATCATGGAACCCCGGCCGCCCCGGCCCCGGCGGCAGGCCGCCTCGTGGATCAGACTCTATGAGCGCCGACACCCCCAATCGCCGCGTGGCTGTGGCGCTGCGCTATGAAGGCGGCGGCGCGCCGCAGGTGGTGGCCTCCGGCCGTGGCCTGACCGGGGAGCGGATCATCGCGGTGGCGCAGGCCCATGGCGTGCCCATGACGCACAATCCGCCGCTCGCCCAGGCGCTCTCGACGTTGGAGCTGGAGACCGAGATCCCCGAGCGGCTCTATGTGGCGGTGGCAGAGGTTCTGGGCTTTCTGCTCAAGGCCGCCAAGGACGAGAGCGTCACGTCAGGATCGCCCCGAACACCAGCTTGAGGCCGCCGGCCACGAGGCCGAGCGCCAGGACGCTGGCCGCCCATATGCCGAGGAACCAGGTCCAGCGTCGCCAGGCGGGGACGGATCGGGCGGGGGTCAATGGTAGCCCTCCGCCCCGACCTTGCCGCGGAACACCCAGTAGGCGTAGCCGGTATAGGCCAGGATCACCGGGACCAGCACCAGGGCGCCGACCAGCATGAAGGCCTGGCTGGCCGGCGGCGCGGCGGCCTGCCAGAGGGTCACCTGCATCGGCACCACATAGGGGAAGAGGCTGATCGCCAGCCCCGCATAGCCGAGGCCGAACAGGCACAGCGCCAGGGGAAACAGCCAGGTCTCCCGTCGCTGCTTCAGGCCGTAGACCAGGGCGGCCGCGGTGATGACCACCAGGAGCGGCACCTGGGCGGTGGCGAGGATCCGGGGGAATTCGAACCAGCGCCGCCAATAGGCGCCCTCCAGGAACGGGGTCGCGGCGCTGACGCTGAAGATGGCGATGAGGGTCGCCGCCGTCAGCCAACCGGCCAGGCGATAGGCCCGGTCCTGCAGTTCCCCCTCGGTCTTCAGCACCAGCCAGGTCGCGCCCAGCAGGGCGTAGCCGGCCAGGACCGAGACGCCGCAGAGCAGGCTGAAGGGCGTGAGCCAGTCCCACCAGCCGCCGCCATAGCCGCGGCCGGCCACCTTCACCCCCTGCAGGATCGCGCCGAGGATCACGCCCTGGGATAGGGCGGCGAGCGCTGAGCCGCCGCAGAAGGCGAGGTCCCAGGCCCATTTGGCCCGGTCGGTTCGCCAGCGGTATTCAAAGGCCACGCCGCGGAACACCAGGCCGAGCAGCATGGCGATCAGGGGCGTGTAGACCGCCGGCATCAGGATCGCATAGGCGAGCGGGAAGGCGGCGAACAGGCCGCCGCCGCCGAGGATCAGCCAGGTCTCGTTGCCGTCCCAGACCGGGGCGACGGAGTTCATGGCGGTGTCGCGCTGGCCGCCCTTCTGGAAGAAGGGAAACAGGACGCCAACGCCCAGGTCGAACCCGTCCATGGCGACATAGGCGAAGACGGCGAAGGCGAGGATGGCGGCCCAGACGAGGGTGAGGTCGATGTGCATGGCCTGGTCCTCATTCCGCCGGGTGCAGCAGACGGTCGGGGTCGATCGCCGGGGCCGGCGTGATCCCGGCGGCCCGGACCGGTGCGGGGCCGGAGGGGCCGGCCTCGTGGGCCTTGGGCGGCTGGCTCATTAGGCGCAGGAGGTAGAAGAGGCCGGCCCCGAAGACGGTGAAATAGACCACCGCGAAGGCGGCGAGGGAGGCCGCCACGGCCGGGGCGTCCAGCGGCGAGGCCGAGTGCGAGGTGCGTAGCAGGCCATAGACCGTATAGGGCTGACGGCCGACCTCGGTGGTCACCCAGCCGGCGAGCACCGCCACGAAGCCCATGGGCCCCATGGCCAGAGCCAGCCACTGGGGCGGCGCCCAGTCATAGAGCTTGCCGCGCAGGCGGGCGAAGAGGGTGATCGCCCCCAGCGCCGCGATGGCGAGGCCGATGCCGACCATGATCCGGAACGACCAGAAGACCACCGGCACGAAGGGCCAGTTCTGGCGCGGAATGGTGTCGAGACCCGCCAGGGGGGCGTTGGGATTGTGCTTCAGGATCAGGGAGGAGAGCTTGGGGACCTCGATCGCCGCGCGCACCACGCCGGCCTTTTGGTCGGGCAGGCCGAACAGGATCAGCGGGGCGCCGGCCGGGTGGCTCTGATAGTGGCCCTCCATCGCCATGACCTTGGCGGGCTGGTGCTCCAGGGTGTTCAGGCCATGGGCGTCGCCGGCCAGGATCTGGATCGGGGCGACCAGGGTGGTCATCCACATGGCCATGGAGAACATCTTGCGGGCCGCCGGCTGGGCGCGGTCCTTCAGGAGGTGGAAGGCGCCCACTGCGCCCACGACCAGGGCGGTGGTCAGATAGGCCGCCAGCACCATGTGGACCAGGCGATAGGGGAAGGACGGATTGAAGATCACCGCCATCCAGCTGACGGGGACGAACTGGCCCTGGGCGTTTATCGCGAAGCCGGCCGGGGTCTGCATCCAGCTGTTCACCGCCAGGATCCAGAAGGCGGAGGCGAAGGTGCCGACGGCGACAGCCAGGGTGGCGGCGAAGTGCAGGCGCTCGCCGACCTTCTCCGGCCGAACAGCATCACACCCAGGAAGCCGGCCTCCAGGAAGAAGGCGCTCATCACCTCATAGGCCATCAGGGGGCCCACCACCGGGCCGGCCTTGTCGGAGAACACCGACCAGTTCGAGCCGATCTGGTAGGACATGACCAGGCCCGAGACGACGCCGGCCCCGAAGGCCACGGCGAAGATCTTCATCCAGTAATTGAACAGGTCCAGATAGACGGGCTTGCGGGTCTTGAGCCAGAGCCCTTCGAGAACGGCCAGATAGCTGGCCAGCCCGATCGAAAAGACCGGGAAAACGATATGAAATCCAATGGTGAAGGCGAACTGCGCCCGCGCCAGGAACAGGGCGTCGGTCATGACGCGTCCTCCTGAGTACTGTTGCGACGCTTGCCGGAGGCGAAGACCGCGATCTTGCTCTTGACCTCCAGAAGCTTGGAGACGCCGGCGCCGAGCGCCAGCAATTGGGCCAGACTGTCGTTATCCAGGCGCTGCACATCGTCGGCCCAGCCGGTGAGCAGCTCGATCAGGTCGTGCATCTGGCGCATCTTGGCCTGGGCGTGGCGTTCCTCGGCGCTGGCCGGGGTCTCCATCAGGATGTCGCGCAGAAGCGAAAGGGTGGGATCGATCTCACGTTTGCGCCGCTCTTCTGCGAGCGTCCGCAGGATCTGCCAGATGTCGTCGGGCGCCTCGAGGTACTCGCGGCGGTCGCCGGGCAGGTGGCGTTTGCGGACCAGCCTCCAGGCCTCCAACTCCTTGATTCCCATACTGACATTGGAGCGCGAGACGCCCAGCGCCTCGGTGATCTCCTCGGCGTTGAGCGGGCGGTCGGATAGGAACAGCAGGGCGTAGATCTGGCCGACGGTGCGGTTGACGCCCCATCGTCCGCCCATCTCCCCGAAATGCAGCACGAAGGCCTGGACGATCGGGGGGAGAGTCATTTCGTCATTCCTGAGATTTCAGCAATGACTGAAATTACAGAACGACTTGATCCAGATCAAGGAGGCCTTGCAAATTTCGGGGCGTCAGGCGCTGGCGAGGGCGCTCTGGAACAGGATGGCGCCGTCGGCCGAGCCCAACTCCGCCTCGAAGGCGCGGTCGGGGTGCGGCATCAGGCCCAGCACATTGCCCCGGCCATTGACGATGCCGGCGATGGCGTCGGTCGAGCCGTTGGGATTGTTCACATAGCGGAACACCACCTGGCCCTCGCCCTCGATGCGGGCCAGGGTCTCGGCGTCGGCGAAGAAATTGCCCTCGCCATTGCCGACGGTCATGGTCACCTGGCGGCGGTCGCCGAAGCCGGCGGTGAAGCGGGTCTGGGCGTTGGCGACCTCAAGGTCGACGGCCTTGCAGACATATTTCAGCTGCTCGTTGCGTAAGAGGGCGCCGGGCAGCATGCCGGCCTCGCACAAGACCTGGAAGCCATTGCAAATGCCGACCGTGGCCACGCCGCGCTCGGCGGCGGCCTTGACCTCGGCCATCACCGGCGAGAGGGCCGCCATGGCCCCGCAGCGCAGATAGTCGCCATAGGAGAAGCCGCCGGGCAGGACGATCAGGTCCAGGCCGGAGGGCAGGGCGGTCTCGGCGTGCCAGACCATCTCCACCGCCGCGCCGGTCGAGCGCTCGATGGCGACCTTGCAGTCGCGGTCGCAATTGGAGCCGGGGAAGACGATGACGGCGGCTTTCATTTGGCGGCCTCTAGCTGGTCGGGAGCGGGGATGCGAGTCTTGAAGTCGAAGGCGTGGTCGCTGGGACCGTGGGCGTGCAGGTGCGCCAGGCGGGCGATCCCCTCGTCACGGCTGGGGATGGTCCGGCCGGGATCCACCACAGGCAGAAGGAGGCCTGCACATTGGCCTCGAACCATTCGCCGCGGCGGCGGACATAGTCGCGATGCTCGGTGCGATAGGCGAAGGCGGCCAGGTGCTCGGCGCTTTCCCAGACCGACATGTTGATCAGATAGAGCGGGTCCTGGTCGGCCGCGGGCGTGGCCGAGGAGAACCCCTCGCCATCGCCGCGCCAGATGAAGCCGGGCTGGGCCTCCGCGAGCGCATTGATCTCGTCCAGCGCCTCGCGGAACACGGTGATCTCCGGCGCCTCAAGGGGCGCCTTGAGGGTGGCGACATTGAACTGGGCGAGGTGATGTCCGCTCACTCAGGCGCACTCATCCAGGATCGCGGCGGGAGGCGTTGCGACGTCAGGCGCGGGGAAGGGCTCGCGGAAGGTGAAGGCCTCCGGCGACGGGCCGCGGCGGCGCAGGATCTCCAGGCGGGCGATCCCTTCCTCGGGGGTCGGCTCATGGCCGATCGGCACCCACCAGAGGCACATGTAGAGTTCCATGGACTCGAACCACTCGCGGCGACGTCGCATGATGTCGCGATGGGCCGTTCGGTATACGAAGGCCGCCAGCGATTCCGTGTCCGTCCAGACCGACATGTTCACGGCCATCAAGGGATTCTCGAAGGGCTGGATATCGGTGGCGTCGTCGCCATCGCCGGTCAGTCGCCAGATGAAGCCGGGCTGGCTTTCCGCCAGGGCGTTGATAACGCCGAGATTGGCGACGAACTCGGCCGTTTCCGGCGCATCGACGGGCGCCTTGAGGGTTCCGATATTGATCTGCGCAAGGTGAAAGCCGCTCACGTCCCGCCTCCTTTGGCCAGACTCCGCAGATAGGCGTCGAGTTGGTCATATCCAGCCTTGTCGCCGAACGGGCAGCCGGAATTGGTCACGTGGCCGCCGGCCGCGCGCTGCTGCAGGATCGCCGGGTGGCCCGGCGCGCCCTTCAGGGTGATCATGTAGGACACGCTGGCGTCGGCCGAGGTGTAGAAGCGATAGGGCTCGCCCGGCTCCGGCGGCGCGGGGCGGACGCCCGGCTCGGCGGCGATCTTGGCGGCGAGCGCATCGAAGCCCAGGGCGCAGTCCAGCTGGGGGACTTGCGCCGGGGCCTCGGCTTTCGGCGCGCAGGCGGCCAGGGCGAGGGCGCCTCCGAGGAGGGGCGCCAGGGCCCTCACGCCAGCTCCACCCGGTAGCTTTCGATCACGGTGTTGGCGAGGAGCTTCTCGCACATCTGCTTGACCTCGGCCTCGGCCTCGGCGGCGTTGGCGCTCTTCAGGTCGAACTCGATGGTCTTGCCGACCCGCACGCCTTCGACGCCGGCCCAGCCCAGGCCATGCAGGGCGTTCTCGACGGCCTTGCCCTGGACGTCGAGGACGCCGGGCTTGAGGAAGACGTGGACTTTCGCGCGCACTAGTGCAGGCCTCCTTGGATCACGGTCGGCATCTCTTTCATGATGCCGAGCCTTCGGGCGACTTCGGTGTAGTTCTCGATGACATCGCCCAGGTCGCGCCGGAAGCGGTCCTTGTCCATCTTTTCCTGGGTCTGGGCGTCCCAAAGCCGGCAGCTGTCGGGGCTGATCTCGTCGGCCAGGATGGTGCGGGCGAAGTCGCCCTCCCACAGACGGCCGAACTCGATCTTGAAATCGACCAGGGTGATGCCAACCGCTCCGAACGAGCCGTTCAGGAAGTCGTTGATGCGCAGCGTCAGGGCCATCATGTCGTCGATCTCCTGGGTCGAGGCCCAGTTGAAGGCGGTGATGTGCTCTTCGGTGACCATCGGGTCGGAGAGCTTGTCGTCCTTCAGATAGAACTCGATGATCGAGCGCGGCAGCTGCTGGCCCTCGGGCAGGCCGAAGCGCTGCGACAAAGAGCCCGCGGCGACGTTGCGGCAGACGACCTCGAGCGGAATGATCTCGACCTCGCGGATCAGCTGCTCGCGCAGGTTCAATCTGCGGATGAAGTGATTTTGCACGCCGATGGTGTTCAGGCGCGTCATGAAATACTCGCTGATGCGATTATTGATGACGCCCTTGCCCTCGAGAATGGCTTTCTTTTGGGCGTTGAAGGCTGTCGCGTCGTCCTTGAAGTACTGGATCAGTGTTCCGGGCTCGGGGCCTTCATAGAGGATCTTGGCCTTGCCTTCGTAGATCTTCTTGCGACGGGTGGTCATACACGCCTTCTCCACAAAGCGAGGGCTAGGTCGGCGCTGGAAACAAAAACGCGCGCCGTTGATCCCAACGCGCGCGGCGACCGCGATTCGACCTTCTCGCTCATCCGAGGCGGAACGAATTTAGCTGACCGGGGCCGCTCGCGCAAACTTCGCCCGCGTGCGCCGCAGCAACGCCTTCGCGTCATGGTGGATGAAGCGCCGCTTTCGATTGCGGGCGCCGCCGCCAAGCGATACAGGAACGGCGACTGAACACGATCTGGGACCATCATGACGACCTTCGACAATCGCGAACGTGGCTTTGAGAACAAGTTCGCGCTGGAGCAGGAAAACGAATTCAAGGCGGGCGCCCGGCGCAACCGCCTGCTCGGCCAATGGGCCGCCGGCCTGATGGGCCTGGAAGGCTCCCACATCGACGAATACGCTCAGGCCGTCGTGAAGTCGGACTTCGAGCTGCCCGGCGACGAGGACGTGCTGCGCAAGGTGTTCGAGGACCTGAAGGGCTCCGGCGTCGGCGTCTCGGAAGGCGAAGTGCGCATGAAGATGGACGAGCTGCTGGCTCTGGCCCGCGACCAGGTGAAGAACGGGCTCTGAGCCCCGCCGCGCAAGGCTGTTGAAATTCAGAACGCCGCCCCTCGCCGGGCGGCGTTTTTCGTTTGGGCGCCGTTGCGGCAGATCGCCCAAACCTGCCGTCAGAACATCAGCGCCAGGGAGGCGATCATGGCCGATCAAGACATTCTGAGCGTGGAGCGGCGCGGCGCCGTCGACTTCGTCACCCTGAACCGGCCCGACCGGCTGAACGCGCTGAACCAGCCGATGTCGGAGGCCCTGCTCAGCTATTTCGAGGCCCGGCGCCGTGACACCGAGGCCCGCGTGATCGTGCTGGCGGGCGCAGGCCGCGCCTTCTGCTCGGGCGCCGACCTCAAGGCGGGCGGCCAGCCCGACGCCCTGCGCGACGGTCCCAATGGCGACTGGATGCTGCGCGACACGCTGAAGGCCATGCGCGCCTGTCCGCAGCCGATCGTGGCCCTGGTCCAGGGCGCGGCGGCCGGCGGCGGCCTGGCCATCGCGCTGGCGGCCGACGTCATCGTGGCGGGCGAGAGCGCCGCCTTCCATCCGGCCTTCATCAAGATCGGCCTGTCCGGCTCGGAGCTGGCGGTGAGCTGGCGTCTGCAGCGGACCATCGGCCCCTACCGCACCCGCGACATGCTCTTGACCGGCCAGCCCCTGAAGGCGGCGGACGCCCTGGCTGCAGGCCTGGCCTCGCGCCTTGTGCCCGACGCCGAGCTGGCTGCGACCGGCGCGGCGATCGCCGAGGCCATGCTGGCCGCGTCTCCCGACGCGCTGAGGGTCTCCAAGCGCACCTTCGACGCCACGCTGGAAGGCCTGAGCTTCGACGCGGCGCTCGAGCTGGAAGAGCGCGGCCAGATCCAGATGATCCGCGCCGGCCGCGCGGCCATGGCCGCGGCGGCGAAGGGCTAGCCGACCCGCGCGCGGCGACGACGCTCCAGGGGGCTCTCGCCGTGCCGCGACCTGTGCCAGTGGGCCAGCGCGCTCTGGGACTTGAAGCCGAGAATGTCGGAGACTTCCGCCATGGGGCGGGTCGAGCCCTCGATATATTCGGCGGCCATGTCCGAGCGCACCTGATCCATGATCTGGGAATAGGTCAGGCCCTCGTCCCCCAGCTTGCGCTGCAGGGTGCGGGCGGTGAGACCGAACAGCCGGGCCATCTGGTCGATGGAGCAGTCCATCACCCCGATCAGGGCGCGCAGGTTCTGGGCCACGGCCTCGGCGTAGCGCGCATGATGGGCCGGCGTCTCCTTGCGCAGCAGCCTGTCCAGGGTCTGGCCGGGCGGGGGGCGCTTGGCGGCCAGGGGACGGTCCAGCGCGTCCAGGGCGTAGCCGATCGCCATATGCTCGGCCTCGAAGAAGGGGACGCCGCCCAGGTGGGTGCGATAGGCGGCGAGGTCGCCGATGCGGGCGTGGCGGAAGGTGACATAGGCGGGCGACATCTCCTCCCCCATCACCTGACGCAGGCAGCGCACATGCACCGCCGCCGACATTTCCAGGCTGTGGCGCAGCAGGGCGGGCTCGGTCTCGCCGAAGGACATGCGGAATTCCACATGCTCGCCCACCCGCACCAGGGGGCAGCGCATGGCGTCGTTCTGATAGCGGGCGTGACCGGACAGGACGTCGAGATATTCGCCCAGGGTCGCCTTTTCCCGCGCCGCAAGGCCCATCAGGCCCCAGTCCTCCAACCCGCGCATGGCGCCCAGCCGCAGGCCGAAATCCTTGGCCCCGCTGCGGGCGGCCGCCAGTTCGATCAGGCGGGCGAGGGCGGCGCCGGAGACCTTCTGGTCCGGATCCAGGAAGGCGTCGGGGGGCAGGCCCACCTCGTCGGCGAGGGCCGCCGGCGCGAGGCCGAGGCTTTCGCAGAGCGCGCTGATCTGGCGCATGAACGAGGTGCGGACCTGACTGGGCATGAGAACACTCCATGCGAGAGCCGGAAGACGGGCCCTGCGCGTCGGAGTGGCAGATTCTCGACCTGAGTCGGGTGCGACAAAATGAATCGCGGCCGGCGCGGAGGACCGCCCGGTGTCGTGATTGCGCAAATTCTGTCGCCATTCCGCAAAAGCACGGCGGCGATCATCCCTAATTTGGGGGCAGTCATAACGCGGCGCGCCAAGGCGTCGGATGTACTGGAGGATCGCGTGAACAACATTCCGATCGTTGGAAAATTCCTGGCCATCATCGCCGTCTTCGGGGTCTTCGCCCTGGGCATCGCCGTGTTCACCGGCGCCCAGATGAAGAGCATCGACGACAAGTACAGCGCGCTGAACGACCACGAGAACACCGCGGCCGTCGAGCTTGCCCGGGCGAACCGCGCCTCCCAGACCGCGCGGGCCGCGATCGGCGATCTGATCGTGGCGAAGACGGATGCGCAGAACGCGGTGGCCAACGCCGGCATCCAGGCGGCCCATGGCGACTTCATCAAGGCCATCGACGCCGCCGTCGCCGCTCTGCCGTCGGATCCGGATATCCCGGTGCTCAAGACCGACATGCTGAGCGCGTTGGACGACCAGTGCGGGAAGGTGGTCGCCGCCGGCCGCGCAGCCAATGACGACGCCAGCAACCTCGCCACCCAGCAGATGTACCTGACCGAGTGCTCGCCCTTGTTTCCGGCCCTGGCCGATCGGTTCAAGGCCAAGACCAACAAGCTGATGGACAGCGTTCAGACCCAGAACGACGCGCTGACCGTGAAGACCCACGCCACGATCCTCACCACCTATGGGGTGATCCTGGGCGGCCTGGCCCTGGTCGCAGCGATCGCCGTCTTCGGGGTGCGGGCCTGGATCAGCGGGCCTCTGGCCCAGCTGGGCCGGTTGATGGAGACCCTGGCGCGGGGCGACCTGGGCGTCGAGGTGTCGGGGCAGGATCGCCGTGACGAGGTCGGGGCCATGGCCAAGGCGGTGCAGGTGTTCAAGGACAACGGCCTGAGAGCGCGGGAGACCGAGGCCGAGGCCGCCGAGATGCGCAACGAGGCCGAGGCCCAGCGGGGCCGGACCGAGGCCGAGCGGCGTCGCAATGAGGCCGAGCAGGCCGCCGTCGTCCAGACCCTGGCCGCCAATCTGAGCCGGCTGGCCCAGGGCGACCTGACCACCCGTATCGAAGCCGAGTTCCAGGGTCAGTACGCCCAGATCAAGGCCGACTTCAACGCCGCCGCGGACAGCCTGGGCGAAGCCATGGCGGCGATCGCCACCGCCACCGGCGCGATCCGCGGCGGCTCTGACGAGATCGCCACCGCCTCCGACGACCTGTCGCGGCGCACCGAGCAGCAGGCGGCCAGCCTGGAAGAAACCGCCGCGGCGCTCGACCAGATCACCGCGACGGTCAAGCGCAGCGCCGAGGGCGCGCGGATGGCGTCGAGCGCGGCCTCGACCGCCCGCACCGACGCCGAGCAGTCGGGCCTGGTGGTGGGCGACGCGGTCTCGGCCATGGGCGAGATCGAGGCCTCGTCCAACCAGATCACCCAGATCATCGGGGTCATCGACGAGATCGCCTTCCAGACCAATTTGCTGGCGCTCAACGCCGGGGTCGAGGCGGCGCGGGCCGGGGACGCGGGCAAGGGCTTCGCGGTCGTGGCCTCCGAAGTCCGGGCTCTAGCTCAGCGCT
Organism: Phenylobacterium aquaticum; assembly: GCF_022695515.1. GTDB lineage: Bacteria > Pseudomonadota > Alphaproteobacteria > Caulobacterales > Caulobacteraceae > Phenylobacterium > Phenylobacterium aquaticum. The sequence goes on from NZ_JALDPT010000007.1 coordinate 145,479, forward strand.
CGGCGGAAGCCGCCAAGGAGATCAAGGAGTTGATCGCCAGCTCGTCCTCCCAGGTGGAGCGCGGCGTGCAGCTGGTCGGCGACACGGGCCGCGCCCTGGCCGGGATCGTCACCCGGGTGACGGAGATCGATTCCCTGCTGGCCGAGATCGCCGTGTCGTCCCAGGAACAGGCGACGGGGCTCAACCAGGTCAATGCGGCGGTCAACCAGATGGACCAGGTGACCCAGCAGAACGCCGCCATGGTCGAGCAGGCGACCGCCGCTGCCGCGGGCCTGCGCAACGAGGCCGGCGAGCTGAGCAGCCTGGTCGCCCGCTTCCGCACTCACCCGGCGTCGGCGCCGCGCGGCGGCCGCGCCG
>NZ_JALDPT010000080.1 GCF_022695515.1 Phenylobacterium aquaticum
GCCTCGGCCCTGGAGCTCGGCCGACGCCTGCAGGGCGTCATGGACGCCATTCTGCGCTGCGAGGGCGATCCGGCGACCTGCGCCGACCCCGCGGGCAATCCGGGCCTGGCCCGGGCCGCCGAAGCCGCCCGCGCCGCCGGCGCCAGCGATCCGATGATCCTGGACGCCATGACGCTCGCCCGCACCGGTGAGAACCTCTGGGACGCCCAGCTGCTGTTCGAGACCGGAGAGGGTGTGGAGCTGGTCTGTGCGGCCCGCGGCGAGCCGCCGGGCCCTGTCGCCGACCTCCTGGCCGCCTGCGCCTGGGAGACCGGCGCGGTGATCGCCAGCTTCGATCCTGACGCCGCCGTCCGGCTGGCCGCCGCCGGTCGCCCCACCCGCGCGGCCATCGACCTGATGGCCTTCGGCGCCGGCGAGGGCTTCGACAGCGAAGGCTTCGAGGACGCCGTGCGCATCGCCACCCTGGCCCTGGCCGCCCACGGCGGCTCGGCGGCCCTAGGGCTGGCCGGCCTCGCCGACTGGCTGACCGCCCAGGGGCTCGCCTATGATTCGCTGCAGGGCCGCCGCGCCGCGCGCCGCATCTTCCTGCAGGCTCATGAGATCGTCGCCCGCACCGCCAAGCTGCAGGGCGGCCTTGCGGTGTTCGACGACCCCGACCTCGCCCTCAAGCTCGGCGGCGCGCCCCTGGGCGGCGCCCCCGGCCTCGGCGCCGTCACCGTGGCCGAGACCGAGGACGGCGTCCTGACCCGCGTGCTCAGCGAAGCCACCCTCCAGGGCCTGAAGGTCATGGGCGTCGACGCCGCCCAGGCTCGCGCCGTCCTGCTCGGCCATCACGATCTGGCCGACGCGCCGGGGATCAATCACGCCGCCCTGCAGGCCCACGGGTTCACCGAGCATGAGATCGCCGCCGTAGAGGCCGCCCTGCCCTTCGCCGCGCGCCTGGCCGACGCCGTCTCGGCCCAGACCATAGATCCGGGCTTCCTGTCCGACGTCCTGGGCGTCACCGACGCCGAGCTGGCCGACCCCGATCTCGACCTCCTCGCGCGCATGGGCTTCACCCCCCAGCAGATCGGCGCGGCCGAGACCTATGCGCTGGGCGGCGGCGCCCTGGCCGACGCCGACTTCCTGACGCCGGACCAGAAGGCGGTGTTCCAGAGCGCCGACGAACTGGGCCCCGGCCCCTATTTCGCGATGATGGCGGCTCTGGCCCCCGTGCTCGACATTCCGCCGGTGGCTGAACTCGAACTGGAGTGGGACACGAGCCCGCTCGACGCCCGCGCCCTGCTGGCGGAAGCCGCCCAGGCCGGCGCCCCGGCCCTGCGCATCCGCCGCATGGAGCCGCCCGCCAACCTGGTTCTCGACCTGCCCAAGGTTCCCGAGGCCCCGGCGCGCGCGCCCCGCGCCCCGGACCCCGAGCCCGTCGCGGCGGCCCCGCCGCCCAGGGAACGGATCGTCGAGCGCATCGTCGAGCGCGATCGCACCCGCCGCAAACTGCCCGACCGCCGCAAGGGCTATATCCAGAAGGCGGCCGTGGGCGGCCACAAGGTCTATCTGCACACCGGCGAATATGACGACGGCGAGCTGGGCGAGATCTTCATCGACATGCACAAGGAAGGCGCCGCCTTCCGCTCTCTGATGAACAATTTCGCCATCGGCATCTCGATCGGCCTGCAGTACGGCGTTCCGCTGGAGGAGTTCGTCGACGCCTTCGTCTTCACCCGCTTCGAGCCGGCCGGTCCGGTCACCGGCAACGACCAGGTGAAGTCGGCGACCTCGATCCTCGACTACATCTTCCGCGAACTCGGCATCTCCTATCTGGACCGCCAGGAACTGGCCAACGCCGACGGCGAGCTGAACGCCGACGGTCTGGGACGCGGCAAGGCCGAGGGCGAGGCCGAGATGACCGGCGATCCTCAGCCGGCCTCGCACTTCATCTCGCGCGGCTTCTCGCGCGGGGCCACGCCCGACAATCTGGTGTTCCTGCCCAGCGCCAACGGCCGCGGCGGCGGGTTCGGGCGGGTCGAGGCCGATGTCTGCGCCGCCTGCGGCGATGTCGCCGTGGTCCGCAAGGGCTCCAGCCTGATCTGCGAGACCTGCGGCGTGCGCGCCAGCCCCAAGGACGAGGACCGGGCGGGTTAAGCCCTACCGCGCGCCCAGCCGCACCAGCACGGCCCGGGGGATTCCGAAGTCGCGGATGATGGCGTCATGGCCGCGCAGGCCCACGGCTTCACGCTGGATGAAAAAGGCCCAGACCGCCTGGGCGGCGGCCTTCAGCAGGGCCTCGCGACCTTCCTGTTCCAAGGCTTCGGGATCGTTCAGCCGGGCGAGCGCGGCCTCGGCGGCCCGGCCCATCCGCCCCAGGGCGCCCGCCTTCTCGCCGGCGATCTCCTGATCCAGGCTGCTGGCCCCGGTCTCGAACCGGAACGTCGACGGGGTCTGGGGCGGGCGTAGGGCCATGACGTCTGATCCTAGCAGAGCCGGCGGCATGGTCACCTGGCCTTAAGCTTGCTCGCCCTATCTGGAGACTGCGCCCCGCACGGAGCTCTGCGCCAATATGAAACCGCTGTTGATCGCCAGCCTGGTCGCAAGCCTGGCCCTGCCGGCCGCCGCCCTGGCCCAGAACGCCGGCCAGATCGCCAGCGCGCGGCGCGGCTCGAGCTGCCCGGGCTGCAACCTGTTCCAGGCCGATTTCTCGGGCCTGGAGCTCAAGGGCCGCAATTTCACCGGCGCCCGGCTGCGCCAGGCCGATCTCAGCCTGGCCGTCATGAACCGCACCAGCTTCGCCCGTACCGACCTGCGCGACATCAACGCCTATGGCGGGGTGTTCTCCTCGGCCAATTTCGCCGGGGCCGATCTGACGCACGCCAGTTTCGTCGGCGCCTATTTGCAGGGGGCCAATCTTGCCGGCGCGCGCCTGGACGGGACCAATTTTTCCGGCGCCGAACTGGACCACGTCCGCGGCCTGAGCCAGGCGCAACTCAACCGAGCGTGTGGTGACGCCGCGACGCGCATTCCCCCAGGGTTGCGAATTCCGGCGTGCTAAAGCTCAAGAATTACCGCGATTTAAGTAGCCTGACCGGCCACTGACAGGCACAGGCTATCCTCCATGGTTCGTCCCGCCGCCCCTCGCCTGTCCCGCATGGTCCGCCGCCTCCTGCTGGTCGCGGCCGCCGCCTCCGCCCTGCCCGTCGCCGCCGCCCACGCGATGATCATGGACGGCGACAAGGAAGTCGCCCGCATGGTTTCGTTCGGGGGCTCCTGCTCCAAGTGCGAGCTGTCGGGCCGTAAGCTGAACGGCGCCCATTTCGACGGCGCGGATTTCGGCGGCGCGGCCCTGGTCGGCTCCGACCTGCGCGAGACCCGGTTCACCGGCGCCAATTTCGCCAACGCCGATCTCTCCCGCGCCGACCTGTCCGACAGCCATATGCTGGGCGCGAACTTCAAGGGCGCGAACCTCTCCAACACCCGCATCCGCGACGCCCAGGCGCCGGGGGTGAATTTCTCGCGCGCCAACATGCCCAACGTCGACATGCGCGACACCCGCGCCGAGGGGGCCGTGTTCGCCGACGCCGACGTCTCGCGCGGCACCTTCGACGATGCGGTGCTGAACGGCGCGGTCCTGACCCGGGTCAATGCGGCGGGCGCCAGTTTCCGCGACGCCCAGCTGACCGGCGCCGTGCTGAGCGGCGGCAATTTCTCGCAGGTCTCGTTCCGCGACACCGACCTCACCGGCACGGTGATGACCGGCGCGACGCTGACGGGCGCCGACTTCCGCGACGCCAATCTGACGGGCGCCACCCTCTATGGCGTCGATCTCTCGCGGGTGAAGAACCTCGAGCAGGACCAGCTGACCACAGCCTGCGCCGACTCCTCGACGCGCCTGCCCGCCGGCCTCGTGCCCGGCCGCGGGTGCCGGTCCGGCCGGTGGCCGGTCCGGGTGCGGGTCGTGGTCCCCGCCCCGCCCGCGCCTCCGGCGCGCGCGCGCGCGTGACTGACCCCGTACCCCTACGACCCTTGTATCGGCCTGGACGCCCGTGCCGGTACTGGTGCCAGCTCCCTTC
>NZ_JALDPT010000081.1 GCF_022695515.1 Phenylobacterium aquaticum
CTCGGCGCGCAGGCCGGCCAGGGCCGGGGCGCAGTCCGGGGGCAGTGGCCTCGACCAGGCGCAGGGGCGGGGCGAAGGACGGCTCCGACAGGGCCAGCTTGCCGGTCAGGAGCGCCGCGCCCAGGTCGCGGCGGAAGGCGCCGCGGGTCGAGGCGTCGGCGAACAGGCCCTGGGCCTCGCCCAGCTCGGCGATCACCTCGGCGCGGCGGAAGAAGGCGGCGGGCAGGTCGGTCTCGCCCTGGGCCCAGTCCAGCCAGGCCTCGACTCGCGCGTCGGTCCAGCTCGACGGGGCGAGCACCTCGACGACTTGGCCGGCCCGTTCCAGGGGCCTGCGCTCGATCCTCGCCGGTTCCGTACGCACGTGGGGTTCTCCTATCAGGAGAGGTTACGGGGCCGGCCGGCCGCTCGCAATAGATGTTGCGGTCGCGGGGGCGGCTATCCCCAACATCTTGCGATGTTCGCGCGGCTGGACGCCCCCCAGGCGGAACCCTATAGTCCGGCCGCCTCCCAACCGTTCCGGACTCGCAACAACCGTGCTGAAAGCGATCTTTACCTGGTGGAATGGCGCGACCATCGGCGCGCGGTTCACGTTCTGGCGCCGCGGCGTCTTCGTGGGCAAGGACGAGCTGGGCAACAGCTACTACCAGGCCAAGGACACCTCGGATTCCTATGACGGCCGCAAGCGCCGCTGGGTGATCTATAACGGCTACGCCGAGGCCTCGAAGGTCCCGGCCGAATGGCACGGCTGGCTGCACCACACCTTCGACGAGCCGCCGACCGTGGCGCCGCTGCTGCGCCGGTCGTGGGAGAAGGACACCCAGCCGAACCTCACCGGCACCGTCCACGCCTGGCGGCCCAAGGGCTCGATCGCCCGGGGCGGCGAGCGCCAGAAGGCGGCCGGCGACTACGAGGCCTGGCGCCCGGAATAGATCATGCGGCGGACCCTCATCCTCGCGACCGCCGGCCTGGGCGGCCTGGTCCTGCTGGGCCTGTCCCAGGCGGGGACCGCCCAGACGGCGACCCAGGCCCCCAGCGCGCCGGTCGCGCCCCAGGCCCCAGCCGCCGAGGAGGCGCCGCCCGAGGTGGTGGCTACGCCCGCGCCGGTCGCTACTCCGCCCATGCAGGCCTCGGAGGTCGCGCCCGCCGCGCCGCCCAAGGCCCAGGTCGCCGACAAGCCGGCCGACAGCACCGTCAAGCGCGCCCGCTATGACGTCGCCATCCTGCAGGCCCTCGACAAGGTGACGGCCGAGACCGTGCGCTTCGAGGCCGCGGTCGGTCAGCCCGTGCGCTACAAGACCCTGGTGTTCACGGTGAAGGCCTGCGAGCAGGCGGCGGCGGATGAGCCGATGGAGGATTCCATCGCCTATATGACCATCGATTCACAGCCCAAGCCGACGCCCGGCCGGCCCACGCCCGCGCCGCGCCAGGTGTTCAGGGGCTGGATGTACGCCTCCTCGCCCGGCCTGAACCCGCTGCAGCACCCGGTCTATGACGCCTGGCTGATCACCTGCAAGGCCAACGCCCCGGTCATGGCCCCGGCCGCCGTCAGTCCGCCGGCGGGGACCAAGCCTGCGACCTTGGCCGGCAAGGCCGCCAAGCCGACCGCCCCTGCGGCCAAGCCCGCGGCGTCGGAGCCCAAACCCGTCGCGCTCAAGCCGGCGGTCTCGGCCAAGCCGGCCATGCCGCCGATGCCGGCCAATCCGCCGAACCCCTGAAAATCCGCCTGGCGCTCCAGCGCCTTGGCGAGCCTGCGATGATAGTCGAGCCGCGGGATCTCCTGCGCGCCGAACCGCGCGAGGTGGTCGGTCATGAACTGGGTGTCGAGCAGCACATAGCCGCCGGCGATCAGCCGGGCCACCAGATGGACCAGGGCCACCTTCGAGGCGTCGGTCCGGCGCGAGAACATGCTCTCGCCGAAGAAGGCGGCGCCGAGCGACACGCCGTAGAGGCCGCCGACCAGCTCGCCGTCCAGCCAGCACTCGACGCTGTGGGCGTGGCCCATCTCGAACAGCTCGCCGTAGAGGCTCTCGATCGTCCCGTTGATCCAGGTCTCATCGCGGCCGGGCCTGGCCTCCGCGCAGGCGGCGACCACCTGGGAGAAGGCGGTGTCGAAGCGGATCTCGAAGGGATCTCGCCGGACGGTCCGCGCCAGCCGGTGGCTGACATGGAAGCCGTCGAGGGGAATGACCCCGCGCCGCTGGGGGTCGATCAGGAAGACGTTCTCATCGTCGCGCGCGTCCGCCATGGGGAAAACCCCATGGGCGTAGCAGTTGAGCAGGTCCTGGGCGTCGAACGCGTCCATCTCGGAGCATCTAGCCTGTCAGCGGGCGATCGGAGGTCGCCGGACGCCGGGCCGGCTCAGGCCTCCTCGGCCTGAGCCTTCAGCCAGCGTTCCAGCCAGTGGATGTTGTAGTTCCCGGCCAGGATGTCGGGCTGCAGCAGCAGGTCCTGGAACAGGGGGATGGTGGTCTCGATGCCGCCCACCACGATCTCGCCCAGGCAGCGGTTGAGGCGCGCGATGCACTCCTCACGGTCGCGGCCATGGACGATCAGCTTGCCGATCAGGCTGTCGTAATAGGGCGGGATCGAATAGCCGGCGTACATGGCCGAATCCAACCGCACGCCCAGGCCGCCGGGGGCGTGGAAGTCGGTGACCATGCCGGGCGAGGGCACGAAGGTGCGCGGGTTCTCGGCGTTGATCCGGCACTCGATGGCGTGGCCCTCGAACACCACGTCCTTCTGGGCGAAGGACAGCGGCAGGCCGGCGGCGATACGAATCTGCTCACGGACCAGGTCGATGCCGGTGATGGCCTCGGTGACCGGGTGCTCGACCTGCAGGCGCGTGTTCATCTCGATGAAGAAGAACTCGCCGTTCTCATACAGGAACTCGATGGTGCCGACGCCCAGATAGCCGATGGCCTTGACCGCATCGACCACGACCTTGCCGATCTTGGCGCGGGCCTCGGCGTCGATGACCGGGGAGGGGGCCTCTTCCAGCACCTTCTGGTGACGGCGCTGCAGGGAGCAGTCGCGTTCGCCCAGGTGGCAGACATTGCCGAAGCTGTCGGCGATGACCTGCAACTCGATGTGACGCGGGGTCTGGAGGTAGCGCTCCATATAGACGGCGTCGTCGCCGAAGGCTGCGCGGGCCTCGGAGCGGGCGGTGGAGACCGCCTCGGCCAGGTCGGCCTCGGTCTGGGCGACCTTCATGCCGCGCCCGCCGCCGCCGGCGGCGGCCTTGATCAGGACGGGGAAGCCGATCTCCTTGGCGGCGGCGAAAGCCTCCTCCTCGGTGGTGATCGCGCCGTCGGAGCCGGGCACCACGGGGATGCCGGCGTCCTTCACCGCCTGCTTGGCGGTGATCTTGTCGCCCATCATCTTGATGTGCTCGGGCTTGGGCCCGATGAAGGTGAAGCCGTGGGCGTTGACGATCTCGGCGAAGCGGGCGTTCTCGGACAGGAAGCCGTAGCCCGGGTGAATCCCTTGCGCGCCCGTGATCTCCGCCGCGGCGATGATGGACGGGATGTTCAGATAGCTCTTGGACGCCGGCGCCGGGCCGATGCAGACGCTCTCGTCGGCCAGCCGCACCCACATGCCGTTGGCGTCGGCTTCCGAATGGACGGCCACGGTGGCGATGCCCATTTCCTTGCAGGCCCGGTGGACCCGCAGCGCGATCTCGCCGCGATTGGCGATCAGGATCTTGTCGAACATGATCCTACCCGATGACGATCAGGGGTTCGCCGAACTCGACGGGTTGGCCGTCATTGACCAGGATCTCGATGACCTTGCCGGCCTTAGGCGACGGGATCGGGTTCATGGTCTTCATGGCTTCCACGATCATCAGGGTCTGGCCCGCCGTCACGCTGTCGCCGACCTTCACGAAGGGCGGCGCCTCGGGCTGGGGCTGCAGATAGATGGTGCCGACCATGGGCGACTTCACCGCATCGCCGCTGACGGCGGCCGGGGCGGCTTCCGCGGCGGGCGCGGCCGCGGCGGCGACGGGCGCAGGGGCGGCC
>NZ_JALDPT010000082.1 GCF_022695515.1 Phenylobacterium aquaticum
TGCTCGGGCAGCGCCCACTAGACCTCCGTGCGTGAGGCGGGGCCGGCGGCGCGCGACGCTGGGGAGGTCAGGACCATGGCGGCCGCCAGAACGAACAACCCGCGAAACATCGACACACTCCTGACGAACCCCACAGCAGCGCTTGCAGCCGGGGCAAGCAGTGTCAACGCGACGTGGGGTTGCGAAGGCGCGGTCGGCGCGTTCTGCCGCCTTCTTGATGAGGCTGGCTGATGTTCGATCAACCCCCGCCATGGCTCGACATGACCGGGGACTGTTCGATCAGCGCCCTTGCGGCGGGCGGGCGGTTGGTCTCATACGAGAGCCCCCCGAATCGACGCATTTTCCAGCCATGTCCAAGGCCCCTCCCCAAGCTTCCCTGTTCGACACCGCCCTGAACCCCGCCCCGGTCGCGCCCTTGGCGGAGGCGCATGAGCCCGTGGTCGAGGCCGCCGCGCCCAGGACCGGCGGCTATTCCGCCAAGGACATCGAGGTCCTGGAGGGGCTGGAGCCTGTCCGCAAGCGGCCGGGCATGTACATCGGCGGCACCGACGAGCGCGCCCTGCACCACCTGTTCGCCGAGGTGCTGGACAACGCCATGGACGAGGCCGTCGCCGGCCACGCCAAGCTGATCGAGGTCAGCCTCGACGCCGACGGCCGCCTGACGGTCAAGGACGACGGCCGCGGCATCCCCGTCGACCCGCACCCCAAGCACCCGGGCAAGTCGGCGCTGGAGGTCATCATGACCGTCCTGCACTCCGGCGGGAAATTCTCCGGCAAGGCCTATGAGACCTCGGGCGGCCTGCACGGCGTCGGCGTCTCGGTGGTCAATGCGCTGTCCGAGCATGTCGAGGTCACGGCCTGGAAGGACGGGTTCGAGTGGCGCCAATCCTTCACCCGCGGCAAGCCGATCGGCGGCATCGAGAAGCTGGGCCCGTCCAAGAAGCACGGCACGGCCATCAGCTTCATCCCCGACCCCATCATCTTCGGCGAGGGCGTGGCCTTCAAGCCGGCCCGGCTCTACCGCATGGCCCGCTCCAAGGCCTATCTGTTCGGGGGCGTCGAGATCCGCTGGAAGTGCGATCCGGCCCGGATCCATGACCAGACCCCGCCCGAGGCCACCTTCCGCTTTCCCAACGGCCTGGCCGACTTCCTGGCCGAACGGGTCAAGGACATCGAGACCGTCACCCCCGAGCCCTTCGCCGGCCGCTTCGAGCGCAAGGGCGAGGCCGGCAAGGTCGAATGGGCGGTCACCTGGACGCCGGCCGGGTTCGGCGAGGCCGACGGCTTCATGCAGTCCTACTGCAACACCGTACCGACGCCTGAGGGCGGAACGCACGAGGCCGGCCTGCGCGCGGCCCTCACCCGCGGGCTTAAGGCCTATGCCGAGCTCTCGGGCGAGAAGCGCGGCGGGCTGATCACGGCCGAGGACGTCATCGCCCAGGCCGGCGCCCTGGTCAGCGTGTTCATCGCCAACCCCGAATTCCAGGGCCAGACCAAGGAGCGGCTGTCCAGCGCCGACGCCCAGCGCCTGGTGGAAGCCGCCCTGCGCGACCCCTTCGACCACTGGCTGACCGCCCAGCCGAAGTCGGCCAGCGCCCTGCTCGCCTTCGTGATTGAACGGGCCGAGGAGCGGCTGAAGCGCCGGAAGGACAAGGAGGTCGCCCGCGCCTCGGCGACCCGCAAGCTGCGCCTGCCCGGCAAGCTGGCCGACTGTTCCGGCAACGCCATCGACGGGGCCGAGATCTTCCTGGTCGAGGGCGATTCCGCCGGCGGCTCGGCCAAGCAGGCCCGCAACCGCAAGACCCAGGCGATCCTGCCCCTGCGCGGCAAGATCCTGAACGTGGCCTCCGCCTCGACCGACAAGACCGGCGGCAACAAGGAACTGGCCGACCTGATGCTGGCGCTGGGCGTCCAGGGCGGGTCGAAGTTCAAGGAAGAGGACCTGCGCTATGAGCGTGTGGTCATCATGACCGACGCCGACGTGGACGGGGCGCACATCGCGAGCCTCCTGATCACCTTCTTCTACCGCACCATGCCCGACCTGATCCGGGCCGGGCGGCTCTATCTGGCCCTGCCCCCGCTCTATCGGATCAGCCATGGCGGCAAGAGCATGTACGCCCGCGACGAGGTCCATCGCGACGAGCTGCTGGCCACCGAGTTCAAGGGCAAGAAGCCGGAGATCGGGCGGTTCAAGGGTCTTGGCGAGATGATGCCGGCCCAGTTGAAGGAAACCACCATGGATCCGGCCAAGCGGACGCTCGCGCGGGTCACCCTGCCGCGGGCCGAAGAGCTGGTGCAGGATCTGGTCGAAACCCTGATGGGCCGCAAACCGGAACTGCGTTTCCGCTTCATCCAGGAAAACGCCGAATTCGCGGTGGCCGACCTGGACGTCTAGTTGAACGCCCAATCGCGAGGCGACGACAGCTTGCGAGGGCCGCAGCCGGGCCGGGCGAACAACTAGATTCTCTAACGCGTTGACTTGATATCCCCAGCCCCTATCTTCCGCCGCGCGTGACGATCGCCGTTCGCGCCGCCGCGGTTGGCGAGCCCTCATGGGCGAACCGCCGCCCCCCATTAGCGCTTGATGACAGAATTTTCAGAACTGGGCCTTTCGCCCGCGACTCTTCAGGCCGTGGCCGACACCGGCTACACGACCGCTACACCTATTCAGGAACAGGCCATTCCGGTCGCTCTGGCCGGCAAGGACGTGCTGGGCATCGCCCAGACCGGCACCGGCAAGACTGCGGCCTTCACCCTTCCGATGATCGACCGACTGGCCGCCGGCCGGTCCAAGGCGCGCATGCCGCGCTCGCTGGTGATCGCGCCGACGCGCGAACTGGCCGACCAGGTCGCCTCGTCCTTCGAGAAATATTCCAAGGGGCAGAAGCAGAAGCTGTCCTGGGCCCTGCTGATCGGCGGGGTCTCCTTCTCCGACCAGGAGCTCAAGCTCGACCGCGGGGTCGACGTGTTGATCGCCACGCCTGGCCGTCTGCTGGACCATTTCGAACGCGGCAAGCTGCTCTTGACCGGGGTGCAGATCCTGGTGGTCGACGAGGCCGACCGGATGCTCGACATGGGGTTCATCCCCGACATCGAACGCATCTTCAAGCTGACGCCCGCCAAGAAGCAGACCCTGTTCTTCTCGGCGACCATGCCGCCCGAGATCACCCGGCTGACCAAGCAGTTCCTCAATGATCCGGTGCGGATCGAGGCGACCCGGCCGGCCACCACCGCCACCACCATCACCCAGCACATCGTGCGGCTGCCGACCTCCGATCCCAAGGCCAAGCGCACCGCGCTGCGCATGCTGATCGGCGCCGACGACGTCCGCAACGGCATCGTGTTCTGCAACCGCAAGTCGGAAGTGGACATCGTGGCCAAGTCCCTGAAGACGCACGGCTTCGACGCCGCGCCGATCCACGGGGACCTGGACCAGCAGACCCGGATGCGCACGCTGGAAGCCTTCCGCAAGGGGGAGCTCAAGCTGCTCTGCGCCTCCGACGTCGCCGCTCGCGGCCTGGACGTTCCGGACGTGAGCCACGTCTTCAATTACGACGTGCCGCACCACGCCGACGACTATGTCCACCGGATCGGCCGCACCGGCCGGGCGGGCAAGCTCGGCAAGACCTACATGATCGTCACCCCGGCCGATGCGAAGAACATCGACAAGGTGATCAAGCTGATCGGCTCCACCCCGCAGGAAGTGGTGCTGGAAGGCGTCGACTTCGCGGCGATCAAGGACGAGCGCCGCGACGACCGCAAGGGCGGCCGCGAGCGCGGCGGCGACCGCGCCGGTGGCCGCAGCCGCGGCCGTGGCG
>NZ_JALDPT010000083.1 GCF_022695515.1 Phenylobacterium aquaticum
AGCGCTCAGCTGAGTCGCGGTGAGCGAGCCGATCTGGGTCGTCGTCAGGTCCGCGAAGTCCGTGGTCGTCAGGCTGCGCAGCTGGGTGCCGGTCAGGCCCTGGACCTGGGTCGTCGAGAGCGAACCGACCTGGGTCGCGTCCAGGGTCGAGAGCGTGGTGTTCGACAGGGCCCCGAGCTGGGTCGAGGTCAGGCCCGTCAGTTGGGTCGTGGAGAGCGAGCCCACATTGGTCGAGCTGAGCGAGGCGATCTGGGTCGCGGTCAGAGCCCCGACCTGGGTCGACGACAGCTCACCGATGTCGGTGGTCGAGAGACCGCCGAGCTGGGTGGTGGTGAGCGCCTTGATCTGAGTGGTCGACAGGGCGCCGGTCTGGGTCGCGTCGAGCGCCGACACCGCGGTGGCTGTCAGGGCCGCCAGTTGGGTGGTGGCGAGACTGCCGATCTGGGTCGAGGACAGCTCACCGATGTCGGTGGTGGTCAGACCCCGGGCCTGGTCGGCCGTGAGGCCCTTCAGCTGGGTGGTCGAGAGCGCGCCGACCTGGGTCGCATCCAGGGCCGAGACATTGGTCGCCGACAGGGCGCCGAGCTGGGTCGAGGACAGCGAGTCCAGCTGGGTCGTGGTCAGCTCGCCGAAGTCCGTGGTCGAGAGCGACCGCAGCTGGGTGCCGTTGAGGCCGGCCACCTGGGTGGTGGACAGCGAGCCGACCTGGGTGGCGTCCAGGGTCGAGAGCGCCGTGGTCGAGAGCGTCCCGAGCTGGGTCGAGGTCAGGCCGGTCAGCTGGGTGGTGGAGAGCGCGCCGACATTGGTCGTCGACAGGCCGTTCAGCTGGGTCGAGGTCAGGGCCCCGACTTGGGTCGAGGACAGTTCACCGATGTCCGTGGTCGACAGACCGCCAAGCTGGGTGGTGGTCAGAGCCTTGACCTGGGTGGCGCTCAGCGAGCCGACCTGGGTGGCGTCAAGCGCCGAGACCGCGGTGGCGGTCAGGGCGGCCAGCTGGGTGGTCGCCAGCGAACCGATCTGGGTCGAGGAGAGCTCCCCGATGTCGGTGGTGGTCAGACCGCCGACCTGGGTCGTGGTCAGGCCCTTGAGCTGGGTCGTCGAGAGCGCGCCGACCTGGGTCGAGCTGAGCGACGACAGGGCGGTGGCGGTCAGGGCGCCAAGCTGGGTCGAGGTCAGAGCGCCGACCTGGGTGGAGCTGAGTTCGCCGACGTCCGTCGTGGTCAGGCCGCGCAGCTGGTCGGTGGTGAGCCCCCTCACCTGCGTCGTGGAAAGGCCGCCGACCTGGGTGGCGTCCAGGGCCGACACATTGGTCGCGCTAAGCGCGCCGAGCTGGGTCGCCGAGAGCGAGTCCAGCTGGGTCGTGGTCAGTTCGCCGAAGTCGGTGGTGGTCAGGCTGCGCAGCTGGGTCGCCGTCAGGCCGCTCACCTGGGTGGTGGAGAGCGAACCGACCTGGGTCGCGTCCAGCGTCGAGAGCGTGGTGTTCGACAGGGCCCCGAGTTGGGTCGAGGTGAGGCCAGTCAGCTGGGTGGTCGAGAGCGCGCCGACATTGGTGGTCGACAGGCCGTTCAGCTGGGTCGCGGAAAGCGCGCCCACCTGGGTCGAGGAGAGCTCCCCGATGTCCGTGGTCGAGAGGCCGCCCAGTTGGGTGGTGGTCAGAGCCTTGACCTGGGTCGCGCTCAGAGAGCCGACCTGGGTGGCGTCGAGCGCCGAGACCGCGGTCGCCGTCAGGGCGGCGAGCTGGGTGGTCGCGAGCGAGCCGATCTGGGTGGACGACAGCTCACCGATGTCGGTGGTGGTCAGAGCGCCGGCCTGGGTGGTCGTGAGGCCCTTGAGCTGGGTCGTCGACAGGACGCCAACCTGGGTCGCATCCAGGGCCGACAGGGCGCCGGCGCTGAGCGCGCCAAGCTGGGTCGAGCTGAGCGCGCCGACCTGGGTCGAGGAGAGCTCGCCCACGTCGGTGGTGGTCAGGCCGCGCAGCTGATCGGCCGTGAGCCCCTTCACCTGGGTGGTGGTCAGGGCGCCGACGGTCGTGGCGTCCAGGTTGGAGATGTTGGTCGCCGACAGGGCGCTCAGCTGGGTGGCGGTCAGCGAGCCGATCTGAGTGGTCGTGAGGTCGGCGAAGTCCGTGGTCGTCAGGCTGCGCAGCTGGGTGCCGGTCAGGCCCTGGACCTGGGTGGTCGAGAGCGAGCCGACCTGGGTCGCGTCCAGGGTCGAGAGCGTGGTGTTCGACAGGGCCCCGAGCTGGGTCGAGGTCAGGCCGGTCAGCTGGGTCGTCGACAGCGCCCCGACATTGGTGGAGCTGAGCGAGGCGATCTGGGTCGCGCTCAGGGCCCCGACCTGGGTCGAGGACAGCTCGCCGATGTCGGTGGTCGACAGACCGCCGAGCTGGGTGGTGGTCAGAGCCTTGATCTGGGTCGGCGAGAGTGCGCCGACCTGGGTGGCGTCCAGCGCCGAGACCGCCGTGGCGGTGAGCGCGGCCAGCTGGGTGGTGGCCAGGCTGCCGATCTGGGTCGAGGACAGCTCGCCGATATCGGTGGTGGTCAGGCCGCGAGCCTGATCAGCCGTGAGGCCCTTCAGCTGGGTCGTGGAGAGCGCGCCCACCTGGGTCGCGTCGAGTGCCGAGACATTCGTCGACGACAGGGCGCCGAGTTGGGTCGAGGACAGCGAGGTGAGCTGGGTGGTGGTCAGCTCGCCGAAGTCCGTGGTCGAGAGCGACCGCAGCTGGGTGCCGTTGAGGCCGGCCACCTGGGTGGTCGAGAGCGAGCCGACCTGGGTCGCGTCGAGGGTCGACAGGGTCGTGGTCGAGAGCGTCCCGAGCTGGGTCGAGGTCAGGCCGGTCAGCTGGGTCGTCGAGAGCGCGCCGACATTGGTCGTCGACAGGCCGTTCAGCTGGGTCGAGGTCAGGGCGCCGACCTGGGTCGAGGAGAGCTCGCCGATGTCGGTGGTCGAGAGACCGCCAAGCTGGGTGGTGGTGAGCGCCTTCACCTGGGTGGCGTTCAGCGAACCGACCTGGGTGGCGTCGAGGGCGGACACCGCGGTGGCGGTCAGGGCGGCCAGCTGGGTCGTCGCCAGCGAACCGATCTGGGTCGAGGAGAGCTCACCGATGTCGGTGGTCGTCAGGCCGCCGGCCTGGGTCGTGGTCAGGCCCTTGAGCTGGGTCGTCGAAAGCGCGCCGACCTGGGTGGAGCTGAGCGCCGACAAGGCCGAGGAGGTCAGGGCGCCGAGTTGGGTGGAGCTGAGGGCGCCGACCTGGGTCGAGGAGAGTTCGCCGACGTCCGTGGTGGTCAGGCCGCGCAGCTGATCGGCCGTGAGGCCCTTTACCTGGGTGGTGGTCAGGGCGCCGACGGTCGTCGCATCGAGGTTGGAGACGTTGGTC
>NZ_JALDPT010000085.1 GCF_022695515.1 Phenylobacterium aquaticum
TTGGGTGCGGGGACAGGATTTGAACCTGTGACCTTCAGGTTATGAGCCTGACGAGCTACCGGGCTGCTCCACCCCGCGTCAGGGTGTTGATCGTGATTGAAGGGTTTGGGTTATGCATCCGTTTGGTAGACCTGGCGGCGACCTACTCTCCCGCGCCTTAAGACGAAGTACCATTGGCCCAGAGAGGCTTAACGACCGAGTTCGGAATGGGATCGGGTGGGGACCTCTCGGCAGAACCACCAGGTCAACGAAACGGATGCAAGTTGAAGAGAGAAGACATCATCATCTGAGAGGCAATTCAAAGCGCTCTCATGAGTTCAACTAAGAACGATCAAGCCGATCGAGCGATTAGTACCAGTAAGCTGCATGCCTCGCGGCACTTCCACACCTGGCCTATCAACGTGGTGGTCTACCACGGCTCTCGGCGAAGCCTTGTTTTGAGGTTAGTTTCCCGCTTAGATGCTTTCAGCGGTTATCTATTCCACACTTAGCTACCCTGCTGCGCAGCTGGCGCCACGACAGGTCCACCAGAGGTGTGTCCATCCCGGTCCTCTCGTACTAGGGACAGATCCTCTCAAGCTTCGTACACCCACGGCAGATAGGGACCAAACTGTCTCACGACGTTCTGAACCCAGCTCACGTACCACTTTAATCGGCGAACAGCCGAACCCTTGGGACCTGCTCCAGCCCCAGGATGTGATGAGCCGACATCGAGGTGCCAAACTTTGCCGTCGCTGTGGACGCTTGGGCAAAATCAGCCTGTTATCCCTAGAGTACCTTTTATCCGTTGAGCGATGGCCCTTCCATGCAGAACCACCGGATCACTATGGCCGACTTTCGTCTCTGATCGACTTGTCAGTCTCTCAGTCAGGCGAGCTTATGCCATTGCACTCGACGAGCGATTTCCGACCGCTCTGAGCTCACCATCGCGCGCCTCCGTTACACTTTGGGAGGCGACCGCCCCAGTCAAACTACCCGCCACGCCATGTCCCGGACCCGGATAACGGGTCTCGGTTAGACGTCAACGACAACAAGGGTGGTATTTCAAGGTTGGCTCCCCCGGAACTGGCGCCCCGGATTCATAGCCTCCCACCTATCCTACACATGTTGTCGCTAACGCCAAGGCGAAGCTATAGTAAAGGTTCATAGGGTCTTTCCGTCTGACCGCGGGAACCCCGCATCTTCACGGGGAATTCAATTTCGCTGAGCCTATGCTGGAGACAGTGGGGAAGTCGTTACGCCATTCGTGCAGGTCGGAACTTACCCGACAAGGAATTTCGCTACCTTAGGACCGTTATAGTTACGGCCGCCGTTTACCGGGGCTTCAATTCGGAGCTTGCACCCCTCCTTTTAACCTTCCGGCACCGGGCAGGCGTCAGACCCTATACGTCGCCTTGCGGCTTCGCAGAGCCCTGTGTTTTTGATAAACAGTCGCTACCCCCTGGCCTGTGCCACTCTACTAAGGTTGCCCTAAGCAGAGTCACGCTTATCCCGAAGTTACGCGTGCAATTTGCCGAGTTCCTTCAGCATAGTTCTCTCAAGCGCCTTGGTATACTCTACCTGTCCACCTGTGTCGGTTTCGGGTACGGTCTCCGTTGGAGTTATTTCCAGGAACCCCTTCACTGCAAGGAACAATCCAATAAGCCCTCACAATTTACGGCATTCGTCACTTCCAACTGGCTCAGGAATATTCACCTGATTCCCATCGACTACGCCTTTCGGCCTCGCCTTAGGGGCCGGCTAACCCTGCGCAGATTAGCTTTACGCAGGAACCCTTGGACTTTCGGCGAGAGTGTCTCTCACACTCTTTGTCGCTACTCATGTCAGCATTTTCACTTCCGATACCTCCAGCCAGCCTCACAGCTGACCTTCACAGGCTTACGGAACGCTCCGCTACCGCTCGCTTACGCGAACCCATACCTTCGGCGCACGGCTTGAGCCCCGTTACATTTTCCGCGCAGGATCGCTTGACCAGTGAGCTGTTACGCTTTCTTTAAATGATGGCTGCTTCTAAGCCAACATCCTGGTTGTCAAAGCAATCCCACATCGTTTCCCACTTAGCCGTGACTTGGGGGCCTTAGATGATGGTTAGGGTTGTTTCCCTTTTCACGACGGACGTTAGCACCCGCCGTGTGTCTGCCGGATAGTTCTCTTGGGTATTCGGAGTTTGGTTAGAATTGGTAGATCTCGCGACCCCCGCATCCATCCAGTGCTCTACCCCCCAAGGAATTCGTCCGACGCACTACCTAAATAGTTTTCGCGGAGAACCAGCTATGTCCAGGTTTGATTGGCCTTTCACCCCTATCCACAAGTCATCCCAGAATTTTTCAACATTCACGGGTTCGGTCCTCCAGTAAGTGTTACCTTACCTTCAACCTGCTCATGGATAGATCACCTGGTTTCGGGTCGTCATGCGACGTACTTATTCGCCCTATTCAGACTCGCTTTCGCTGCGCCTACACCTAACGGCTTAAGCTTGCACGGCACATGAAGTCGCTGACCCATTATACAAAAGGTACGCC
>NZ_JALDPT010000086.1 GCF_022695515.1 Phenylobacterium aquaticum
GCCCGCCCCCGCTACGCCGCCGGCCGCGCCGACGCCCCCCGCCCCCACGCCGCAAGGGGCCTGAAACGCGATCGGCCCCGGCCCGATTTATTCGAGCCGGGGCCGAAGCCGCTGGGACCAGGGAGGACCGTCGCGGGAGACGAGATCACCTCCGACAGGACCTCATCTGCCGATCAGCAAACGCCCGGTCCGCCCGCGCGTCATCCGCCTTGATCCCCAAGTCGGGCGCGAGGTGAGCCACAGGCCTTGGCCGCCTTGGATTTGCGCGCCCCCAGACCCCGGCGCCGCCTTTTCCGGCGCCCGGACCTGGGGCCTGTGTCGTTGCGCTACAGACCTGAAACGCATCCATCGTGGACAGAGGCGCGTTTTCCGACGCATAGGAAAAACGTGTCCCTGCCCGTCCAGCCCATGACCCGCCGCGCCGACATCGACTGGATCCGCGTCGGGGCCTTCGGCCTGCTGATCATCTATCATGTGGGTCTCTATTACGCGCCGTGGGACTGGCATGTGCACAGCCCGCGGACCTTCGAGTGGCTGCGCTACGGGGCGCTGATCACCAATCCCTGGCGCCTGACCCTGCTGTTCCTGGTCTCCGGCGTGGCGCTGCGGTTCATGAGCCGCCGCATGACCGCCGTCCAGGTCGTCCGGGCGCGCGCCGCCCGGCTTATTCCGCCCTTTCTGTTCGGCGTGCTGGTGCTGGTCCCGCCGCAGTCCTGGATCGAGGCCATGGACAAGTTCGGCTGGCGCGAGACCTTCGCCGCCTGGTGGCTCAGCGAGTTCAGCCTTCAGGGCTTCCGGGACGGGATCCCGCTGAACCACCTGTGGTTCGTGCTCTATATCGCCGTCTACAGCCTGGTCGCCGCGGTCCTGCTGCTGCAGCCGGCCGTGGTGCGCGTCCTTCAGCGGGTCTTCGAGATCCTGCTGACCGGCCCCCTGCTGCTGGTCCTGCCGATCGCCTATCTCGCCTTTGCGCGGCAATCCCTGTTCGCGACCTATGGCCTGTCCAACCACCTGACCACCGACTGGTACAACCACGCCGCCTCTCTGGGCGTGTTCCTGCTGGGCTTCGTGCTGGCGCTCAGCGATCGGACCTGGGCCAATTTCGAGCGGCTGAGATGGCCCGCCCTCGGGCTCGCCGCCCTGGCCCTGCCCCTGTTGATCGCCCTGGAGGCCAGTCCCGGCGGCATGGTCCTCAACGGTCTCGTCCAGAACAGCATGTACGCCATCGACCAGTGGGCGACGATCTGCGCGGTCCTCGGCTTCGCCAGTCGCCATATCCGCCAGGCCGACGGTCCGCTGCTGCGCTATCTGACCGACGCGGTCTTTCCCTGCTATCTCGCCCACCAGACCATTCTGGTCGTGGTCGCCCACCAACTCGCCCCGCTGAACCTGCCGGTGGAGGTCGAAGCGCCCTTGCTCGCCACCTCGACCCTCGGCGGCAGCCTGCTGGTCTATGAACTGGTGCGCCGCATCGGGCCGATCCGCCCGCTGTGGGGCCTGAAGCGCCAGCCCGCCCCGCGCGCGCCGCGCACCGCGCCGGCG
>NZ_JALDPT010000087.1 GCF_022695515.1 Phenylobacterium aquaticum
CCCGCGGCGACGTGCTGTCGACCGCCGCCTCGCCGCCCGAGGTCGCCGACCAGTTCGAGGCCACCGTAGTCTGGATGGACGACGAGGCCATGCTGCCCGGCCGGCCCTATCTCTTGAAGATCGGGACCCGCACGGTCGGCGCCTCGATCACCGAGCCCAAGTACAAGGTCAATGTGAACACGCTCGAGCACCTGGCCGCCAAGCGCCTGGAGCTCAACGAGATCGGGGTCTGCAACCTCTCCCTCGACGCGGCCATCGCCTTCGACGCCTATGCCGAGAACCGCGATCTCGGCGGCTTCATCCTCATCGACCGGATCTCCAACCGCACGGTCGCAGCCGGCATGCTGCACTTCGCCCTGCGCCGCTCCCAGAACATCCACTGGCAGGCGCTGGATATCGACCGCGCCGCCCGCGCGGCCCAGATGGGCCACGGCGGCAAGGTGGTCTGGCTGACCGGCCTCTCCGGCGCCGGCAAGTCGACCATCGCCAATCTGGTCGAGAAGAAGCTCTACGCCGAAGGCCGCCACACCTATCTGCTGGACGGCGACAATGTCCGCCACGGCCTGAACAAGGATCTCGGCTTCACCGACGAGGACCGGGTGGAGAACATCCGCCGCGTCGCCGAGGTGGCCAAGCTGATGGCCGACGCCGGCCTGATCGTGCTGGTCTCCTTCATCTCGCCCTTCCGGGCCGAGCGGCGGATGGCCCGCGAGCTGATGCCCGAGGGCGACTTCATCGAGGTCCATATCGACACCTCCCTGGCCGAGGCCGAGCGCCGCGACGTAAAAGGCCTCTACGCCAAGGCCCGCTCCGGTCAGCTGAAGAACTTCACGGGCATCGACAGCCCGTACGAAGCGCCGGAAAATCCGGAGATCCGCATCGACACCCAGGCCATGACCCCGGCCCAGGCCGCCGAGGCGATCACCACCTGGCTGGAAGCCCACCCATGACCGACGCCGAACTGGCCCTGAAGCTCGCCGAGACCGCCGGCCAGTTGCTGATCACCCTGCGCGAAAGCGGCCTCGTCACCGGCAAGGCCCTGGGCGCGGCAGGCGACGCCGTCGCCCACCAGTTCCTGGTCCAGGCGCTCGCCCACCAGCGGCCTGAGGACGGCGTGCTGTCGGAGGAAGGCGCGGCCGATCCGGCCCGGCTGGAGAAGTCCCGCGTCTGGATCGTCGATCCCCTCGACGGCACCCGGGAATATTCCGAAGCCCGCCCCGACTGGGCGGTACATGTGGCGCTCGCCATCGACGGCGTCGCCGCCATCGGCGCCGTGGCCCAGCCGGACCTCGGCGTCGCCTATTGCACCGACGCGCCCGCGCTCGGCCCCTGCCCCGGCGCGCTGAAGATCCTGGTCAGCCGAACCCGCCCGCCGGAACAGGCCGAACGCGCCGCGTTAGCCCTGGGCGCCGAGCTCATCGGCATGGGCTC
>NZ_JALDPT010000088.1 GCF_022695515.1 Phenylobacterium aquaticum
CCGCCCGCCCGGCGCCGGTCCGCCGCCCCGCCCGTGCCCCGGTCGCCGCCCAGCAGGCCCTGGCCCAGGGCTTCGCCCTGGACATGTCCCAGGGCGGCGCCGACCCGGCCGACGACGACTTCACCGACTACTGACGTCCGACCCGTTCAAAGACCGAGAGACTGAGCCATGCGCTTCACGATCAAACTCAAGCTGGGTCTCGCCTTCGGCGCCATCATCGCGCTGCTGGCGATCACCACGGTCTTTGGACTGGCCAGCGCGGCCAAGTCGAACAGCGAGTTCGACGACGCCGTGGGCGGGCCGGTAGCCCGCATCCGCCTCGCCCAGCAGCTGCACATCCATCTGATCAACGTCGCCAACGCCGAGAAGGACATCATTCTCGACGCCGCCGGCGAGCAGCGCGAAGCGATGGAGCGCACGGGGGCCCAGGAACGGGACGCCTTTAACGCCGACTACGAGAAGGCCCGCAAGATCGCCACGGCCGACAGCCTGGCCAAGTGGGATGCGGTGCATCAGGCCTGGATCGGGTTCACCGACACCAATGACAAGGTCAATGCGGCCATGAACGCCGGCCGTCGGGCCGAGGCCGCGGCGCTCTCCTCCACCCAGGGCCGCCGCTACGCCGCCGACGCCGCCCTGGCGGTGAAGGACATTGAGGCCCTGGAACAGAAAGAGCTCGACGACACCAACACCCGCACCGACGCGGCCTATGACACCACCCGCCTGGTGATGATGCTGGTGGCCGTCGCCTCGCTCGCCACTGCGATCGCCATGGCCGTGTGGCTGTCGCTCACCGTCAGCCGGGGCCTGCGCAAGATCGCCGTCATCGCCGAGGCCGTCGCGATCGGCGACCTCAGCGCCTCGGTCAAGACCACGACCAATGACGAGATCAAGGACCTGATCGAGACGGTCAATGTCATGACCGCCAATCTCCGCGCCACGGCTCAGGTCGCCGACACCCTCGCGGCCGGCGATCTGTCGGTCCAGCCCCAGCCGCTGTCGGACAAGGACGTCCTGGGCAAGTCCTTCGAGCGGATGGTCGCCAATCTGCGCGAGACCGCCGTCCTGGCCGACACCATCGCCGACGGCGACCTCACGGTTCACGTCAAGCCGCGCTCCGACAAGGACACCCTTGGCCTGGCGCTGGAACGCATGGTGGAGCGCCTGCGCGGCGTGGTCTCCGACGCGATCTCGGCTTCGGAGAATGTCTCGGCCGGCAGCGAACAGCTCTCGTCCGCGGCCGAACAGGTGAGCCAGGGCGCCACCGAACAGGCCGCGGCGGCCGAGGAGGCCTCGGCCTCGATGGAGCAAATGGCCTCCAACATCAAACAGAACGCCGACAACGCCAGCCAGACCGAGAAGATCGCCCGTCAGTCCTCCAAGGACGCGGAGCTCTCGGGTGAGGCCG
>NZ_JALDPT010000089.1 GCF_022695515.1 Phenylobacterium aquaticum
GAAGGTCCTGTGTGGATGGCTCCCGCATTGCAAGGGTTGATGTGAGGTTTCGGCGTCGTGGTCGGGTGCAGTCTTGTGTCCGGCCTGTTTGCGCGGTCATGGACCGCTGGCCCTGATGGTTTCCGCGGACGAGGTCCTACTCTGCTTTGCGGGCTATGACGCCCTGGACCTTCACGCTGGTTGTCCTCGTCCCCGGTCTGACCGGTTCGCCATCACTTCACATGGTCCTCGCAACTTCTGAAGCGCTCCTCGTGGCGGCGCTGATGGGTAGGTTCGCTATGCGGCGGCGGTCTCCGGCGCGCGGTAGACCTCGCCGCGCACCATGATGGCCCAGATCGCCCGCGCCGCTCGGTTGGCCATGGCGACGGTGGCCAGCCGTACCGGCTTGCGGGCGAGCAGCGCGGCAATGCGCGGATCGGCGGCTTCGGGATGGTGCAGGTTGCGCCGGACGAGGGCTGTCATGCCTGTGACCAGCAGCCGTCGCAGGTACTGATCACCCATCTTGGAGATCCGGCCGAGCCGCTCCTTGCCGCCGCTGGAGTTGTTGAGCGGCGTGAGCCCAAGCCACGCGGCGAACTGGCGACCGGAGTGGAACTGGGTGGGATCGGTCACGGTGGCGGCCAGGGCGGTGGCGCCCAGCAGGCCCACACCCGGCACGGTGGCGATGCGTCGGGCCAGATCGCTGGTGCGATACCAGGCCAGCAGGTCCCGCTCGAGCTGGCGGATGCGACCCTGTCCTTCGAGCGCCTGTTCGGCCAGGGCGGCTATCACCTTGGCCGCGAGCTCTGGGACCTCGTGCGCCTCGCCGGCCACCACTCGCCGAACGAACGCCAGGGCGTGGGTGATCCCCTTGGGGATGTCGATGCCGAACTCCGCCAGCAGCCCTCGGATCATGTTGACCAGCTGGGTGCGCTGGCGGACCAGCAGATCGCGCGTCCGATGCAGCGACAATGCTGCCTGCTGCTCCACAGACTTGATCGGCACGAAGCGCATGGTCGGCCGCGTCACCGCCTCGCAGATCGCCTCGGCGTCGCCGGCGTCGGTCTTGCCGCGCTTCACGTAAGGCTTGACATAGGCTGGCGGCATCAACCGCACCTGGTGTCCAAGGCGGACCAACTCCCGCGCCCAATAGTGGCTTGTGCCGCAGGCCTCGATCCCGATGAGGCAGGGCGACAGCTTGCTGAAGAACGGGATCATCTGCGCCCGTTTCAGGGCCCGACGGATGACGACCTCGCCCGCGCTGCTGATCGCGTGGACTTGGAAGACGTTCTTGGCCAGGTCCAGGCCGACAGTGGTAATCTCCATGGTGGGTGGCTCCCAATGCTCAGGTTGGCATGACGGCAACCACATTGGCCCTCTGAGGCCGGGAGCGGGAGCCATCCACCCCATCTGCT
>NZ_JALDPT010000008.1 GCF_022695515.1 Phenylobacterium aquaticum
GGGTCCATGGTCGTTGTAGCCTGATCGTTCCGATGTTCCGCGTCCGCGCGCGCGCACGACCTTCAGCTTCACCCATTCTTCCTGGACAGCGTACGCCTGCTCGAAGGTGATCTCCGGATACTGCAGCGACAGCTGCCGGATCGGCTGGCCGGTCTTTTCGGCCTCGTCCAGCTGGCGGGCGACTTCGGCGATCTGCGCCTGCTGCATGATCCGAAATTCTCCTCCGCGAGGGCTGTTCCCGCGGGACGAGTGAACGTCTACCCCGGGATCACCATACAGTTCTGTCTGGTAGTTGACAGCATGCCGGGTGTCAATCGGCGGGCCTAGAACGGGGCGATCGGACGTACCCCCACGCCACCGTCGCTCAACATCAGCTGGCCGGTCACTGCGCGAGAGTCGCGCCGACTGGCGAGCAGGACATACAGGCCGGCGTGGTCATCGGCTTCCTGCGCCAGGCGCAGGGGATTGGTCGGGACGATGCGCGCGGCCGAAGCTTCCCGGTCTGCGCCGAGCGACCGCTGCGCCTGGCCCAGGGCGTCCATGCCGCGCAGCTCGGTGAGCGTCGCGCCCGGTCCCACGCCGTTGACCCGGACATCGGGTGCGAACTCCAGCGCCAGCCGGCGGATGAGCCCCAGCACGGCGTGCTTGGACGAGACGTAGAGCACGCCGCCCCCGCCCGCCTCATGGCTCGCCACCGAGCCCGTGTAGATCAGGCTGCCGCGGCTCTGCGTCAGGGCTTCGCGTGTGGCGAGCGCCAGCAGCAGGTAGCCACGCACGTTGATGGCGTAGATCTCGTCCATGGCGGCGACGAGGCTTTCGGGCGTGTACCGCGCCAGGGGGCGATGGAAATCGAACACCCCGGCATTGCCGACCGCGACGTCGAGGCGCCCGAACGTCGAGACGGCGGTCGCCACCGCGCTCTCGTGGGAAGCCCATTCCCGCACGTCGCCCACCACGGTCCGGATCCGGTCGCCGTGCGCCTCGGCGAGCGCCGCCACCCCGGCCGCATCCCGGTCCACCGCGACGAGGCCACGCACGCCTTCGTCCATGAAGCGCTGGACCACCGCGCGTCCAATGCCCGTAGCGGCGCCGGTGACGATCGCCACCTGGTCGTCCAGCCAGCCGCTCATGACGCCGCGCTCACAGGAACACGTTCAGGTTCTTGGCGAGCAGCACGGTCTGGGTGATGTGGATCTCCCGCCGCGCCAGCCGCAGCCCGCCGTCGGCCTGGCGCCGCAGCAGGTCGGTCCGACGCCCCGCGAGCCAGTTCTCTTCCGACTCGTTGCGCCCCCGGCAGTTCACGAAGGTCGAATAGACCTGGTACTCGCCCTCGACCGCGGTGAGCTCGACCTCGACGTTGTTGATGATGTGCACGGCCCGCGTCGGCGGGTCCTCCGCCCAGGCGGTGGCGTGCATGAACCGGGTTACCCGGCGGCGCAGGTTGAGCAGGTCGTCGTCGTAGAAGGCCATCCGCTCGATCAGCGGCCCGGCCGTGGTGTCGTTGCGGTAGCGGGCCTGCATGCCGGGCATCCAGTAGTGGACGTCCTCGGTCATCAGCCCGAGCCACTCCTCGTACCGCTCCTGGTCCAACAACCGCGCCTCGCGGTAGAGGAACTGCTCGATCTCGAACACGAGATCGCGATCCGGCAGAGCGGGGAAGCTTGGCGGCTTCGGTGACCGGATGACGTCCGCGGGGTCGATCTGTCTCGCCTGGCTCACGATCAGCGCCCCCCCGGAACTTGCGACCAATCCTCGGCGCTCACCAGGTCGAGCCACCGTCCATAGAATGCCCGCTGATTGGAATCATTGAACTTCCGTTGGTGAACATTGCCGGGAAGCTCCTCGTGCTCGACGTTGCTGTTCAGGCCGAGGCTGTAGTGGAGCTTCTGGCGACGGGCCACGACGCCGGCCGCCGTCCGGGTGGCGTTCTCCCAGTTTTCCCCATCGTCCATCTCCAGGGTGCCCGACGGCGAGAAGGTCCGCATGACGCCGCGCCGGTACTTCTCCTTGATCGACTCCGGGGCGCTCTTGTTCACCAGCACCCAGGTGTGCAGCTCCGTCCGCTGCGGACGCGCGGGTTCCAGGTGCGGATCGTGTTCAGGCCGGCGAGGAACGAGAAGTGCGGGAACAGGGTAGCCGAACCCATGGCCCCCACCATCCGCGACCGCAGCTTGCCGAGCCGCTCGGCGACCAGCGCTTCCCGCTCGCGGATGTATTCGACCACCTCCGGCTCGCCGAGGGTCATGACGTTGCCGACCATGTCGAAGCCGAACTGCATGCCATGGCCGTTGGCGTTGGCTTGGTAGACGCTGTCCTGCTTGGCCTTGCCGACGCCCCCGCCGAGCATGGCGACAGCTCCGGAGTTGTGCGTCCACTGGGCGTGCAGGGAATCCCCAACGAAATTCTCGGCCGGGACCTTCCAGTTGCAGTCGATCCAGGACTTGATGTTTCCCGTCAGGAACTCCGTCCCCCCCTCGTCCGTGTCCAGCAGCACGTCGAGGTACCAGCGGTAGTCGCCAAGGTAGTCGTCGAGGCTGGGCGCGCCCGGATCGAAGGTGGCGAAGATCAGTCCCTTGTACGACCCCACCCGGGCCTGCATCAGGCCCATCTCGGACTTGTCGAAGTCGGGGCAGGTCTTCTCGTAGATCTCCTCGGCGGGCATCCCCAGGAGGGCGCCGTCGCGACCGAACGCCCAGCCGTGATAGTTGCAGGTGAACCGCCGCGCGTTGCCGGCTTCGGCGAAGCACACCCGGTTGCCCCGGTGCGGGCAGGCATTGAGGAACACCCGCACCTGGCCATCGTTGCCGCGGGCGACGATGACGCCGTCCTCGCCGATCGTGGTGGTCAGGAAGTCACCCGGACCCGCGACCTGGCTCTCGTGGGCCACGAAGATCCAGCAGCGCGCGAAAATCCGCTCGAGCTCCAGCCGGTAGATCGCCTCGTCCCAGAAGATCCGCGGCGAGATCCGCCCGGCCTCAAGGTCGACCAGTTCGCGCAGCGACTGTGCCGAAGGGCGGGCCCAGTCCTCGACCTGCAACTGTTCGCTCATCCTGAAACCTCCTGGTCCGTCCGCGCGGCGCGCAGATCGGCGAAGACCACCCCGTCCACCACCTGCACGGGGAATGCCCGGATCGGATCCGTGGCCGGGAAACACATCGGTCGACCGTCGCGCACATCGAACCGGCCGTCGTGGACCGGGCAGCAGAGATCGTGCCCCTCGACCCAGCCCTCGCTCAGCGAGGCCTTGGCGTGACTGCAGCGGTCCTGGGTGGCGTAGTACGCGCCCTCGATCCGGCAGACGGCGACGGCCTCCAGGCCGTCCGGCCGCACCCGGCGCACGTCGCCCTCCGGCACCTCGTCGGCTGCGATCAGCCGCGTCATCCCTTCCACCGCCACCCCGCCGCTCACTCCGAAAGCCCCTTCACGGTCCGTCACTCCGACTAAGCCAGTCCATACAGATGTGTATGGTTTAGGCATCGGGCCGGAGGCTGTCAATCGGCGCGAGTACGCCCCGAGACCGCCGCCGAGGCCCGCAGCTCGGAGATTCGGTCCGGCCCATAGCCGAGCCACTCTTCTAGAATCTCATCGGTGTGCTCCCCGGTGCCGGGGGTTCGCCGACGGGGTCCCACTGGCGTGTCGGAGAGCCGGGGGACTGCTCCCTGCATCGGCAAGGTGACGCCGCCGCCCTGGTCGATCTCGACGATGAACCCGCGATGCCGGAGCTGCGGGTTCTCGACTACGTCGGCCACCGTGGCGATCCGCGCGCAGGGAACGCCGGCTTCTCCGAGGATCGCCTCGATCTCGCCGCCGTCGCGCTCCGCCGCCCAGGCTTCGACGATCGCCTCGGTGGCGGCGAGGTTGGCGACCCGCGCCGCGTTGCTGGCGAACCGCGGGTCATGCATCAGCTCCGGACGGCCGGCGACCCTGAGGAACCGCTCGAACATGTCGTCCCCGCCGCACAGGACCAGCACCCACGCGCCGTCGCGGGCCTGGAAGACGTTGCTCGGGGCCACCGCCCGTCCGCGGGCCCCGGTGCGGGTCGTGGTCACGCCGTTCAGGATCTGGTTGGGGATCGCCGTCATCAACAGGGAGGCGCCGCTTTCGAGCAGCGAGATGTCGACCACCTGCCCGCGGCCGGTGCGGTGGCGCGCGTGCAGCGCCCCTAGGACGCCGATTGTCGAATGAAGGCCGGCGACGTGGTCGCAGACAAACACCCCCATCAGCGCGGGCGGGCCGTCCGGCGGGCCGGTGAGGTCCATGAGGCCGCTCATCGCCTGGGCGGCCGAGTCGAAGCAGGGCCGCGGGGCGTACGGACCGTCCTGGCCGAAGCCGCTGATCCGGGCCATCACCAGGCGGGGATTGATCGCCCTGAGCTCGTCCCAGCTGCAGCCCATCTTCTCCATGGTGCCGGGGACGAAGTTCTCCACGAGCACGTCCGCCTCGGCCACGAGGGCCTTCAGGACGTCCTGCCCCTCACGGTTGCGCAGATCGAGCGCAATGCCCCGCTTGCTGCGGTTCATGACGTGGAAGTTCAGGCTCGTGCCGGCCAGGTCCGGCGGATACTGGCGCAGGCTGTCGCCGCCGCCGCTCTCCACCTTGATCACTTCCGCCCCCATGTCGCCCAGCATCATGGCGCAATACGGCCCGGCGACGAATCGGGCGAGGTCGATGACTTTCAATCCCTCGAGAGGGCCCACGGCGTGCTCCTTGCGGGTTCCGGTCCGGCGTCTAGCTGACGGTTTCCTCGTCGATGGTCTTGGCGGCCAGCAGGAACAGGACGATCGAGACCACGATCACCCCCTCCCCGATGATCTTCGCCCAGCGCAGCCCCTCGGCGGCGCCCAGGCCGCCGGTGGTGGCGAGGAGATCGCTGATCGCCCCCACCGCCAGGGGCCCGAAGCCGAGACCGATCAGGTTCAGGGTGAACAGCAGCACGGCCGCGGCCGTCGCCCGGGTTTCCGGCCGCACCAGGCCCTGGATCGAGGCGTAGACCGGTCCGAACCACGCCGTGTTCAGGAAGGCGGCGCCCGCCAGCAGCAGAATCCCCACGGCCGCCGACGGTGCCAGCATCGCGCCGACCACGAACGGCAGGGCGAGCGCCGCGAACGCCGCGGGCAGGTAGACGTGAGCCCGCAGGTCCTTGGCGATCAGCCGGTCGGACAGCCGGCCGCCGAGCACCGCGCCCAGGATGCCGGCCACGCCGCTCGTGAGCCCGATGGCGATCCCGAGGAAGCCCGCGGACTTCAGGCCGAACATGCCGCCCAGCGAGGCCAGCTCGGCGGTGTGGTTGCGCAGGAAGAAGGACGCCGTGAACGCGGTCTGCCCATAGGTGACGAAGGCCTGGAAGGCGGCCGCGAAGGCGATCAGCCAGAAGGTGCGCTTGGTCGCCAACTCCCGGCAGGCGTCGGCGAACTTCGGCCGTTGCGCGGCCTTCTGGGCGATGGCGGCCCGCAGCTTGCGCCGCGGCTCGTGCAGGGTCGTGGCGGCCAGGAGCGCCAGCAATAGGCCCGGCGCGCCCGCCACCAGGAACGCCGCGCGCCATCCGTACGCGTCGGCGATCACCCCACCCAGGGCCATGCCGAGCAGCGTCCCGAGGGGCGTGCCCATGGCGTAGAACGCCAGCCCCGAGGCCCGCTTCTCGCGGGGCATGTAGTCGGAGATCAGCGAGTGCGCCGGCGGGCTGCAACCCGCCTCCCCGATGCCCACCCCGAAGCGGGCCAGGATCATCTGCGGGAAGCTCGTCACGAAGCTGCACGCCACCGTGAAGCTGCTCCAGACGAACACCGAGGCGGCGATGATCCGGGGACGGTCGCCATGCTCCGCGAGCCTTGCGATGGGAATGCCCAGGACGCTGTACAGGAGGGCGAAGGCGAGCCCCGTCATGACGCCCAGCTGCCAGTCGGCCAACCCAAGCTCGAGCTTGATCGGCTCGGCGAGGATGTTGATCACCTGCCGGTCGAGGAAGTTGAACGTGTAGATCAGCAGCAGCAGCCACATCGCGCCGCGGTGGCCGGAGACGGCCTCAGCCGCGGAGGCCGTCTCCGGGAGCGATGTCCCGGCCCGCACTGCGTCGTCCGCCATGAAGCTCCCCCACGCTCGCTCCGGCGGCTCCGGAACGTACACTAGTGTCTGTGATATCGGGTCGCATCGTCGGAGGCAATCACCCAGTCGAACGAACCTCCAGCCCATCGGGCGCACCAGACCGGCGCCTCGCGATCACGGAGTCGCGCTGGGCGCGCACTGGCCGTATGAACTGGGGGTTGGCGATCAGGCGCCGGTCGCGGACCGGGAGAACGGGGGATTCGGAGTTGGGGACAACCAAAGCGCAGGGTGCTGCCAGGGCGACGGGGCCCGCAAAGCGCCAGCTGACCCGCGACGACTGGATCGACGCCGCGACCCAGCGGCTCGTGAACATGAGCGTCGACGCGGTTCGGGTCGAGCCGCTGGCCGCCGAGATCGGCGTGAGCCGGGGAAGCTTTTACTGGCACTTCAAGAGCCGCAAGGAGCTGCTCGAGGCCATCCTCGCCAAGTGGCGGGA
Organism: Phenylobacterium aquaticum; assembly: GCF_022695515.1. GTDB lineage: Bacteria > Pseudomonadota > Alphaproteobacteria > Caulobacterales > Caulobacteraceae > Phenylobacterium > Phenylobacterium aquaticum. The sequence continues at coordinate 6,539 of NZ_JALDPT010000008.1, forward strand.
GAACCAGACCCGCCGCATCATGGAGCGGATCAAGCAGGATCGCAGGCTGGGGGTGAGCGAGCAGCTCGCCCAGCTCCGCGAGCTGCCCAGCAGCCGCCGGGCCGAGGTGGCCGCCGCCCTCGAGCTGGCCATCCGCGCCTGGGCGCGGCGCGACAAGCTCGCCAAGCGCGTCGTCTCCGAGGTCGACCGCGAGCGGATGGAGTTCACCATCAGCCTGATGATCGAGGGCGGCACCGAGGAAAGCCAGGCGCGTTTCCTGGGGCTGCTCGGCTATGCCTACACGATCGGCGAATCCCTGCTGCACGAGGTGATCACCGAAGAGCAGGTGCGGGACTGCCGCGCCCACATCCTCGAGGTCCAGATCGCCGCCCTGAAGGATCCCGGCTGAGGCCGCCAGTGGTTCAGGCGTCGAGCAGCCTGGGCCGCAGCCGCAACCCGTGCGCCTCCCGATCCCAGGTGTCGGGAGTGACGCCCTCGCGCCGCAGCTGGTCCTTGGTGACCTTGTTGGTGCTGGTCTTCGGCAGCTCCGGCAGGAACCGGAAGAAGCGCGGCACCATGAAGTGGGCGCAGCGATCCGCGAGGAACGCCGTCAGCGCTTCGGGCGACACCGTCTCGCCGTGGGGCGAAGCGATCACCGCCATGACGTCCTGGTCGCCGTGCGGGGACGGGACGCCGATCACCGCCACCTCCAGCACGCCGGGGAAGGCCGCAACCTCCTGCTCGACTTCCTGCGAGGAGACATTCTCGCCGCGACGGCGAATGGCGTCCTTGATCCGGTCGACGAAGTAGAAATTCCCCTCGGCATCCTGCCGGAAGGCGTCGCCCGTGTGGAACCAGCCGTTGCGCCAGGCCGCCAGGGTGGCGGCAGGATCGTTGAGGTAGCCGGCGTTCATGGTCCACGGCTGGCTGGCGCGGAGGATCAGCTCGCCGACCGCGCCGACCGTCGCCTCGTTATCGTGGGCGTCGACGATCCTCGCCTCGATTCCGTCGCGGGCCCGGCCGCAGCTGCCGAACACCCGGCTGTCCGCCGCCGTGAGGAGGGGCACCGAGACCTCCGTCATGCTAAAGGCGGCGAAATAGGAGAACCCCTGGCGCTCGGCGAAGGCCGCCGTCTCCGGGGTGATCGGCGACATCATGCAGAAGTCGAAGGGGGCCCGGGAAGAGGGATCCACGGTCGCCGCCAGATAGCCGGTGATCGAGCTCAGGAGCCCCACCAGGCGGTTGCAGCCCGCAGCCTCCACATCGCCCCACAGCGTCTGCGCGCTGAAGGCGGGCGCGAGGTGCATCGAGGCCCCGGCCGCGAGGGTCGCGACGGCGGCGCCCAGGGCCAGGGTGTGGAACAGGGGCGTGTAGATGTAGATCCGATCGGTCGCCTCCAGGTACCCGTGCGAGGCGGCCCCGGCCGCCCCCACCTGGGCGTAGGGGCAGAGCACCCCCTTGGCGCGTCCCGTGGTGCCGGAGGTGAACAGCACCGCGGCGATGTCCCAGGGCTGGGGCGAGGCGGACACCTCGACCGGCGCGCCCGTGAGCAGAGCCTCGTCATGGATCCGGAACGGCAGGTCGGGGACCACGCCCGGCCCGGCCAGGATCACCGTCTCCAGCCGCCCCGCGTGGAACTCGCCGAGCCGGTCGGACAACTCGGAATGGCAGACCATGACCGGGGCGTCGGCGGTGACCACGGCGTGCCGCAGCATCTCGCCGCGCAGGGCGGTGTTCAGCGGCGCGATCACCGCGCCCAGCGCGCTCGCGCCGAACCAGGCCCGCAGGAAGGCCGCACCGTTGGGCAGGAACAGCAGCACCCGGTCCCCGGCCGTCACGCCCACTTGCGCAAGACCCGCGGCGGCGGCCTGCGCAGCCGCCCAGGCCTCTCCGTAGGTCCAGCGCGAGCCATCCGCGAACGTGGCGCAGAGCGCATCGGGCATCTCGGCCGCACGCCGCGCAAGGATGGCCGGCACGACGCAGGAATCGGCCGTGGCCGGGCGATCTTCGAACCAGGATGGAAACGTCATCGGACCAGACCCTTGAAGCAGCACGTTGGGGGGCGCCGCCCCGGGCACATACGATCGGGGCCAGCCGCGCGGTTTGACAAGGCCGCCGGGCGGTCATATCCATACACAACTGCATGTTCAAGACGCAGCCATCAGCGGACGCGGCAAGGACCGCGCGCCGTGAGGCTCCAAGGGGAATGGAATGAGCACCGACGCCATTGAGGTCGCTCTGCACGATCTGGGCGTGAAGCGCGAGGCCCGGACGGGCTTTGCCGCCGACCCGGCCGCTTTCCTCACCCGCTACGCGCTGGCCGCCGACGAGGCTGCAGCGATCTGCAACTTCGACGTCGCCGCCCTGCAGGCGCGCAAGGTCAGCCCGCTGCTGACCATGGGCTTCTGGATGATGAACCATCCGAGCAGATCGCGACAAGACTACCTGGAACAGCTGCGCACCGGCGGCCAATAAGGAGCCAACGAGATGGGAAAGATCGTCGGCGGCTTCGTCCTGCCGCATGAACCTGGCCTGTTCTTCACCCCGCGGGATGCCGCCGAGCCGCGCCTGGAGGAGGTGCACGCGGCCTATGACAAGGTGCGCGATCGCATCGGCGAACTGGCGGCCACGACCGTCGTCGTGGTCGGCGCCGACCACTACGTCCTGTTCGGTCCGCAGTGCCTGCCGAACTTCCTGATCGGGGTTGGAGACGTCACCGGCCCCTATGAGAAGTTTCCGGGGGTCCCCCAGGGCGAGATCCCCAACAACCGGGAACTGGCCGGCCATATCCTGCGGCACGGCCGCGCCAACGGCTTCGACTGGGCGGCTTCCAAGTCGCTGCGGGTCGACCACTCGGTGGGGCTGCCGGCGCGGATCTGCGCCCTGCCGAATTCCACCGTGGAGGGTGTCGTTCCGGTCTACCTGGCCAGCGGTGTGGAACCGCTGATCCCGATGCGCCGCGCCTACGAACTTGGCGGCGCCATCCAAGCCGCCGTCGCGGCGTACGACGACGACGAACGCGTCGTGGTGATCGGATCCGGCGGCATCAGCCACTGGGTCGGCATGTCCCGCATGGGTGACCACAACGAGCAGTTCGACCGCATGGTCCTGGACTGCGTCGTCAACGGGGATCCGGAGCCGCTGTTCGCGCTGACCGACGCAGAAATCGTGGACCAGGCCGGCAACGGCGGCCTCGAGATCCGCAACCTGGTCTGCGCCATGGGCGCGATGCCGGCCAGCACGGGCAAGCTGATCGCCTACCACGACGAGCCGGACTGGGTGGCGGGGCTGGGCTTCGCTGAAATCCACGCCGCGGCGTGATCCTACTGGAAGGAAACGAGACCTTGAGCCATCCCGCCATCGGCAAGACCGTCGTCGCCGCCGGACTGAAGACCAACTACCACGAGATGGGCTCCGGCCGCCCCGTGATCCTGCTGCATGGCTCCGGCATGGGCGTCTCCGGATGGGAGAACTGGCGCAGGGTGATGCCGGACCTCGCCAAGCACCACCGCATCCTGGCGCCGGACATCGTCGGCTTCGGCTTCACCGAGCGTCCCGCCGAGGCGCAGTACAATATCAAGCTCTGGGTGCAGCACCTCACCGGGTTCATCGAGGCGCTCGGCCTGGAGAAGCCCGTTCTGGTCGGCAACTCCTTCGGCGGCAGCCTGTCGCTCGCCTACGCCGCGCGGCAATCGGACAAGCTCTCGGGCATGGTGCTGATGGGCACGCCGGCCGGGGACTTCACACGCACGTCCGGGTCGAGCGCCTGGTACTACGAGCCGACGGTCGAGAACATGGGCGCCCTCCTGCGTGAATTCCCATACGACAGATCGATCGTCGACGACGAGATGATCACCTCCCGCCACGAGGTCACCATGATGGCGGGCGGCCTCGACGCCTATCGCGCGCTCTTCCCCGAGCCGGGGCCCGCAGGCGAGCAGCGGACCGTCCGCGGCCTGCCGCCGTCCACCCTGGAACAGGTCAGAACGCCGGTGCTCGCGCTCCACGGGCGGGAGGACAAGATGATCCCGCTGGAGTGCAGCCTGCGGATCGCCGAGCATGTTCCGGACGCCGAGCTGCACGTTTTCGGCAAGTGCGGGCACTGGGTCCAGATCGAGCGCAAGGACCAGTTCGTGGAGCAGACCCTCAACTTCATCGCCCGGCTGCCGGCCTGATCCGACCCGGCCACGGAAGATCAACATGAACAATCGCACCGGCCCCGTGGTCGTCGTCGGGGCTGGCCAGGCAGCCGCCGCGCTGGCCCGGGCATTGCGCGAAATGGGATTCACCGGTCGCATCCGGATCCTGGGGGAAGAGCCACAGCCGCCGTACGAGCGCCCGCCGCTCTCGAAGCAGGTGCTGATGGACGGCCGCCTTCCCGACAGCATCTGGCTGATGGGCGAGGACATCCGGCGCACGCAGGCCGTGGACCTGACCACATCGACCCGCGTGGTGGAGATCCACCGCACGGCGCGGCAGGTGATGACCGACACGGGCGAGGCGGTTCCCTACGAGACCCTTGTCCTCGCGACCGGCGGCCTCGCCCGCCGGCTTCCGGACTTGCCCGTCGACGGCCGGCGCGTCTTCGAAGTGCGCACCCTCGATGATTCCCTCTCCCTGCACGCCCGCCTTGCAGACGCCCGCCGGGTGCTGGTGATCGGCGGCGGCTGGCTGGGCCTCGAGATCGCGGCTACAGCGCGCGAGCGCGGCTGTGACGTCACCCTGGTAGAGGCCGCGCCGCGGCTCTGCGTCCGGTCCGTGCCCCCGGAAGTCTCCGAATACCTGCGCCAGCTGCACCGGGCCCAGGGTGTCGATGTGCGGCTGGGCGAGTGCGCCGCCCCGACGGTGACGGAGACGGCAGTCAGCCTCGGGGCGGAGGCCTACGACCTTGCGGTCGTCGCTATCGGCCTGGCCGCGCGGGACGAACTGGCCGCCGCGGCCGGCTTGCCCACGGCGGACGGGGTGCTCACCGACTGCAGCGGCGCGACCGAGGACCCGGACATTTTCGCGATCGGGGACGTGGCGCGGCTGTGTTCGTCGGCCGGGCAGCCGGGCGTGCGCCTTGAATCCTGGCGCCATGCTGAAACCCAGGGGCGGCTGGCCGCGGGCGCAATCCTCGGTCGCCCGATGGGCTACGACGAGCCCGCATGGTTCTGGTCCGACCAGTTTGATCATCTCATCCAGATCGCCGGGCTGCCGCGGCCCGACCTCGAACTGATCGACGAAAGCCCAGGTGAGAAGCCGCTCTGGCGGTACGGCCGGGATGGGCAGGTCGAGACGGTGATCGGGGTCGACCGCGCCCGTGATGTGCGCATGGCTCAGCGCGGGCTCCCTTCCCTCGCCTCGCGGATCGGCGATCTTCGGCCATGAGCGCCGCCCCGGCCGATGGCCACGTCACCGGCTTCGGGACCAAGGGCTACCGGAGCTATGTGCTGACGGCGCTGCTGATCATCTACATCCTGAATTTCGTCGACCGCGGCCTGCTGTCGGTCGTCGCGCCGCAGATGAAGCCCGAGCTGGGCATCTCCGACACCGCCTTCGGCCTGCTCACCGGCTTCGGCTTCGCCCTGCTCTATACGGTGGTCGGCATCCCGCTCGCCCAGTTCGCCGAGACCCGCCACCGGGTCTGGATCATGACCGTCTGCGTGGCGCTCTGGTCAGCGATGACCGCCCTCTGCGGCCTGGCCGCAGAGATCACCATCGGCTCCCTGACCATCGGCGCCTTCTGGGTCCTGCTCGCCTGCCGCGTCGGCGTGGGCATCGGCGAGGCCGGCTGCACGCCGCCCGCCAACTCGCTGATCGCCGACTACCATCCGCCCAAGAGCCGCTCCACCGCGCTCGGCTACTACGCCATGGGCGTGACCCTCGGCACCCTGCTCGCCAACCTGATCGGCGGCCCGGTCACCGACGCCTTCGGCTGGCGAACGGCCTTCTTCGTCCTCGCCGTGCCCGGCATCCTGGTGGCCCTCGTCTTCAAGCTGACTGTGAAGGAGCCGCCGCGCGGCCATACCGATCCGCCGGGCGCGATCCGGCAGGAACGGCCGAAGTTCTCGCTAGGCCTGCGGGAACTGGCTTCCAAGCGCTCATACTGGACCATGACGGTCGCCTCTGTCACCGCCGCCTTCTGCGGCTATGGCATCGCGTCCTTCCCGTCGCTGTTCCTCAGCCGCAGCTTCCCGAGCATAGGACCGCGACAGGCTTGAAACGAGGCCGGCCCCTCCTCGCTCGCAACGCAGGCATTGAGGCCCTCACGCAGCAGCGCTGACACGGCCCGCCACGCGCTACCGGCGGACCTCGCCCTGACTGCTCTCATTGCAATTCAGGGGCGTACGGGATGCGCTGATCGCGCATCTCCGGAAACGTTGGTGAGGGCTCGGCCGCCGGTGGCGACCGAACGGTGCCCACAGCGAGGGAACGTGAGCGGAGGAAAGCGAACGGATGCGAACGAAAACGCGAACACCGGTGCACGCTATTTGCACCGCCCTCCCGTTAACTCCATGATTTTTCTAGAGTCTCCGTCCAGTCCATCATCGGGGCCACGGAGAGGCGGGAAGCGGGAAGTTCGGGCAAGGTCTGAGTGGCCAAGGGTTTGAACGCGCCGCCTTCTACGTCATCTTGGGCTGATGGACAAAATCAGCAGGCCGGCCGCCACATGGCAGGCTTGAGATCCATAGCTCTTAGAGCTATATAATCCAGGACGTCGCTGGGCGATGAGCGTCTACAAAACCAAGGCGTTTGCTCGGTTTGCTCGAAAGGTGGGCCTGGGCGACCGGGAGATCATTCACGCGGCTGAAGCCGTAGCCGCCGGCCAATGGGACGCGGACCTCGGTGGCGGCGTCTACAAGCAGCGGATCGCGCGCGAGGGCGGCGGCAAATCCGGCGGCTTCCGGACCATCATACTGTTTAAGGTCGGCGGACACAGCTTCTTCGTCCACGGCTTCGCCAAGAGTGAAAAGGCGAACGTCACGGCCAACGAACTCAGGGCGCTGAGAAAGTTGGCCGCCACCTTCCTCGGCTTCGACGCCGAGACCTTGGAGAAAGCCAGCGCCGCTGGTGAGATTGCGGAGGTCACGAACGATGGCGAAGACGCCAAGCAAGACTGAGAGCGGCATCCTCGGCACGGTCCACAAGACCGCCGCCGGCCTGCACCGTGCCGGCGTCATCGACAAGGCGACCATGCGCGAGTTCGACGCCCTGTGCCTGACGCCGGTGACGCCGATGGCGCCGGAGGAGATCAAGGCCTTGCGGGAGCGCGAGCAGGTCTCCCAACCGGTGTTTGCGAGCTACCTGAACGTCCGTAAGGACGCCGTCAGCAAGTGGGAACGCGGCGAGAAGCGGCCGGATGGGCCATCGTTGAAGCTGCTGAACCTAGTGAGAGCGAAGGGCTTGCAGGGGATAGCTTGAGGCGCATCAGCGTTGCCAATCGAACATCTAGCAATCTGAATAGTATTTGCTGAGATCGAGTGGCCTGCCGATCGCAGCCGAAACCGTTGCACCAAGCGTGTTCAAATCATCTGGCCCTCTAGAAGAACAGACAGTCAACATCTTGGTGGGTGGGCCGCCGGGGTAGTTCGTCTTGCACTCGACCCGCATGTACGATCCACCTGGCCCTTTCGCAGGTTGAATCCGCTCGACGCGAACCCTCACGACGGTCTCCAACGCGACCACGAACAATTGGGCATTCTGAAAAATCAGTGACTTACCGTCCGCCGAAACGCCGATGGCTCCATATATGCTTTCGACGCCTTGAGCGTCCCGCAAAAACTCCAGCTCGTAATCACTAGGCCCCCACGCACCGGCGCCATCAATCCCCGGAGCGATTGGGATCGTGCTTATGGGAACGAACGCGGCCAACCCATTCAATTCTTCTGGTGTCAGCGGCGGCAGAAACCCGCTCTTGATTGAGATGTAGCAACCCGCAACAAGCCTCGGATCTCGACCAGTCACGCGATGGCCGCCGCGCTGCATATCGGCAGGCCACGCCAAGAGTTCGACCTTTGCTCGGCCAAAGGTCCAGACGGCTCGGACGGTATTCAGATGGTTGGTTATAGGCGTCTCGCCGAGAAATCTCGCGAACTGCGCCGCCGTCCGCTGCACATTCGCCCGTTCATCCTGCCCGAAATAGGCGTCGCCGAAGAACTCCGTCGCTGGCAGATTCGGCGTGAAATGCTCAGAAAGCTGAATGTAGACAGGCCGAATTAACCCCTCCAGGGGAGGTGGAACGATGCCTATCTCCACCGCCTCGTTGAAGCGATCCGGTTGACTCGTGATCCCGTAGCTTGCCGCGAGTTCGGCCCGCGGAGACTTCCAGGGAATACCGACGTCTTCGAGCCACGCCTGGATCGGGTTCTCTCGATCAAGGAAACGGCCGAAGCGCGCTCCGTCCCCGCCACGATCAAGAACACCCCTCAACCAGCTCATGCGCGCCCCTTACGCCGACGAAGACAAATTCGATGGCTTTTCAGCTTGGTGCAATCTCCACCTCTTTCGATAGGCGCCTCAAAGGGAAGCGTAAAAGTTGCCCCCGCTGATCAAGCCCACTTAACTTTTTGCGCATGGCCAACCTCAGCCGGGCTGGCGACGGGCTATCAAGGGCGGCTTGACCGTCGCTCCGCGACGCGCGCCGCAGGCGCACACAAGTCGCCGCCCTACCTCACACCGGAAGGGCGGTCGTGTATTTCACCTGGCTGAGCGCGAAATGCGACGCCGAGGTCGCCACGTTCGGATGGCTCAGCACCTCGCGCATCAGGAAACGCTCATAGTCGGCCACGTCGGCGGCCACGATCCGCATCTGATAGTCCCACTCGCCGGACATCGAGTGGCACTCCAGGATCTCAGGCCGGCCATGGACGAAGGCCTCGAACCCGCGCCGCTCCTCGGCCGCGTGGCTGCGCAGCCGGACCTGCAGCATCACGCTGACCCCGCGCCCCACCCGGGCGGCGTCCACGAGCCGCACCGTCGGGCCCAGCACGCCGGACTGCTCGAGCGCGCGGATCCGGCGCCAGACCGAGGCGGGCGAGGCGCCGACCTGCTCGGCCAGGGCCGCATGGGACAGGCTGGCGTCCGCCTGCAACAGGCGCAGCAGGCGGCGATCCAGCGATTGAGCCCCCTGATTAGAATCTTTCACAAATTGCCCCAAATCGAATGAATGCCCCAGAATATGCCGCCAGACGCGCGAGTGTGAAAGGACAATTCACCGCAATCCGCGTAATCCTACGCCATGCCAGACGACACGCCCAACGCGCTCCACCGTCCGCCCCCCGGCGCCGCCGCCGACTGGACCATTCCCCAGGATTGGGCGCGCTACACCGAGGTCGAGCATGCCACCTGGGACCGGCTGTTCGCCCGCCAGGTGGAGATGCTGCAGCCCCGCGCCTCCACCGCCTTCCTGCGCGGGGTCGATGTCCTGCGGCTCAGCCGGCCGGGCATTCCGGACTTCGAGGAGCTCAGCGCCCGGCTCAAGGACCTGACCGGCTGGCGCGTCGTCGCCGTGCCCGGCCTGGTGCCGGACGAGGGCTTCTTCCGCCATCTCGCCAACCGCACCTTCGTCGCCGGCCGCTTCATCCGCCGCCCCGACCAGCTGGACTATCTGGAAGAGCCCGATGTCTTCCATGACGTCTTCGGCCACGTGCCCCTGCTCGCCGACCCGGTGTTCGCCGACTATCTCCAGGCCTATGGCGAGGGCGGCCTGCGCTCGCTCAAGTTCGACAGCCTGGACCATCTGGCCCGCCTCTACTGGTACACGGTCGAGTTCGGCCTGATCCGCGAGGGCGCCGATCTCAAGCTGTTCGGCGCCGGCATCGTCTCCAGCTTCGGGGAATCCCGGTTCGCCCTCGATTCCCCCTCCCCCAACCGCATCGGCTTCGACCTGCGCCGGGTCATGCGCACCCGCTACCGGATCGACGATTTCCAGCAGACCTATTTCGTCATCGACAGCTTCGAGGACCTCCTGGCCCAGACGCTTGAGACTGACTTCGCCCCGCTCTATGGCGAGCTGGCCACCCTCTCCGACCTCGCGCCCGAGGCCGTGCTGCCCACCGACCGGGTGATCCAGCGCGGCGATCAGTCCTATGCCGGGGCCCGCCCTTGACCGGGGCGGCTCACCTCGCCGGCCTGTGGCGGCGAGAGGTCATCACCACCCCGGCCGGCGATCGCGACGACACCACCCGCGTGTTCTGGCTGCAGTCGCGCAGCTGGTACGCCGACATCCGGATCAAGGCCGATCGGCCGCGCCGTCCCGAGGCCCGGGGGTTCGGCGACTTTACCGAGCCCGAGCTGATCGCCCTGGCCGAGACGCAAGGCTTCGCCGGCGAACTGACCGCCGCCGACGGGGTCTGCCTGTGGCGGCGGGACCTGGACTACCAGCCCCCGGCCGCGACGCCCGACGAGGCAACTTACACGCTGGACGGCGACGTCATGATCGAGGACGGCCTCCATTCCGACTATCAGGAGATCTGGCGGCGCGAGGCCGACAGCGCCGCGCCCCTCGCGGCCTATCGGCTGGACGGCGACCGCGCCGGGTTCCTGATCCTTGGCGGGTCGCACTTCCTGGAGATCCTGGACCGCCCCGCGCCCTTGCCGGCCGGCGCCACCCTCGCCGCCATCGTCAGCCGGGCCCTGGCCGCCGGTGACCGGGCCGCCGCCGAGGCGGCGCTCTCCATGCGCATCAGCTATGGCCGGTTCGCGGCCGGGGCGGGCGAGATCGCGCTCTCCACCTTCCCCTGGCTCGAACGCCAGGCCTGGAGGCTTGACGCCCTGCCCTGGCGGCTGATCGGCTAGCGCGCGGGCGCTTCCGCCCGTCCGAAGGCGGGGCCCGCGTCTCCTTGCGCCGCCCGGCGCGCCTTCAGATAGGCGAAGGTCTTCACGGTCTGGGCGAACAGATGCTCGCCGGACACCAGCCTCGGATAGCGCGCCGGTCGATCGGCGCTGACGAAGGCCGGATGCGGCTCGACCACCGTCCAGTAGTCGCAGGTCGCGAAGAACGGAAAGCTGTAGCGCTCCTCGGCCACCTTGCGCACCCGGTGCGAGGTGGCGGTGAACACCCCGTTGGTCCAGGCCTCCAGCATGTCGCCGATATTGACCACGAAGGCGCCGGGGATCGGCGGGGCGTCGATCCACTGGCCCTCGCCGTTCAGCACCTCCAGCCCGGGCGCCGTGCCCTGCAGCAGGGTGAAGAACTCATAGTCGGTGTGCGCCCCGATCCCCTGCTGGTCGGCGGCGGCGTCCGGGTCGAACGGATAGTGGATCATCCGCAGTTGGCTGGGCGGCGCCGTCAGGTGCGCCTCGAAGTGATCCTGCGGCAGGCCGAGCGCCAGGGCGAAACCCCCGAACAGCCGGCGCGCCAGCCCGGCCACCGCCACGTAATAGGCGCCCACCGCCGCCTTGAAGTCCGCATCGTCCGGCCAGAGGTTCGCGCCCAGCATCGGCGCCCGCCCGTCGCCGCCCGGACAGTCGAGGCCGGTGTCATAGGCCTCCTTGCGATCGATCTTGCCCTCGACAAACACCTCCTCGCCCTCGGGCACATAGCCGGAATGGTTGGTCGAGCGGCCGATATAGAAGTCCATCTTCCGCTCGATCGGCTGGGCGAAGAACCGCATCGCCGCGGCCTTCAGCGCGTCGGTCAGGTGGGGATCGAGCCCATGGCCGGTCACATAGAGAAAGCCCACCTCGCGCGCCGCGCGGCCCAGGGCGTCGGCCACCGCCTGCCGCGCCGCCGGATCTTCAGCCTCCAGATCGCTGAGGTCGACCACCGGCAGGGTCTGGAAATTCCGGCTCATCCCCGTGCTCCGAGCTGCGCGCCGGTATTACCAATTTCGATCTACGTAACATCACGCGCCATCCCTCGCCGGTGCGGCAGGCGCCGGCGAATTGACGCCTGGACGGTCAGGACCGCGCCGGGCTGCGTAGAATTCCGGCGCCCGCGCCCGACTGACCAAGCTCGGCCACGGCCCGGTTGGAATATTACGATCCGCGCAGTCAGTAATATCGCTCGAAGGTCGGCGCAGCGTTCCGGCCCGGGACAAGGGGATCGACATGACCAAGTGGCTTACCGGAATCCGCGTCGTCGCCACGGCGGCGGTCTGCAGCCTGGCCCTGGCCGCCTGCGGTCAGAAGGCCGCGACCAAGACCGAGACGGCGGCCGCGCCGGCCGCCAAGGAATACACCATCGGCTGGACCATCTACGCCGGTTGGATGCCCTGGCCCTACGCCGAGCAATCCGGCATCGTGAAGAAGTGGGCCGACAAGTACGGCGTCAAGATCAAGCTCGTGCAGGTCAATGACTATGTCGAGAGCCTGAACCAGTACACGGCCGGCAAGATCGACGGCGTCGTCTCCACTAACATGGACGCCCTCACCATCCCCGCGCGCGCGCAAGGACACCACCGTCGTCATGATCGGCGACTACTCCAACGGCAATGACGGCATCGTGCTGAAGAACGGCGCGACCATGGCCGACATCAAGGGCCGGTCGGTGAACCTGGTCGAGAACTCCGTCTCCCACTATCTGTTGGCCCGCGGCCTGGAGAGCGCCGGCCTGAAGATGACCGACGTCAAGGTGGTCAACACCTCCGACGCCGACATCGTCGCCGCCTTCTCCGCCCCGGAGACCAAGGCCGTCGTCCCCTGGAACCCCCAGCTGTCCGAGATCAAGAAGCTGCCGGCGCCCACGAGGTGTTTGACAGCTCCAAGATCCCCGGTGAGATCCTCGACACCCTGGTGATCTCCACCGACGTCGCCAAGGCCAACCCCAACCTGGTCAAGGCGCTCACCGGCATCTGGTATGAGACCACCCAGCTGATGTACCAGCAGGACGCCGCCGGTAAGGCCGCCCGCGAGGCGATGGCCAAGCTCTCCGGCACCGATCTCGCCGGCTACGAGGCCCAGCTGAAGACCACCTATCTCTATCACGACCCCAAAGCGGCCCTGGCCGCCACCCTCAGCCCCGACCTGGTCGCGGCCAATGACAAGGTCCGCAAGTTCAGCTTCCAGATCGGCCTGTTCGGCCAGGGCGCGAAGTCGGTGGACGACATCGGCATCGAGTTCCCGGGTGGCAAGATCCTGGGCGACCCGAAGAACGTGAAGCTGCGCTTCGACCCGACCTGGGTCCAGGCCGCCGCCGACGGCAAGCTGTAGGCGCTGCAACTCACCGGTCCCCTTCTCCCCTTGCGGGAGAAGGTGGCCCCGAAGGGGACGGATGAGGGGTCGCAGGGCCCTTGTCGATCCGGGCCTGACAGGACGAGCGGATGACGGAGCGAAACCCCTCATCCGTCGGCTTCGCCGACACCTTCTCCCACAAGGGGAGAAGGATCTGTTTGGAGACCAAATGCGTCGTCTGCTGAACGCCCGGCCCAATGGCGGCGCTCGCCTCCTCCTTGGCCTCCTGCCGATCCTGGCCCTGGTGCTGCTCTATCTGGGCGTCGCCACCGCCCGCCACGCCGAGAACCCGCGCGACAAGATCACCCCGATCCCGGCCGCCATGGCCGAGGCGGTCCAGACCATGGCCTTCACGGCCGATCCCCGCACCGGCGAGATCCCCCTGGTCGCCGACACCAAGGCCAGTTTGCGCAGGCTGGGGATCGCCATGGTGCTCGCCGCCGTCACCACCCTGGTGCTGGGCCTGGTCATCGGCCTCCTGCCCCTGGTGAACGCCAGCCTCGGGCCACTGGTGGCGGCCATATCGGTCATTCCCCCGATCGCCGTCCTGCCCATCCTCTTCATCATTTTCGGCCTGGGCGAGACCTCCAAGATCGTGCTGATCTTCGTGGGCGTCACCCCGGTCATGGTCCGCGACCTGGCCAGTCACGTCCGCGCCATCCCAGAGGAGCAAATCGTCAAGGCCCAGACGCTCGGCGCCTCAACCTGGCTGACCCTGCTGCGGGTCGCCCTGCCCCAGGCCCTGCCCCGGCTGATCGACTCCCTGCGGCTCTCCCTCTGCCCGGCCTGGGTCTATCTGATCTCGGCCGAGGCCATCGCCGCCGATGTCGGCCTGGGCTACCGGATCTTCCTGGTCCGCCGCTATCTGTCCATGGACATCATCTTGCCCTACGTCGTCTGGATCTCGCTCTTGGCCGTGATCATGGACCTCGCCCTGCTTAGCTGGAGCCGGGTGTTCTACGGCTGGGCCCAGCGGCGAGGAGCCGCTGATGGGCGCTCTGTCCTTCCAAGACGTCTGGGTCGAGTACGGCGACAAGATCGTGCTCGAAAAGGTCAGCCTCGACGTGCCCGACGGCGCCTTCGTCTCGATTATCGGCCCCTCCGGCGCCGGCAAGTCGACCTTCCTGCGCCTGGCTCTGGGCCAGGAATCCCCCACCCGCGGCCGCATCCTTTTGGACGGCGAAACCCTGTCGGCCGAGCCCGGCCCCGACCGCGGCGTGGTGTTCCAGCGCTACTCGGTGTTCCCGCACATGAACGCGCTCGACAATGTGCTGTTCGGGCTGGATTGCGCGGGCTCCCCCCTGCGCGGTCGCCTGTCCGGTAAGGCCCGCAAGGAGGCTCGCGCCAAGGCCGTCGCCCTGTTGGAGCGGGTCGGCCTTGGCCACAATCTAAAGACCTTCCCGGCGGCGCTCTCCGGCGGCATGCAGCAGCGCCTCGCCATCGCCCAGGCCCTGATCACCCGGCCCCGCATCCTGCTGCTCGACGAGCCCTTCGGCGCCCTGGACCCCGGCGTCCGGCTCGACATGCACGAGCTGATCACCGAGCTCTGGACCGAACACGGCCTGACCATCCTGATGGTCACCCACGACATCAAGGAGGCCTTCAAGCTCGGCACCCGGGTGGTGGCCTTCGACAAGCGTCGCCACGATCCCCAGGCCCCGCATCGCTATGGCTCGACGGCGGTCTACGACTTCCCGCTGGATGAGAAGAAGCAGCGCGCGATCCCGCCCGAGCTGGCGGCCATGGCTACATCTTCAGCGGAGTAAGATAGCCGGTCAGTTCGAGGTAGCCGCGTCCGCCGCCCGTGCGCACGGCGCCCTCCCAATAGACCGGTCCGCCGCCGCGCCGGCTGTCCAGTTCCTGGTCGTCGAACAGCGGCGTCAGCTTGAACGCCTGCACCGCCCCGCCAAGCTTCAGGCTTAGGGTGCGGGCCACCGGATAATCCGCCCCCGTCCGCGGCGACTTCCAGCGTCGGTCGGTGGCGAACGCGACCTCGCCCGGCCCCAGATGGGTCAGGGTCCCGTCCGGCGTCCGAAAGGATCCGCCGGCCCACAGCGCCTTGCCGCCCGCATCGCGCACCTGGAACGCCGTGACCGCCGAGCCGTCATCGAGGTTCAGCCCGGTCCAGTCCCAGCCCACGGCGGCGGGATCCAGCAGGGTCGACGACCACTCCCGGTCCAGCCAGGCCTCGCCGGTCACCTTCATCGGCTTGCCGCCCCGCACCGCGGTCCCGGCCACCTTCAGGTGTGGGACCGTATAGTAATAGCTGGCCTGCTCCGGCTTCGGACCCTTGCGGCTATAGCCCCCCTGCCCCTGCAGCAGCGGCGCCTGGCTAGGCGCGAGCGTCAGATCGAGCACGAAGTCCTGCCCGGCCACATGGGTCGCATACCGCCCATCCTTGCCGCGGATCAGGCTCCAGTCATCCAGCACGATGTTCGTATCGGTTGTGGAGGCCTCCGCCAGTCCAAACCCCTGGCGCGCCACCCGCTGATCGTGGCTGAGCCGCCCCAGCTTCGGGTCGGACAGGGCGGCGTGGGCGAACAGGATCTGCTTGGGCGCGAACGCGCTGGGATTGGCCTGGTCAACCGCCGGTCGGGTGCGGAAGAAGGTCACCTGGAAGCCCAGATCCTGGCCGTCGGCGGTCTTCAGCCAGCCGGTCACGTACCACCACTCGGTCCGATAGTCGGGATGGGCGCCGTGGTCGCGCGGGAAGCTCAAGGTCGGTCCCGCCTTCACCACGGGATAGACGGGCGCCACCGTGTTCGGCGCCGCAGCCGCGCCCAGCATCACGGCCAGGCCCAGCAGAACCGCTCTCAGCCCCCGCATCACCAGTCCTCCCGCACGGCGCGCACGGCGCCGGACGACAGGGCGCTGCGCCCCGCCAACACCGCCGTCCCCGCCGAGGCCGCGATCAGCGCCGCGGCCAGGCCGACGAAGAGGCCCAGCGGCGCCTTGGTCTCCATGGTCCAGTGGAAGGACTGCGGATTGACCACATGGATCAGCACCTGGCTCATGGCGACGCCGAGGCTCAGGCCCGCCGCCACCCCGACCAGGCCCAAGAGCGCGCCCTCGATCGCCAGCATGGCCATGACCTGGCCGCGCAGCACGCCCACATGGCGCAACATGCCGAACTCCTTGGTCCGCGCCAGCGTCTGGGCCGAGAAGGTCGCCGCCACCCCGGTCAGGCCGACAATGATGGCGATGGCCTCCAGGGCGTAGGTCACCGCGAAGCTGCGGTCGAAGATGCGCAGGGCCACGGCGCGGATCTCGCGGGGCTGGGCGAACTCCACCTGGGCGGCCTCGGCGGGCGGCAACTTGGCGCGCAGGGCCGCGATCACCTTCTGGGGCGAGGCGCCGGGAATCAGGTCTATGGCCGCGTCGGTGCGCCGGGTGTCCCCCGTCAGCCGGGTATAGTCGGCTTCCGGAATGGCGATCGCTCCGAACTGGCGGGCGTAGTCGCGCCAGACGCCGGCGATAAACACCGTCCGCGCGCCGCCGTTCAGGGGCAGGCTCATGGTCCGCCCCGGATGCAGGTCATAGATCCGCGCCATGGGCTCCGACAGCCAGACCGGCGTCATGCCGGCCGGAACCGACCGGGAGGCGCCCAGCAGCGGCAGGCTCAAGCCCGGATGGGCCGGATCGACGGGCGTGGCGCTCAGGGTCACCGCCGGCTTGTCGGGCGACAGCCTCAGAACCGTGGTCTTGCGGAAGCCGATCCTGGCCACCCCCGGCGTCGCCGCCAGGGCCTGTTGCACCTCGCGGTCCAGCCCGCCGGTCTCGGCGTTCTGGATGCGGATATAGACGTCCGAGGGCAGGACCTGGACCAGCCAGTCCTCCACCGAGCCTCGGAAGCTCGACACCATCACCGCCATGGCCACCATCAGGCTGGTCGAGGCGACAATGCCGCAGAGCGCTATGGCGGCCTGGCCCGGCGCGCCCCACAGGCGGTTGATGGCCAGGGCCGCGGCGGGCGGCGGGTTCTTGATCCGGCGCAGCGGCGCCAGCATGGCCCGCGCCAACCAGGGCATGGCCGCCACCCCGCCAGCCAACATCAGGGCGATGGCGGCGTAGCCAAACAGCGGCAGGTCGAAGACGGGTGGGGCCAGGGCGGCCAGGGCCCCGGCGATCAACAGACCTGCCCCCCACCAGGGGCTCGGCCGATGACGCGGATCGGTGGCGTCGCCCGCGGTCTTCAGCGCCACCGCCGGCTGGGCGCGGCCGGCCTCGATCGCGGGCAGCAGGCTTCCGGCCAGGGCCACGATCAGGCCCAGCCCCATGAACACCGCCGCCGCGCCCGGCGCGAAGGCCAGGGGCGGCCGCGAGGCGCTCGAGAAGAAGCCGCCGCCAAGGTCCCCGCCCAGCAGGCGAAGCGCGACATCGGCGAGGCCCAGGCCCAGCAGGATTCCGCCGCCGGCCCCGATCAGCCCCACCAGCCCGCCCTCGACGAAGAGCTGTGCCAGCAGGGCGCGCCGCGTGAGGCCCAGCACCCGAGCCAGGGCGAACTGCGAGCGCCGCCGGGTCACCGACAGGGACTGGGCCGAATAGACCAGGAAGCCGCCGGTCAGCAGGGCCACCATGGCCAGCATCTCCAGATTGACCCGATAGGCGCGGGAGAGGCTGTCGCTGCGCCGGGCCTCGGACCGCGCCGTGACGATCTCGGCGTCAACGGGGATCAGTCGCCCCACCTCGGCGGCCACCTGATCATGGCTCGCCCCCTGGGCCAGGCGCAGGTCGATCCGCTGCAGCCGGCCCAGCTGACCGAACCGCTCTTGCGCGGCGGCGATGTCGATCACCCCCACCCTCTGGCTGTCGCCGACGCCCGGCAGGCCGCCCACGACCTTGAAGCGGGCGCTTCGCCCGCCGGCCAGCAGGGTGACGGTGTCGCCGACCTTGCGCCCAGAGGCCTTCAGCGCGGCCGGGGACAGACGAAGCGCCTCGGGATCGAACGGCCCCTGCCCCTCCACCACCCCGCCACCGAGATCGCCGGGCAACAGACTCGGCGTCGCCTGGGCGGCGCGCAGGATGTCGAGACCCAGCAGGGTCAGCACGCCGGGCCCGTCGCCCTCGATCCGCGCGGTCAGCTCCACGGCCGGACTGGCCGCCGCCACGCCCGGCGCGCGGGCGAGCTTCGGATAGAGTCCCTCGTCGAAGCCGGCGGGCCCCGTGGCGTGGACCTGCAGGTCCGCTTCGCCGTTCACGGCGCGGATGGCGCGGCCGAACTCGTCCAGGGCCGACAGATTGACCAGATGCACGGCGAAGCCCAACGCCACGCCGACCGCGATCGCCAGCGCCGCCAGCACCACCCGGCCGGGCCGCGCCCGCCACTCGCCCAGCATCATCCAGCGCAGGGCCTGGCCGCTGATCCGGGCGTCAGCCGCCATGGCGCGCCGCGAGGCCCTGGGCGCTCAGGATCAGGGTGCGGTCGGCCACCGCCGCCGCCCGCTCCGAATGGGTGACGATCACCGCCGCGGCGCCGAAACTGCGCACGCGGGTCAGAAAAAGGTCCAGGATCTTCTCGCCGGTCTCGGGATCCAGGTTGCCGGTCGGCTCGTCGGCCAGGATCAGGGCCGGGCGATGCACCAGGGCCCGCGCGATGGCGATCCGCTGCAGCTCCCCGCCCGACAGCTGCGCGGCGTAGTCCCCGCCCCGGCCGCCGAGCCCGACCTCGACCATCAGGGCCTCGGCGCGGCTGAGCGCCTCGCGCCCGTCCGCATGCGCCAGCACCAGAGGCAGGGCGATATTCTGGGCCAGCGTCAGATGCGGCAGGATGTGGAAGGCCTGGAAGACAAAGCCGATCCGGTCGCGCCGCATGACCGTGCGGGCGTCATCGTCCAGCGCGCTGAGCGCCGCCCCCTCGATCTCGACCGCCCCCCCGTCCGGCTGGTCCAGCCCGGCGATCAGGTTCAGCAGGGTCGACTTGCCGACCCCGGACTCCCCCATGATCGCCACCACCTCGCCCGGCGCGACCGCCAGATCGAGGCCGTCGAACAGCCGCCTGCCCCCCGGAACCGTCTTGCTGAGCGAACGGAGCGCGAGGGCGGGTGCGGCGGCGGGCATGGCGAAAACTTAGGGCCGGTTCGGGGCGGGCTGTCCAGGGGGCAGCGATCAAGGGTCAGCGCGAACCTGGTTGCTCCCCTCTTGGGGGAGCTGTCGCCCGCATGGGCGACTGAGGGGGACCATAATGGTCTTCTTGAGCGTTTCGATCCTCAGCGGAGGGAGTCAACGTCCCCCTCAGGCCCTTCGGGCCAGCTCCCCCAGAGGGGGAGCAACCCAGACGCTGCGCGCCCTACTTCGGCAAGCCCGCGATATAGGCCCGCCAGCCGCCGAGCGCGGTGATGTCCTCAGCCCCCTCCGCCGCCCGGGGTTCGGCGACAAAGCCCTTCACCGAGCTTCCATCCTCCAGGGTCACCGTGCCAATCGCCAGGGGCGCAGGCACCTCGACCACGAAGCTGCCGAAGGCCTCGACGCCCAGTTCATAGACCTCGACCTCGATCGAGGCGCCGCCCTCGCCCACATGGATCAGGGCCGGCTTGAAGGGTGTGGTGTTGGTCATGGCGTAGAGCCTGTAGACCGCCGCCGTCTTGGTCTGGCTGACCAGCCGCGCGTCGCGCGAGGTCAGTTGCCAGTGCAGGGGCATGCCGGCCAGGTGGGCCCCGACCACGGCCAGCTTCACGGTCTGGGGCTTGCCGCTCACGTCCAGGGCGGGGGTCTGCGGCATCGGGGCGATCTCCTCATAGCGGCGGGCCAGGTCGAACAGGTTCCGGTCGGCCCAGGCGGGCGCGATCAGGGTGACGCCGAAGCCGGTGTCGTTCTCGCGGAAGCCCGCCGGGACCGCGATGGCGCTCATGTCCAGCAGGTTGACGAAATTGGTGTAGAGGCCGAGCGCCGCATTGAGCGCGAAGGGTTCGGCCAGCACTTCCCGCAGGCGGTAGATGGTGGGCGTGGTGGGCAGCAGCAGCACCTGAGCCTGCGCCCACACCGCCTCGGCCGCGCGGGCGTGATCGGCGAGCGCATAGAAGCCCTTGAAGCTGTCGACGCCGGACACCCCCAGCCCGCCCTGCAGGATGGCGCGCACCACCGGATGAATGGCCGTCGGATTATCGCGCAGCAGGTCCTCGACCGCCGCTGTCCGCTCGGCCACCCAGGGGCCGCTATAGAGCAGCTTGGCGGCCTCCAGCAGCGGGGCGATGTCGACCTCGACCGCCGTCCCGCCCATGGCCGTCAGCCGCGCGACCGCCCTGTCGTAGAAGGCCTGGGCCTGGTCGTCGCCCATGAACACCAGCTGGTCCGCCCGCGGCACGCCGAACTGGAAGGCCGCCCCGAACGCCGCCGGTTCCACGCCCGGCCGCCGGCTGTAGGGATCGGCCGCATCGAAGCCCGCGATGACGGAATCCACCAGGGCCGCGTCAGCCACGTCGTGGGTCATCACCGTCACGCAGTCCAGGGTCCGGCAGGCGGGGACGACCCCGCCGGTGCTCCAGCGCCCCTTGGTCGGCTTGAACCCGATCAGGCCGTTGAAGGCCGCCGGCACCCGGCCCGATCCGGCCGTGTCGGTGCCGAGCGCGAAGGCCACCAGCCCCGCCCCCACCGCCACGGCCGAGCCCGAGCTCGAGCCGCCGCTGACATAGTCGAGATTGTAGACGCAGGCCGGGGCGCCATAGGGGCTGCGGGCGCCCACCAGGCCGGTCGCGAACTGGTCCAGATTGGTCTTGCCCATCAGGATCGCCCCGGCGGCGACCAGCTTCTCGACCAGATGGGCCGAGGCCTCCGGCTGATAGGCGTAGGCCGGACAGGCCGCTGTGGTCGGCAGTCCGGCCACATCTATATTGTCCTTCACCGCGAAAGGCACGCCGGCCAGAGGCAGCGCCTCGCCGGCCGCGATCCGGGCGTCCACGGCGCGGGCCTGGGCCAGCACGGCCTCGGGGTCCGGGCGGCAGATCCAGGCCTGGGCCTGGACGGCGTCATAGGCGGCGATGGCGTCCAGGGCCTCGGCGGCGACGGTGACGGCGCGCCGCGCGCCGGACGAGACCTCGGCGGCGATGGCGACGACGGAGGGGCGGGTCACGGCGGCGTCTCTCCTCAGGCCGGCTCGACGGCGATCATCGGGGCGCCCGGCGCGATCGGCTGGCGTTCCTGGGCGTAGACCTGACGCACCACCCCGGCATTGGGGGCGGCGACGTCGCACTCGGTCTTCATGGCCTCGATCACCGCGATGACCGCGCCCTTCTCCACCCGGTCGCCGACCTGGACCAGCATCTTCCAGACGCTGCCGCCCAGGGGCGCCTCGACCAGTTCGGAGCCTTCCGGGGCCTGGATCGGCGCCGCCTCCGCCTCGGCCGCGCCATCGCCGGACAGGGCCTCGACCCGGGCGAATTCGCCCTTCAGCTCCCAGTCGGCCCGCTCGGCGTCAAAGGCCGCCTGGCGGGTGGTCTGGAAGGCGCTGATGCTCTCGGCGTTCTCCGCCAGCATCCGGCGATAGTCGGAGAGGCGGAACACCTCCTCCTCAATGCGGATCTCGCGCCGGCCCAGGGGGAAGTCGCGCCGCCAATCGGTCAGCTCTTCGTGGCTGACGGGGAAGAACCGGATCTGGTCGAAGAACCGCAACAGCCAGGGCTTGCCCTCGATGAAGGCCTTGGTCTGGCGATAGGTGTTCCACACCTGGATGGTCCGCCCGAACAGCTGATAGCCGCCGGGTCCCTCCATCCCATAGACGCACATATAGGCCCCGCCGATCCCCACCACATTGGGCGGGGTCCAGGTGCGGGCCGGGTTGTACTTGGTGGTCACCAGCCGGTGGCGCGGATCGACCGGGGTCGCGACCGGCGCGCCCAGATAGACGTCGCCCAGGCCCATCACCAGATAGCGGGCGTCGAACACGATGCGATGCACATCATCTTCCGACTCGAGCCCATTGATTCGGCGAATGAATTCAATGTTGTCCGGACACCAGGGCGCATCATCGCGGACTGAGGCCATGTACTTGTCGATGGTCTCGTAGATCGCGGGGTCCTTCCAGGACAGCGGCAGCCAGACCACCCGGCTGGGGATCTCGAAATCGTCCAGCCCGCCCAGTCGCTCTTCGGCGTCGGCCAGGGCCTGGAGCAGCCGTCGCTGCGGCAGGACCCGGCTGTCGAAATGCACCTGGAGGGAGCGGATGCCGGGCGTGATGTCGATGATCCCGGGCAGGGCCATGGCCTGCAGCTCCAGCATCAGGGCGTGAACCCTCAGCCTCAGCTCCAGGTCCAGCACGATCGGGCCGTATTCGACCAGCAGATGGCGGTCGCCCTGGCGGCGATAGACCACGCGCGGCCGATGTCCGACGGCCTCGATCACGCCCAGGATCGGATCGGACAACGACCCTGTCACAGGCGGCGCAGCCACCGGCGCGGGCGCCTTCAGTTCCGCGATCAGCTGGTCCTGGCCCCGCTCGGCGGCGGTGGCCGCGTTGTCGCTGACCAGCTCGAACCGCACCGTGTCACCGGGCGCCAGCTGGCCCACCTTCCAGAGATCGGCCTGGATCACCACCAGCGGACAGACGAAGCCGCCCAGGGACGGGCCGTCCGGTCCCAGGATGATCGGCATGTCGCCGGTGAAATCGACGGCCCCGATCGCATAGGCGTTGTCGTGGATGTTGGAGGGGTGCAGGCCCGCCTCGCCCCCGTCGCGCCGCGCCCACTGGGGCTTGGGTCCGATCAGCCGCACCCCGGTACGGTTGGAATTATAATGGATCTTCCACTCGACCCCGCTGACCATGGCGATGTCGTCGGCGGTGAAGAAGTCCGGCGCCCCATGCGGCCCGGCCAGCACCCGCATCACCCAGGTCCGGGTCAGGGCGGGCGTGAGCGCGGGCGAGAGCGCCGCCTCGACCGGCCCGATCTCTTCCTGGCCGAGATGCAGTACGTCGCCGGCCGCCAGGGTCCGCCCGGCATGACCGCCGAACCCACCCAGGGTGAAGCTGGACCGGCTGCCCAGATAGGCCGGCAGGTCGAGCCCGCCGCGCACCAGGAGATAGCCGCGCAGGCCCGCCCCCTTCACCCGGCCGATCTTCAGGGTCTGGCCGGCCGCGATCGCGATCGGCGCGTAGGTGGGGACCAGGTCACCGTCCAGCCGCGCCTCGAACTCCGCCCCGGTCAGGCACACCACGGCGTCGTGGTTGAACACCAGGCTGGGCCCCAGGGCCGTGATCTCCAGCCCCGCCGCGCCTTCCGGATTGCCCAGCAGCCGGTTGCCCAGTCGGAAGGCGAAGGCGTCCATCGGCCCGGACGGCGGCACGCCCACGTCCCAGTATCCGAGCCGCCCCGGATAGTCCTGCACCGTGGTCGCCGGCCCGCCGCTCAGCACCCGGATGGTGCGGGGCTTGAAGGCGATCTCCGCCAGCGCCCGGGTCGAGACCTCGCCGCTGACAAAGGCCGCGCTGCGCGCCACCTGCCGCAGCCATTCCAGATTGGTCTCCAGCCCGAACAGGGCCGTGCGGTCCAGCGCGTCCTGCAGCGCCTTGACGGCCGCCGGCCGATCCGCCGCCGTGACGATCAGCTTGGCCAGCAGCGGGTCGTAATAGGCGCTGACCTCCGAGCCGTCGGCGACCCAGGTGTCCACGCGCGCGTCCGATGGAAAGCTCGCTTTCGTCAGCACGCCGGACGAGGGCCGATAGTCCTGCCCGGGGTCTTCGGCATAGAGTCGCGCCTGGATCGAGGCGCCCTTGGCGACGCCGCTCCAGCTGTCGAGGAACCCATAGTCCCCGGCCGCGCCGCGGATCATCCACTCGACCAGGTCGACCCCGGTGACCTGCTCGGTCACTCCGTGCTCCACCTGCAGCCGGGTGTTCACTTCCAGAAAGAAGAAGTCGTCGCGCTCGGCGTCATAGAGGAACTCCACCGTCCCCGCCGAGCGATAGGCCGCGGCTTTCGCCAGCCGAACGGCGGCCTCGATCAGGGCCCTCCGGGTCGCCGCCGGCAGGCCGGGCGCCGGCGTCTCCTCGATGACCTTCTGATTGCGCCTTTGCAGGGAGCAGTCGCGCTCGCCGAGCGCCACGACCCGGCCCTCGCCGTCGCCGAACACCTGCACCTCGATGTGCCGGGCGCGGCGCACATAGCGCTCCAGGAAAATCCCGGTGTCGGAGAAATTGCCGCCCGCCAGCCGGGTCACCGCCGCGAAGGCGTCCTCCACGGCCGCCAAGTCCTCGCAGACCCGCATGCCGATGCCGCCGCCGCCGGCCGTGGCCTTCAGGATCACCGGAAAGCCGATCTCTTCCGCCGCCGCGCGCGCGGCCGCCGCATCGGTCAGCAGGCCGGTGCCAGGGGCCAGCGGAACCCCATGCGCCTGCGCCAGGTCGCGCGCCGTATGCTTCAGCCCAAAGGCGCGGATATTGTCCGAGGTCGGGCCGATGAAGGCGATGCCCTCCGCCTCGCAGCGCTCCGCAAAGCCGACATTCTCGCTGAGGAACCCGTAGCCCGGATGGATCGCCTGGGCGCCCGTGGCCTTGGCGGCCGCCAGGATCGCGTCCACGTCCAGATAGCTCTGGGCCGCCGGCGCCGGGCCGATGCGCACCGCCTCGTCGGCCTGGGACACAGGCAGCGAGCCGGCGTCGGCGTCGGAGAACACCGCCACCGAGCCCACGCCCATCGTCTTCAGGGTGCGGATGATCCGGCAGGCGATGGCGCCCCGGTTGGCGATCAGGACCTTGGTGAACAACCGCCCTACCCCGCGATGATCATGCGCACGGGCGTCGGATTGAAGCCGTTGCAGGGATTGTTGATCTGCGGACAGTTGGAGACGATCGCCACCAGGTCCATCTCGGCGCGCAGGTCGACATAGAGCCCCGGCGCCGAAATCCCGTCGACAATGCCCAGCGCCCCGTCGGCCTCCACCGGCACGTTCATGAACCAGTTGATGTTCGAGACCATGTCGCGCTTGCCGCGCCCGTGCCGGGCGTTGGCCTGCAGGAAGTTCTCGACGCAGGAGTGCTGGCTCTTGGTGTGGTGGCCATAGCGCAGCGTATTGCTCTCGCAGGAACAGGCCCCGCCGATGGTGTCATGATAGGCGACCGAGGTGCCGGTCACCGTCGCCATGGCCCGCCCCTCGTTGGACAGCAGCACCGAGCCTGTCCGCAGGAAGATGTTGCCCTGGGCGGCCATGGTGTCCTGGGCGCTGTAGCGCTCGGCGTCGTCGGCCAGGGCGTACATCAGGAAGTCGACCGCCTGGTTGCCCTCCAGGTCGACGATGCGCAGGGTCTGGCCCTTGCGGACGATGGCGTCCCAGGGCGCGCGGGCGGCGACCACCTGGTCGAGGGCGACGGGGCCGGAAAGCCCCTGCAGCGCGGTGTCGGTCATGGCGGCGCTCAACGGCTGAAATCGGCTTCGACGTTCAGGAAGGCGCGCAGGCCCTCCGGCGTCGCGTTGCGGATGGGATCGTCCGTCGGCGTCACCGGCCCGCGCCAGGCGCTGACCCTGAGCGGCGTCACGGTGTAGTCGGGCCGTGCGTCCATCACGTGCGGGCAGTTGGCGATCACCACGATCAGGTCCATCTCGGCGCGAAACGTCAGACTGCGCCCCGCCGCGAAGGGGCCGATCTGCGGCGTGATCGCCCCGTCCGCCTCGACCCGCACGCCCTTGAACCAGTTGATGCAGGGATGGATGTCGCGCCGGCCCAGGCCGAACTTGGCGAGCGCTAGGCTGAAGCGGTCGCGGGCGTTGGGGTGCGGCCCCCAGTTGTCGCCGGTCCCGTAGCGCCGGGCGTTGGAGGCCTGGTTCGAGGCGCCGCAGAAGGCGTCATGCGTGCCCGCCTCGTCCTCCAGCACGCTCAGCATCACCTTGCCCATGTCCGACAGCACCAGCCGCCCGGCGCCCAGATAGGCGTTCCACTGGACCTTGAGCGTGTCGGCCACGTTCAGCCGCTCGATCGGCCGCTCGGCGTTGAACACCAGCATCGAGGCGCAGGCGTCGCCCGCCAGGTCGGTCAGCTTCAGACGCGCGCCGCGGTCCAGCTGCTTGGCCGCATAGCCGCCCGGCGCGATCGTCTCCTCCCAGACCATCGCCTCCGCGGCGACGCCAGCCGGCAGGTCCGCCGCCGCGCTGGCCGGCAGGGTCGGCATGGACTCCACCCGGGTCCCGGCCATGGCCCGGGCGTGGGCCTGGGCGCCATAGGGATTGGCGGTGTCGGTCATGCCGGATCCTGGGACGAATGGGCGCCGAGCGCGTGCAGCGGCGGCAGAAGGGCGGTGGTGGTGACCAGCTTCAGCTGCTGGACGCCGCGGATCTTGCGCAGCAGGTCGCACAGGCCCTGCAGGTTCTCGGACGGCCCCTGGACCAGCAGAACTTCCAGCGACTGGTCGTCCTCCAGGAACACATGCTGCGAGGAGATGACCTCCTGCAGATAGGCCTGCTGCGCCTGGGCGAGCGCCTGGCGGACCCGGCCGCTTTCGGTGCGATAGATGAGCGTGATGGTGCCGGCCAGCACCACCCCGGCCCGCTCCTCGCCATGCTCGGCGAGCTCGTGGCGGATCAGTTCGGCGATCATCTGCGACCGGCTCGGCAGGCCGCGCTCGGCGACCATGGCGTCCAGTTGGCTGAGCAGCTCGGCCGGCATGCTCAGGCTCAGTCGCGCCAGGGGAAGGGGTTCGACATCCATGTCCGACCTCTTGAGCGGTATTACGATTTGCGCAATTCGTAATACGCGGAAGCGTCGGAGGGAAGGCCAAGCGCCCTCCTCTTAGGCAAACCCCCGCCCGCGGCGCCTAAGACGAGGGCTGCGGATCGCGGCCCCCGTCGGAAGGCGCTGGGAAGATCAGGCCCAGCCCATCAGCACGGCGAACACCATCACCGTGCCCGCCACCCCGACGCCCCAGGCCAGGGGCCGGACCAGCGGCGCGCCGGCCAGGTAGAGCACCGCGTGCGCGACCCGGGCGTAGAAGAACATCTGGGCGCCCAGGGCCGTGGTCGCATTGGTCGACTGGGTCACGGCCGCGATCAGGATCAGGGGCGCCATGATCGTCAGACCCTCGCGGTGATTGTCCACCACCCGCTTCACCCGGGCCTGGAACACCGAGGGCGGCGGCAGGTCATCCCGGGAATTCGCCAGCGGAATCAAGCCCTGGGACCGGATCCCAACGATGGCCTGCAAGACCACAAGTCCGAACAGCAAGGCGGCCGAATAGGCCAGCATGGTCAGCTCAACGCCCATGAATCACTCCCCCTATTTTTGTCGACGGCGCGCCTGATGGCGGCCTGGACGGGAAGCTTCAGCCCGGCGGGGCGGACGGTCAATGTTCGGCGGCGCTGAGCAGCTCCGGCAGGGCGCCCCAGGCCAGGCCGCCCCTCCCGACCGACCAGGCGAGGAACCGGTCCAGGAAGCTCCAGGCGGGGGCGTCGTGCGCCAGGTGGTGGGTCAGGAGGCCGATGGGGGCCGACCAGTCGCCGGACCGGCGGCGCGCCGCCAGCTGCTTGCGGAAATCGGCCAGGAACCGTCCCTCGCCCCGAAATCGCGCCCCGCCGCGCCAGCGCATCAGGTCCAGATGGGCGTCGACCCGCGGCGCCCGACCCGCCACCGGCGCCTCGCCCCAGGCCGACCAGCCCGCATAGCCGCAATCGACCAGCGCCTGGGCCAGCTCCGGGTGGATGTCGTTCCAGGGCGGCACGAAGATCCGGCTCGCCTGCGGCGCGGCGGCCAGGCGGCTCCATCCGGCGCGCAGCAGGGTCGCCACCCGGATGCGTCGCCACTCCGGCGGAAACTCCCCCGCCGCCGGGCCCGTCCGCCGGTTCTGATGATCGATGCCGTGCTGCGCCACGCAGACGTCCGTGCGCCCGCCCAGCCGCGCGGCGAGGGCCGGAATATCGCCGTCGGGAATTACCGCGAGCGTCAGGGGCGCGCCATGCCGCGCGGCCAGGTCCAGCAGGCGATCCAGTTCGGGCGAAGGGGTCCGGGCGTCGTCGTCGCGCCACCACAGGACCGGCGTCTGGCCGGCCCGCCGCCAGCGCCGCAATTCCAGACCTAAAGCAAACCAGGACATGTTTCCGCCCGCGGACGGTGGTCGTCCCTGCGGATGACGTCGCCGCCGTGGCCGGCCCTCAGTCTCCCCTCGCGCGCGTCGCCTTGAGTGGGGCGCCCGTGCGGACTAGATTCCACCCACGCGCAATTCGGCGCGCAGCGCACGGGGCCCAACCTGGCTGGCGAACCACAGGACGACGGACCGGACGCCAAGTCCGACCTGATGCGCCACTACCTGGAAAAGCGCGCCAACCTCGTGCGGTTCTTCGCCGCGCGACTGAACTCGTCCGCCGCGGCCGAGGACCTCGCCCAGGAGCTGTACCTCAAGATCGCCGCCCTCCCCGCCGAGGACGAGATCCAGAACCCCTCGGCCCTGCTCTACCGCATGGGCTCCAACCTGATGCTGGACCGCCTGCGTCAGGAGCGGCGCGCCGGCGCCCGCGAAGGCGCCTGGGTCGCCGCCGCCACGACCCGGCTGGGCGACGAGGAAATCCATGACGAACCGCCGGCGGACGAGGTCCTGGCCGCCCGCCAGCGGCTCAATCTGCTTCTGAGCGAGCTGAATACACTTCCCCCGCGCATGCGACGCGCCTTTCAGCTTCACAAGCTCGAGGGCCTGAGCCACGTTGAAACCGCGCGCGCCATGGGAATTTCCGTGAGCGCCGTCGAAAAGCACGTGAGCGGGGCGCTTAAGACTCTGTTGTCGAGGCTGGGGTGATGTCACCGAAGGACGTCAGCGGATTTTTGTGCAACCGGGACGGGGGGCGCGGGGCTTTGGCGACGTCTACATCACAGAGCGGCCCTGGCCGCCCGATGGGCACGGCGCGATGAACCAAATCTCTGATCAGGGACTGGACGCGGAACGCGACGCGGCGACCCAGTGGCTCGCCCGGCTGGAGCGTCCCGACGTCGGCGAAGCCGACTGGCTGGCCTTCGACGCCTGGCTCGAGGCCTCGCCGCGCCACAAGCTCGCCTATGATCAGGCCCTGGCCCTGTGGTCGGAGCTCGACGCCCTCGCCCCGGATCTGGCCCAAGGCCTTGTCGCGCCGGTTCAGCCGGCGGCCGGACGGCGCTGGATGGTCATGGCGGGCGGGCTCGCCGCCGCCGGCCTCGTCGCGGCGGTCGCCGTGCCCTGGCAGGACCTGACCGCCCCCACCACCACCTATCAGACCGCCAAGGGCGAACGGAAAACCGTCGTCCTGGCGGACGGCACCCGCATCGACCTGAACGCCGGCTCGCGCCTGACCGTCCATCTGGGGTCGCGGGAGCGGCGGGTCGAGATGGCTGACGCCGAGGCGATCTTCGACGTCGCCAAGGATTCGCGTCGTCCCTTCCTGATCACCGCCGGCGACCGCACCATCCGCGTGGTCGGCACCCAGTTCGACGTCCGCCGCCGCGACGGACGCCAGTCCGTGGTCGTGGCCCGCGGCGTGGTCGAGGTCCGCCCCACCGGCGACGCGCCCGGCCGCGGCTATCGGCTGACCGTCGGCCAGCGCCTGGACCACCGCGAAGGCGAGGTCGAGGCCCGCGTGGGTCTGGGATCGCCCGAGGCGGCGTTCAGCTGGCGCACCGGCCGGCTGGTCTATCGCGGCGAACCCCTGGCCAATGTGGTCGCCGACCTCAACCAGTACGCCGATCGCCCGATCCGGGTCGCCGACGCGCGGACCGCCGACCTCGCCTTCTCCGGCGTCCTGGCGGCGTCCGAGGGGTCGAATCTCGTTCGCACCCTGACTTTGATCGCGCCTGTCACTTCCACTGAAACCCCGGACGGCCTACTGCTTCGCGCGAAATAGCTCGCCGACAGTTGGGGTTAAGACCGTCCGCTCCGTTCGATCCCGCGCCATGGCCGCTGGCGCGACGGCCTGTGCCGTCGCGTGCGGCCTGCTGGGCGGACCGGCCCGGGCGGCGCCGGCGCGCTATCCGTTGGCGATCCCCGCCCAGGCGACCTCAGACGCCCTCATCGACCTGGCCGTGCAGGCTGATGTCTCCATCGGCGGGGTCGCCGCCTGCGCCGGCCGCTCGCCCGGCCTCAATGGCCGCTACACCCTGCGCGAGGCCCTGGACCGCCTGACCGCCGGGGCCTGCGCCTATGACATCCTCGATCCCCGCACCGTCCGGATCTCGCCGCGACGCGGCGAGGCTGCGGCTCGCAAGCCCGCCCCCGCCCCGGCCGTCCCGCCGCCGACGGTCTCGGAGCTGCTGGTCACCGCCACCAAGCGGGTCGAGCCCGTCAATCGCCTGCCTGCCTCGATCAGCGCCATCAACAGCGACGATCTGAACGCCACCGGGATCACCGACGCCGCCGGGGTCGTCCGGCTCACGGCCGGCATGACGATCACCAACCTCGGGGCCGGGCGCGACAAGATCATGCTGCGCGGCCTGTCCGACGGCGCCTTCACCGGCCGCACCCGCTCGACCGTCGGCACCTTTCTCGACGACACCCCGATCACCTACAACGCCCCGGACCCGGATCTCCGCCTCGCCGACGTCGCCTCCATCGAGGTGGTGCGCGGGCCGCAGGGGGCGCTCTACGGGGCGGGCTCGATCAGCGGCGTCTATCGGATCGTCACCCGCAAGCCGGACCTGGAGACCTTCGAGGCCAGGGTCCGCGGGCTCGTCGCCTCCACCGAGTCCGGCTCGCCCAGCCGCCAGGTCGACGCCATGGTCAATCTGCCCATCGTCCAGGACAAGGTCGCCCTGCGGCTGGTGGGCTATTACGACCTCGACGGCGGCTATCTCGACGACGTCAATCTGCGCCTGTCCAACGTCGACCAGACCACCCGCAAGGGCGGGCGCGCCGCGCTCAAGGTCCGCGTCTCCGACAACTGGACCCTGTCCCTGGGCGCCGCGGTTCAACAGCTCGACTCCAACGACACCCAGTACGTTACCGGGACGAACAGCCTGCGCCGGGCCAACCGGGTGCGCGAGAACCACAACAACGATTTCGCCCAGGCCGTCATCAGCCTGGAGGGCATGACTCCGCTCGGCCGGCTCCAGTCCTCGAGCGCCTATGTGCGCCACGCCTTCTCCAGCCGCTATGACGCCTCGGCGGCGCTCTCCCTGTTCGACGACCCGGCCGCGGATCTCGGCATCTATCAGGAGCGCACCAAGATCGACATGCTGGTCCAGGACACCGTCCTGACCTCGGAGGGCGGTGGGCCGCTCAAG
This sequence comes from Phenylobacterium aquaticum, assembly GCF_022695515.1. Classification (GTDB taxonomy): domain Bacteria; phylum Pseudomonadota; class Alphaproteobacteria; order Caulobacterales; family Caulobacteraceae; genus Phenylobacterium; species Phenylobacterium aquaticum. The sequence continues at coordinate 37,823 of NZ_JALDPT010000008.1, forward strand.
TGGCTGGTGGGTCTTTACGGCGCGGCGAGCGACGAGGACTCGCCCTCCCAGCTCCAGGTCAACGCGCCGGGCGGCGCCCTGCGCGCGGTCTATAACGACGCCCGTAACGACCGACTGGGCGAAGTCGCCCTGTATGGCGAGATGTCCATGGACTTCGGCCGGGGATGGACCCTGGCCCTCGGCGGCCGGGAATCCGAGACCCGCCTGCGCACCATCTCCAACGTCACGGTGGTCGGGGGCGGCGCCAGCCGCAGGTTCACGCGCAAGGCGGTGTTCGACAACTGGTCGCCGAAGGTGTCCCTGCAATACGCCTTCCCGAACGGCGCCCTGATCTATGGCCTGATGAGCCAGGGCTACAGGGCCGGCGGGTTCAATTCCGGGGGCCTCAGCGCCCCGAGCGCCGCACGCCGCACCTTCCGGCCGGACCACCTGCGCAACTTCGAGATCGGCGCCAAGGCGAACGTCCTCGACAACCGCCTCGATCTGAAGGCGACGGTCTTCTACGACCTCTGGCGCGACATCCAGACCGACCAGTTCTTCGGCTCCGGCCTGCCCTTTACGGCCAATGTCGGCGACGGCCGCAATGTCGGTCTGGAGCTCGAGGCCGCCTGGCGTCCCGACGACCACTGGTCCTTCCAGACCAACGCCCTGTTCGACCGGCCGGAGATCACCAAGGTCGATCCCGCCTTCGCCAGCCGGGTGCAGAGCCACCTGCCCGGCGTACCCGACACGTCCTTCGGAGCGCTGATCGCCTATCAGCGGCCGATCTTCGGCGACAAGACCCTGATCCTCACCGGCCAGACCGCCTATGTGGGCCGCTCGCGCCTGACCTTCGATCCCGCCCTGTCGCCGGTCATGGGGGGCTATTTCACCGGCCGGCTCTCGGCCCAGATCAAGGCCGATCCCTGGCGGGTGGCGGTGTTCGTGGAGAACCCCGGCGACACCCGCGGCGACACCTTCGCCTATGGCAATCCGTTCTCCTTCGGCCAGGTGCGCCAGGTCACCCCGCAACGCCCCCGGACCGTCAGTTTGGTCCTGGCCCGGAATTTCTGACTCCGCCGAGGTGAGGTTGGTTCCTGACGGCGCCGTCACTCTTTCGTGACGCCGTGCGACGGTCGCGCGGATGGCGAACGGGATGGTCAGAGTGGTCAGGCTATCGGGTCTGGTTTGTGTGCATAACGAGGAAGCGCGCCTGGCGGAATGCCTGGGCCGGCTCTCGTTCTGCGATGAGGTCGTGGTGGTGGCGGACCGCTGCACCGACGGGACCGAAGCCATCGCTCTGCGCTACGGGGCCAAGCTGGTCTCCGGAAGCTTCCCGTTGGAGGGGCCGCGCAAGACCGCCGGGGTCGAAGCCTGCGGGGGCGACTGGATCATCGAGATCGATGCGGACGAGCTGGTGGGGGAGACACTCGCCTCCGAGATCCTGATCGCGATCCATACCGCTCCCGCGGGCGACTACTTCCAGATCCCGGTCGACAACTATGTCGGCGACACCCTGGTCCGTCGCGGCTGGGGCGGATCCTTCGGCACCTCGCTGGTGGGCCGGCTCTATCGCCGCGGCGCCAAGCACTGGAAGGAACAGCGGGTCCATCCCGGCGTGACCTTCGACGGCCCCCTCGCCGGGGTCCTGACCACCCCCATCATCCACGTGGTCGACGACGACATCGCCGACATGGTCGCGCGGCTGAACCGCTACACCGACCTGCGCGCGCTCGACCTCGCCGACGCCGGCGAGAAGCCCGCCCTGTGGGACAACGTGTTCCGCGGCTTCCGCCGCTTCGCCAAGTGCTACTGGGGCCGCGAGGGCCGCAAGGAAGGCGAGCTTGGCTTCCTGATCGCCCTGATGGCCGGCCTCTATCCGGTCCTCTCCTGCCTCAAGGCCCGCGAGATCCTCAAGCGCCGGGCCACCGGCGGCGGCGCCTTGATCGAGCTGCGTCCGCGGCTCAATAAGGCGACCCAACGCAAGGGCGCGCCCCGCGCCGCGTGATCCTGCCGGGCGTTCCGGCGGCTCGCGCGTTATAGGTCCGCTAGAAACGCCCTGGGAGGCCCTATGCGAAGCTCGATCCTTGCGGCGGTCAGTCTGACCGCCCTGTCCCTCGCCGCCTGCAGCCAGGGCTCCACCTCGCCCTTCGCCGGGTTCGGCCCCAAGCCGGAGCTGCCCTCCCCGACCAAGGGCCTGCTGCCCACGGTGAATATCGCCAAGGCCACCGGCTGGGCGCCCGGCGCCCACCCCCAGGCCCCGGCGGGTTTCAAGGTCACCGCCTTCGCCGCCGGGCTCGACCATCCCCGCTGGCTCTATGTCCTGCCCAACGGCGATGTCCTCGCCGCCGAGTCCGCCTCCGAACCCGCCAAGCCGACCGGCTTCAAGGATCGCGTCGCCCAGTGGGTGCAGAAGGCGGCCGGCGCCCTGGAAACGAGCCCCAACCAGATCATCCTGCTGCGTGACGCCGACGGCGACGGGACGGCGGAGGTCCGCACCGTCTTCGCCAAGGGCCTGCAGCGGCCCTTCGGCATGACCCTGGTCGGCTCAAGCCTCTATGTCGCCGACGACAACGCCGTGGTCCGCCTGCCCTATGCGCCCGGCGACACCGTCGCGACCGGCCCGGCGGAAAAGGTGCTGGACCTGCCCGGCGGTCCGATCAACCACCACTGGACCAAGAACGTCGTCGCCAACCCTGACGGGACCAAGCTCTTCATCACCATCGGCTCCAACTCGAACGTCGGCGAGAACGGCATGGCCGCCGAGGCCGGCCGCGCCCAGGTCACCGAGTTCACCCTGCCGGCCGGGCCCGCCCGCCCCTACGCCACCGGCCTGCGCAACGCCAACGGCCTGGATTTCGAGCCCGTCACCGGCACGCCCTGGGTCGCGGTCAATGAGCGCGATGAGATCGGCCACGACCTCGTCCCCGACTACATGACCGGCCTGAAGGAGGGCGCCTTCTATGGCTGGCCCTACAGCTATTACGGCGACCACGTGGACGTCCGCGTCCAGCCGCCCCGGCCCGACCTGGTCGCCAAGGCCATCGCCCCCGACTATGCGCTGGGCGCCCACACCGCCTCGCTGGGGCTCGCCTTCTACAAGGCCGACGCCTTCCCGCAGCACTATCGCGGCGGGGTGTTCATCGGCCAGCACGGCTCCTGGAACCGGCGTCCGCTCAGCGGCTATCGCGTCGTGTTCATCCCCTTCGCCGGCGGCAAGCCCGTGGGCCAGCCCGAGGAATTCCTGACCGGTTTCCTCGACGCCCATGACAAGGCCCAGGGCCGTCCGGTGGGCGTGGTGGTCGACAAGCGCGGCGCCCTGCTGGTCGCCGACGACGTCGGCAATACGATCTGGCGGGTCGCCCCAGCGTCCTGATCTCACGGACCCGGATCGGCCTCGCAGAAATCGCGACGCCTGACGCGGCGGCACGGCTCGACCCCGTCGCCGCCGCCGGGCATGCTCCTGCGACGGGGAGGCCGCGAATGAACATCAGTATGAGCGCCGAGGACGAGGCCTTCCGCCAGGAGGTCCGCGCCTGGTTCCGCAGCGAATATCCCCAGGCGATCATCGCCAAGCTCGCCAATGGCCAGACGCTCACCAAGACCGACCTGGTCGCCGGCGAACAGGCCATGAGCGCCAAGGGCTGGCTGGCCCCGGGCTGGCCCAAGGACTATGGCGGCGCGGGCTGGAGCGTGACCCGCCGCTTCATCTTCGACGAAGAACTGGAGAACGCCGGCGCGCCCAATGTCTCGCCCATGGGCCTGCTCTATGTGGCGCCGGTGATCTACACCTTCGGGACCCAGGCGCAGAAGGACCGCTGGCTGGGCGACATCCTGGCCTCGCGCACCTTCTGGGCCCAGGGCTATTCCGAGCCGGAGGCCGGGTCGGACCTCGCCTCCCTGCGCATGCGGGCTGAGCGCGACGGCGACCACTATGTCGTATCCGGCGAGAAAATCTGGACGAGCGACGCCCACTACGCCGACTGGATTTTCTGCCTGGTGCGCACCTCGGACGAGCCGAAGAAGCAGGCCGGCATCACCTTCCTCTGCATCGACATGACCACGCCCGGCGTCGCGGTGAAGCCGATCATCACCATCGACGGCGGCCACCATCTGAACCGCGTGGTGTTCGATCAGGTCCGCGTGCCGATGGAGAACCGCATCGGCGAGGAGGGCCTGGGCTGGACCTATGCCCGCCACCTGCTGAACCACGAGCGCACCTCCTACGCCCACGTCGCCGCCAAGCGCCGGCAGGTGGCCAGCCTGAAGGAGATCTCGCGCGCCGCGCCCTGGGGCGACCTGCTGGGCGAGGCCGGCGGCGCCTTCCGCCGCAAGCTGGCCGAGGTGGAGATCACCCTGACCAGTCTCGAATTCACCACCCTGCGGGCGCTCGCTCCGCTCGCCAGCGGCGAGGCGCCCGGCGACGAAAGCTCGATCATCAAGATCGCCGCGACCGAGGCCGCCCAGGCGGTGACCGAGCTCTATCTGGAGCTGGCCGGCCCCTACGCCCAGCCCTTCTTCGCCGACCGCTACGGCCCCGACTGGCGCGCGGGCCTGGAGACCATTCCGGCCTTCGCCGCACCGGGGACGGCCAGCTACTTCTTCACCCGCGCCCAGACCATCTATGGCGGCGCGACCGAGGTGCAGAAGAACATCATCGCCCGCCAGCTCGGCATCTGAACCCTGGCGGGCCGGGCGGGAATGGCCCTAGCCTCAGGCCCATGCGCATCACCGACCACATCGCCCGCTTCGCCGCCTCGCCCCTCGGCCGCTGGGCCGACGTGCCCCCCTGGGCGATCACCTCGGTCTCCCACGCGATCCTGGCCGAGCTGGTGGCGGACCTACGCCCCCGCGCCGACTTCACCTTCCAGGGCGACATCGCCATCCACCGCAAGGCGACCGTCGAGCGCGGCGCGGTGCTCAAGGGCCCGGCCGTGATCTCGGCCGGCTGCTTCATCGCCGCCGGCGCCTATGTCCGCGACGGCTGCTGGCTGGACGAGGACTGCATCCTCGGCCCCGGCGCGGAGCTCAAGTCGAGCTTCATGTTCCGGGGCTCCAAGCTCGCCCACTTCAACTTCGTCGGCGACAGCGTGCTGGGCGAAGGCGTGAACATCGAGGCCGGCGCCATCATCGCCAACTATCGCAACGAGAAGGCCGACAAGCGCATCCGCTTCCGCTTCAACGGCCAGACCATCGACACCGGCGTCGACAAGTTCGGCGCGCTCGCCGGCGACGGCGTCCGCCTGGGCGCCAACGCCGTGGTCGCCCCCGGCGCGGTCCTGGCCAAGGGGACCATCGTCCCGCGCCTTGCCCTGGTCGATCAGGCCTAGAGGATCTTGCGGATCTTGAACAAGACGGACTGGCCGTATTCCAGATTGCGCGCGTCCACATAGGCCAGCGGCGCCGCGCCCCTCGGCCCGGCATAGACCTCGCGGATGCGGTTCACGTCGCGCGAGCTCAGGTTCTGGAACTCGGCGCGCAGGATCAGGTCGGGCCGCGGCTTGGCCTCGATGAACACCAGGAGCCAGGTATCGACCTTCTTGGTCTCGATCTCGCTCAGCCGGAACGCCCGCTCGCGAACCGCCGAATAGACATCGACGCCCCAGTTGGCCTTCAGCTTCGGCAGGTCCTGGGTGTAGTGCGCCTCCCAGTCCAGCGGGTGCAGGTTGGAGATCTCCCGGTTGCGGCCGGTGACCGGATCGGTCACCTCCGACCAGCGCCAGGTCCCCTGCCCCTTCAGCTGGGCCGAGGCCAGGCCCAGTCGCTCCAGCGGCACGGCGAGGTTCAGGATCAGCTCGTCCTTGCGGCCGTCGCCGATATTGGCCGGCGCATCGGCCAGGGCCACATGGCCCGGCCCATAGACCGGGGCCCGGTCGATCACGTCGGTCAGCTCCGAGTGGCGCGCGGTCACCACCACCGCCCCGCTCTTCCAGAACCGGCGTTCATAGGCGGCCTCGACCACCCAGGCCTGCTGCGGCGACAGGTCCGGATTGCCGGCCAGCAGCGCCCCGGTGTTGACCAGCGAGGACGAGGCGATGAAGTCGTCGAAGTTCAGCTGGCTGACCTCCCGCTCGACCCGCGCCCGCACCTGGTTGGCGGGATTGGGCGCCCAGGTCAGCGTCGCCCTGGGCTTGGTGAAGCTCAGCGACTTCTCCAGCGCCACGTCCCCGGTCGAGGTGATCGTCGAGGTCTCTTCCTTGACGCCGACCTCGGTCGTCAGGGTGGGGAGCGGCCGCCAGATCGCCGCGACCGACACCTCCCCGCGCTTTTCCTCCACCCGCACATTGGCGGCCGGCAGCCGCACCGTGACCTGGTTCTGGACGAAGCGGGTCTGGCTATCGAGGCTGTTCAGCGCCCCCTCGGCATAGGCCTCCAGGGTCAGACGATCCGACATCCGGCGGCGCACATTGCCCCGCCCGACCGTCTCGGTGACCTTCTTGTCCAGCTCGAAGTCGCGGTTGACCGCGGCCGAGGTGAAGCGCGCCTTGGTGTCGTTGTTGTTCCACTGCTGGAAGAGGACCATCTCCACCGAGGTCGGCCCGAAGCCGCGCGCCCAGCGGGCCCCCAGCTCGGCCTGCAGCTTGTCCTGGGTGTCGTATTCGTACTCGCGGCCGGCGGGCAGGCTCAGCCGGTCCATGATCTCGGCGCTGTAGGGATTGGCCATATAGGCGCCGTTGAGCCGCAGCCGCCCGCCCTCGAACGGGGTCTCATAGGCGCCGATCAGCCATTTGCGCAGCCCCTGCGCGTCGGCGTCCACCGTGGAGCGGATCAGCACCGTGCCGTCGGCGGCGGTGCGCACCCGCGGCCCATCGCCCAGCTGGTCGTCCGGCCCCTTGCCCAGCACCATGGACAGCTCGGCCAGCTTGCCGTTCCACCGCCATTGCCCCTCGGCGCGGACGGCGTTGAGCACCCGGTGGTCGGACAAGAGTTGCGAGCTGACGCTGCCGGCCCCATGGAAGCCCGCCGCCTGCTTGCGCACCACATTGGCCACCACCGTGCGGCCCTGCATGTCGATGCCCGGCGCGCCGCCGCGGATCACGTCGATGCGCGCCACCGATCCGGCCGGAATGCGCTTGAGGATCTCGTCCAGGGTGTCGTTCTTGGCCACGGGCGCCGCGCCGTCGACCAGCACATTGCCGCCTGACCCCTCCAGCCCGCGCACCACCACCCCCTTGTCGAAGGTGAAGCCCGGCAGGCGCATGACCATGTCCAGCGCCGTGGTCGGCCCGACCTCGGCGAAGAACGACGGCGGATAGGAGATCGCCCCCGTGGCGGGCTCGGCCGCATGGGCGACGCTGGCCGCGCCCGCGATCACCGCGGCGGCCAAGAGAACGGTCAAACGCATTGCGAGGCCCCCGCCCCTTCAGACCGGCGCCGCAGGGACGCCGCGCCGCGAAACCGCGGCGGAAATTCGAAAAACAAACGCGAGCTGAAAATAGAAAACTGACGGACCCGCCAAATGCCGATCCGGCTCCGCTTGTAGCGGATTTGCGACGGGTGGCTAGAGCGCGTCAGGGCTAAGTGGACACCGGTTAGCCCGCCCGACGCGCTCTAAACATATGAACTAGAGCCTTTTTGCTCGGTTCAGATGAGTCCATCTGAACCGAAAAGGCTCTAAACCCGGCCGGTGACCGGGATCAGGGCCCCAGTGACGGCGCTGGCCTGCGGCGAGGCCAGGAACAGGATCACGGCGGCCAGCTCCTGGGGCGACACCCAGGTCGAGACGTCCGCGTCGGGCATGTCCGCCCGGTTGGCGGCGGTGTCGATGATCGAGGGCAGGACGGCGTTGACGGTCACCTGCCCCTTCAGCTCCTCGGCCAGGCTCTCGGTCAGCTTGTGCACGCCGGCCTTGGCGGCCGCATAGGGCCCCATGCCGGCGGCGGCCTTCACCGCGCCATTGGCCCCGATATTGACGATCCGTCCGGCGGCGCTGGCCTTCAGATGCGGGATCGCCGCGCGGCAGACATTGCTCGCCGTCAGCACATTGATCCGGAACATGGCCTCCCAGGCGCCGGCCGAACTGTCGGCCAGGGTGGTCCAGGTGAAGCCGCCGGCGATGTTGATCACCGCGTCCATCCCGCCGAACCGCTCGGCGACCGCCGCGATCGTCGCTTCCGCCGCCGCGGCGTCGGTCAGGTCGACCCCGCCCAGAACCAGCGCCTCCGCCCCACAGGCCTCGGCGAGGCCCGGGGGCGGATGGACGCCGTAATCGATCAGGACGACCCGCGCGCCCTGCTCCGCCGCCGCGCGGGCGACCACGGAGCCGAGCGCGCCGAACGCGCCGGTGACAGCAACGACGCGTCCGGTCATCTTCGTCCTACAGACGCTCGACGATGGTCACATTGGCCATGCCGCCGCCTTCGCACATGGTCTGCAGGCCGTACTTGCCGCCATTGCCTTCCAGCACGTTCAGCAGGGTGGCCATCAGCTTGGTGCCCGAGGCGCCGAGCGGGTGGCCGAGCGCGATGGCGCCGCCATTGACGTTCAGGCGGGCCGGGTCGACGCCCAGGTGCTTGATGTAGGCGACCGGCACCGAGGCGAAGGCCTCGTTGACTTCATAGGCGTCGATGTCGCCGACCTTCATGCCAGCCTTCTTCAGGGCGCGTTCCGTGGCCGGGATCGGGGCTTCCAGCATGATCACCGGGTCATGACCCAGGACCGACATGTGGTGGATGCGGCCGAGCGGCGTCAGGTTGTGCTCCTTCAGCGCCTTTTCCGAGACGATCATCACGCCCGAGGCGCCGTCGCAGATCTGGCTGGACGAGGCGGCGGTCAGACGGCCGTTCTCGCGCAGCAGCTTCACCGACTTGATGCCGTCCAGGCTGGCGTCGAAGCGGATGCCTTCGTCGACCGAGTGCAGGGTCTTGTTGCCCTCGGCGTCGGTGATCTCGACGGCGACGATCTCGTTCTTGAACTTGCCGGCCTGGGTGGCGGCGATCGCGCGCTGGTGGCTCTGATAGGAGAACTCGTCGAGCTCGTCCTTGGTCAGGCCGTACTTCTCGCCGACCATCTCAGCGCCCATGAACTGGCTGAACTGGATGTTCGGATAGCGCTCTTCCATGCGCGGGCTCTTGTAGTTGCCGAAGCCGTTCTGAGCCGGCAGCACGGCGGCCAGGCCCATGGGCACGCGGGTCATGCTCTCGACGCCCGAGGCGATCACGATGTCCATCGAGCCGGCCATCACCGCCTGGGCGGCGAAGTGCAGGGCCTGCTGCGAGGAGCCGCACTGACGGTCGACGCTGGTGGCGGGCACGTTTTCCGGTAGCTTGGAGGCCAGCACCGCGTTGCGCGCGATGTTGACGGCCTGTTCGCCGACCTGACCGACGCAGCCCAGGACCACGTCCTCGACCACCGACGGGTCGATGCCCGTGCGATCAATGAGGTTGTTCAGCACGGCGCCCGCGAGATCGGCCGGATGCCAATCCTTCAGCTTGCCGCCCTTACGACCACCCGCCGTGCGCGTCGCCGCGACGATATAGGCTTCCGCCATTGTTCCGCTCCCATAGCTTAGCTTGCGCGCCATCTGCCGCGTCGCGCGATCCTCTATCGCAGGCGCCGTCACGGAAGCCAACCGGGCTCACGAAAGCGTGGTGGGGGTGGGCATAATAGCCCTCTCCCCGTTCCCGGGGAGAGGTGGGGTGAGGGGTCCTTGCTGACTCGCAGCCCCTCGCCCACCGCCGAAAGACGCCCCGCTTCGCGGCGCGCCCCTCACCCTGCCCTCTCCCCGCATGGCGGGGCGAGGGTTCGAGAGTGCGGGCTTCGCGGACCTTCAGCCTTCAAATCGGACGAGATTTGCATTCACGACAACGTGGCTCGCGATGGGCCCTGGAGCTTCGATCATATGGCGACCTTCCGGCGATCGGCCCCATGCAAGGAAGTCCGCCACGTCGGATCGTTCGGGAGCCATTCCTGCGCCTAAGGCCCACCAAGTCCGGTAGTAATCGCTGTCATCGGGATGGGTTTGAAGCATGACCTCAAGTCCATCAAAGAGAGCGGTTCTATGCCCCTCCAGCAATCCGCGCGCCACGGCCGTGAATACGTCCCGAGCCGACCAGTCGCCAAGGTCGAAATCCTGATGAAAATGGGCGGCTGCCGCCGCGAGAACGTCCCTCTCGTTTGAGTTCATTTCAACGACCCGTCCCAAGGCGCAAACGCAATCTTAGCGAGCATATACGGCCGTTGGCCTGCGGCCAATGAGCCCTCGCCCCGCTATGCGGGGAGAGGGTTGGGTGAGGGGTTCTTGCTGAACCGCCAACTCACCTGCGTCGCCGAAAGACGCCCCGCTGCGCGGCGCGCCCCTCACCCTGCCCTCTCCCCACGATGTGGGGAGAGGGTTCCAGGAGGAGCGCCTAAGCCCCCGCCCTCAACCCATAGAACGCGATCTTGAACGGCCCCCACCACAGGGTCTTGCCCAGCCCCCGCGCGGCCTTGTCGAGGGTGAAGGCGTAGCGCGGCGACCCCATGATCCGCTGCAGCCCCGCGATCAGCCCATAGACCACCGCCTGGCCTGCCCCGATCACCATCCAGCGCGCGATGCCCAACCGGTCCGGCGGGTCCTGAATCGCGCAGGCCGAGCTCGGGCCCTGGCCATAGGCGAAGGCGCGGGGGATCGTGTAGTCGAGGCTCAGGCGCGACGGCACGGGATCCTCCCAGACCCAGGCCTCCGGCGCCCAGGCGAACCTCGCCCCGGCCCTTTGCATCACCCCGAACAACAGGTCGTCCTCGCCGCCGATATGGTTGCGGATCGCCGAGAACGGCCGGACCGGATCGGGCAGGCTGGCCCGCTTCAGCAGGCTGTCGCCGCAGCCGTAATAGTGGTCGAGCAGGCCGGCCTCGGCCGGGCCCTCCCGCGAGAAGAACCATTCCAGATAGGCCCGGTGGCGCGTCACCTCAGCCGGCGCGCGGCCGCGCACGGGGCCGAACACCACATCGGCCTCGAACCGCGCCTGGGCGGCCAGCAGGGCGGCCAGCCAGCCTTCCGGCGCCTCCTCGTCGTCGTCGAGGAAGGCGATGAAGTCGCCGCGCGCTCGGGCCATGGCGGCGTTGCGCGCATTGGCGACGCCGGGCTCCGGCTCATGCACATAGATCACCGGGAACGGCGCCTCGGCGGCGAGCGCCGCGACGGTCGCCTCGGCCGACGGCGTCTGGTCGTTGTCGACCACCACCAGCTCCAGCCGGCCTGCATCCACCCCCGTCTGGCGGAAGGTCGAGCGCACGGCCGTGGTCAGGCCGTCCAGGCGGCGCTGGGTGGGAATGATCAGACTGACGAGGGCCTCGGTCATGCCGCAGACCCTAGCCGCCGCCGGTTAGGGAAGAATGGATCGTCAGGCCTGGCCGAACGTCGCGCCCAGGATCTTCTCCAGCCACGCCTGGTCCACCGCGTCGAAGGCCGCCAGCTCCGTGGAGTCCACGTCGAACACCGCGATCAGCTCACCGCCTGCATCGAACACCGGGACCACGATCTCGCTGGCCGAGCGGGCGTCGCAGGCGATGTGGTTCTCCAGCGCGTGGACGTCCTTGACCAGCTGAGTGGTCTTCGTCGCCGCCGCCGTGCCGCAGACCCCGCGGCCGAAGGCGATGCGCAGGCAGCCGAGCGTGCCCTGATAGGGGCCGACCACAAGCTCGTCGCCCTTGGCGGGGTCGACCACATAGAAGCCGGTCCAGAAATAGTGCGCGAAGCTGGCGGCCAGCATCGAGGCGACCGTCGCCATGCGCGCGGTCAGGTTCGGCTCGCCGGCCAGGACCGAGGCGATCTCCTCGGCGACGGCGGCGTAGCGCTCGGCCTTGTCGCCGGGCAGGGTGATGTCGTTGAAGGCTTCGGCCATGACCGCCCATATAGGCGGCCGATGGTCAGACCGCGACGGCCAATTTCTGCTTGGCCTTGTACTCGACGGTCAGCTCCAGATCGCGATTGATCCGTTCGGCCTGGGCCACGTCGGACTCGTCCACCCCCATCAGGGTCAGGATGGCGTCGATGTGCACTTCGACGATCTCGGCGTCGCAGGCCTCGGCGCCGCCCATGGAGTCGATATAGGCGAGCAGGGAATTGGTGGTCCGCACGATGGTCTGGTCGCGCACCTGCAGGGCGCGGAACCGGGTGTGCTGCATGACCCGATAGGTCATCTGCATCAGCGACCGGTCGAGGCCGCGGCGCGTCCGGATCATCCGCTTCAGGGCGTTCAGCTCGACGGCGATGGTCTGCCGGGTCAGGTTGCGTTCGCCGGCGTCCGACACCTCCACCGGATCCTGCCTGCGCCGCATGGGGCCCGAATAGTCGACCTCGGCCTTGCGGCGGCGGTCTGGGCCCACATAGGCCTCGCTGACCACGAAGGGCCGCGGCTTTTTCAGCACCATCTGGATGCGCGACAGCAGCGCCGCCGGGGTAAAGGGCTTCAGCACGAACTCGTTGACCCCGGCCAGCCGGGCCAGCTCCACGTCCAGCAGGGTTGCGCTGGCGCTGACCATCACCACCGGCACCTGCGGGTTGGGGATGAAGCTGTCCTGGCGCAGCGCGGCCTGGCGGATCGTGCGGGTGAAGGTCAGACCGTCCATGTTGGGCATGTTGCGGTCGGTGAAGATGATGTCGGGATTGTGCGCGTGCAGCCCGCTCAGGGCCGCCTCGGCGTCCGTCGAGGCGTAGACCTCGCCCACCCCGCCGGCCCGCAGCACGTCAGCCATCAGGCGGGCGGTATGGCCATGATCGTCCAGCACCAGGACGCGCAGTCGCGCGAGGTCGCTGCGTGTGACATTGGTGCTCGGCAGACTGCGCGGCGCGCTCATGGTCCCTACCTGATGGCTCGGGCCGATTGTGGAGCTTCGCGGTTGAAGGGAAGTTTACCGGCAAACCCCAAACGCCCCAGATTGGGGCGGCGAGCGAGGCGGACATGACACACGGCATCGGCGGCTCCACGGCGGAGGCCCAGCTGGCGGACCTCGCCCCCTGGCCGGCTCCGGCCCCGGCCATCACCCAGGCCGAACGCCTCGAGCGGATGGCCGCGCGCGGGCGCTGATGGACGCGATCGGGGCCGACGCCCTGATCATCGGGGCCGGCGCCAGCCTGCGCTATTTCACCGGCGTCGCCTGGGGCGCGACCGAGCGGCTGGTCGCCCTGGTCCTGCCGCGCGAGGGCATGCCCCGGATGATCTGCCCCCGGTTCGAGCTGGGCTCGCTGGAGGCCAGCCTGGGCATAGGCGCCGGCGTCGATCTCTGGGAAGAGCATGAAAGCCCCTATGCGCTCACCGCCCAGGTCATGGCCGATGTCGGGGCGCGCCGTCTCGCCATCGCCCCCCCCTGCCCTTCTTCGTCGTCAACGGCCTAGCCAAGGCCGCGCCGGACCTCGTCCTGCTCGACGGCGCCCCGGTGGTCGACGGCTGCCGGATGATCAAGTCGCCGGCCGAACTGGCGCTCATGGCCCAGGCCAAGGCCATGACGCTCGAGGTCCATCGCCGCGCCGCCGCCATTCTGCGTGAGGGGATCAGCACCGCCGACGTGCGCCGCTTCATCGACCAGGCGCACCGCGCGCTCGGCGCCGACGACGGCTCCAGCTTCTGCGCGGTCCAGTTCGGCGTGGCCAGCGCATATCCCCACGGCCTGCCCGGCGAACAGGCGCTCCGGTCCGGGGATCTGGTGCTGATCGACACCGGCTGCCGGGTCCAGGGCTACAACTCCGACATCACCCGCACCTACATCTTCGGGACGCCGACCGCCGAGCACCGCCGGATCTGGGATATCGAGAAGCGGGCCCAGGCCGCCGCCTTCGCCGCCGTGAAACCCGGCGTCCCCTGCGAACAGATCGACGCCGTCGCCCGCGCCGTCCTGGCCGCGGAAAGCCTCGGTCCCGACTACGCCCTGCCCGGCCTGCCGCACCGCACCGGCCACGGCATCGGCCTGTCGATCCACGAGGCGCCCTATCTGGTGCGCGGCGACAAGACCCCGCTGGCGCCCGGCATGTGCTTCTCCAACGAGCCGATGATCGTCATCCCCGACCAGTTCGGCATCCGGCTTGAGGACCACTTTCACGTCACCGAGACTGGCGCCGCCTGGTTCACCGAACCCCAGCTCGACCTGGAAGCGCCTTTCGGGAACCGCTGACCGCATCCTTCTCCCACAAGGGGAGAAGGCGCGGTCCGGGCCGTCGGCTAGATCAGATCCCCGCCCGCCGCCGAGGCGGTCGTGCCGTGTTCCTTGAAGGCCTTGATCACATTGCGGCCCACCGTCCAGCGGTGCACCTCGTCCGGCCCGTCGACCAGCCGCTGGGAGCGGATCTGGGTGTACCAGCGGGCCAGCGGCGTATCCGTGGAATAACCGAGCGCTCCGTGCAGCTGGATCGCGGTGTCGACCACCTTGTGGACCATGTGGGCCAGGAACACCTTGGCGATGGAGTTCTCCTGCCGCAGGTCCATGCCCTTCTCGGCCTTGTAGGCGATGTGCAGCAGCATGAGCCGGGCCATGTAGAGCTCGCTGGCGCAGTCGGCGAGCATCCACTGCACGCCCTGGCGCTCGTCCAGCGGCTTGCCAAAAGTGGACCGGCTGGTCACGTGGGCCGTGGCCAGGTCCAGGGCCCGCTGGGCCATGGCGACATTGTGCATCCCGTGCCGCAGGCGGCCATAGGCCAGGCGATGCTGGCCCATGTTGAAGCCGTTGCCCTCCCCGCCCAGCAGGTTCTCGGCCGGCACCACCAGGTTCTCGATGGCCACTTCCGAATGGCCGCCGCCCAGCACGTGCGACAGCGGGCCCTCGGCCGCCATGGTCCCGATATCGCGCACGATGCGGTAGCCGGGATTGGGCAGCTCGACGATGAAGGTCGAGAACTGCTGGTGGCGCGGGGCGTCGGGGTCGGTCTTGGCCATGACCACGGCGATGTCGGCGACGCTGGCCGCCGACGAGAACCACTTCTCGCCGTTCAGGACGTAGTTCTCATTGCCGTCCTTGACCGCCCGGGTCTGCATGCCGGTGGCGTCGGCGCCCGCGGCCTTCTCGGTCATCGAGTAGCAGATGCGCTTTTCGCCGTTCAGCAGCGGCTTGAGGAACTTCTCCTTCTGATACGGCGTGCCGTAGGTCAGGAGGGTCAGCATGGTCGCGTCGTCCGGCCCCTGGGTGTTCATCGACAGCGCGCCCAGATAGCTCTCGCCCAGCTCCATCTGCACCAGCGCATTGGCCAGCGGGCCCAGCCCCATGCCGCCATGCTCGACCGGGATGAAGGGGCACCACAGGCCTTGCGCGCGGGCCTTGGTCCGCAGCTCGCCCAGGATGGTCTTGTAGTCGCCGCCGGCGATCAGGCGCTTCTCGGCCGGGATGCATTCGTCATGCACCCATTGGCGCACCTTCTCGCGGATCGCCTTGGCCTCGGCCGGAATCTCGAAGTCGATCGACATGGTCGTTCCCTCACTGCGTTTTCTGATTGGTTCTGGCGCCAGGGTGAGGCGGCGACCGAAGGGAAGGCAAGGCCCTAGGCCTCCGCCCCATTTCGAGGAACTCGGTTCCGCGGATCAACCAAGCCCTAACCGTGCCTGGGGCATAGGGTCGCTGCGAGACACGGCGGAGGGGCCGGGGCGGAGAACGGCGCGCCAGCCGTTCAGCCCCCGCTGAGCAGGGTTGGGAAAGTGCTGTTCCTTCTGAACGATACGGTTCTGGATTTCGACCCGACGTTCATGGCGTCGTACGAGGTCACCAACCATGTCCACTCGCTGTCCCTGCCGCAGGTCATCGACCTGATCAGCGAGGCCTTCACCAAGACCCCGGCCCTGCCCAAGGCCGCGCCGACCGCCGCGAACAAGGCCGCGATCATGCTGGTCCTGAAGCAGCCGCAGGTGAACGCCGCCCTCTTCCTGCCGACCGTCCTGCCCGACGGCGGCGTCCGCTTCGGCGCCCGCTTCGCCGCCCTCGACCCGCCGGTGATGTTCGAGCTCAAGGGCATGCAGGACCAGGGCCGCCTTACCCCCGGCTTCGTCAACGCCTGCGTCTGGGAAGCCGCCACGGTGGGCGACGCGGCGGCGGCCTAGGCGCCTACTTCCCCTTGAAGACCGGCTTGCGTTTCTCGAAGAACGCCTGGCGCGCCTCCTTGCCGTCCTCGCTGCCGAAGGCCATGCGGATATTGCCGACCTCGTAGCGCAGCTGGGTCTCCAGGTCCGTCGTCTCATAGGACTTGACCATGCCGCGCTTCAGCAGCCGCAGCGTGATCGGCGACCAGTCGCACAGGCTCTGGCAATATTCGGCCAGCCGCGCCTCGAACTTGTCGTCGTCCACCGCCTCGCCGGCCAGACCCCAGGTCACCGCCTCGTCGCCGGTGACCGTGCGGTTCTCCATCATGAAGCGCATGGCCTTCTCATAGCCCATGGCCTGCGGCAGGGTGATGGTCAGGCCCGCGTCCGGCGAGCCGCCGATGCGGGTGTAGCCGGCCATCAGCCGGGCGCTGCGGGCGATCAGCCGCACGTCGGTGGCCATGGCCAGGCCCAAGCCCGCACCCACCGCCACGCCATTGATCCCGCCCACCACCGGCTTGTCGCAGCGCTTGCGGATCGCCAGCAGGAACTGGCCCACCCACGACACGTCGTCCAACTGGGCGGTCTGGGGCGAGTGCGGCGAATAGGCGGCCGATCCCGACAGGTCGAGCCCGGCGGAAAAGGCGTCGCCGCTGCCGGTCAGCGCCACCACCCAGACGTCGTCGACCTTCACGGCCGCATCGACCGCCTCGATCACCGACCAGGCGAGCTCCAGGCTCAGCGCGTTCTTCTTCTCCGGCCGATTGAGCCGGATCGTCCGCACGTGGCCGACGTCGGTGACCGTCACGAGATTCGTCATGGTGTTTTCTCCCCTGACGGTCACCTTGGGTCAGGCTCAGGCGTCGAGCAAGGCGTCCAGCCGCCCGCGGATGATCGCCTTGGCGTCGGCCATCATGCCGTCGATCAGCTCCTTGCAGGTCGGGATGTCGTGGATCAGGCCCACGACCATGCCACAGGACCAGGCCCCGGCGTCCACCGCGCCCTCGGTCATGACCTTGGGATAGACCCCGGCCACTTCCGTGATGATGTCCTCGAACTTCAGGTTTGCGCCCAGGGTGCGCTCCTTCTCGAGCAGGCGCTCCACGGCCGGGTTGGTCAGCACGCGCTCGGTGTTGCGCAGGGGGCGCATGACCAGGCGGGTGTCGAGCTCGCTGGCCGCCAGGATCGCCTGCTTCACGTTCTCATGCACGGGGGCTTCCTTGGTCGCCAGGAAGCGGGTGCCCATGTTCACGCCGTCGGCGCCCAGCGCCAGCGCCGCGACCAGCTGGCTGCCGGTGGCCACGCCGCCCGAGGCCACGAAGGGGATCTTCAGCTCCTGGGCCGCGCGGGCAGCAGGATCCAGTTGGGCACATCGTCCTCGCCCGGGTGACCGCCGCACTCGAAGCCGTCGACGCTGACCGCGTCGCAGCCGATGGCCTCGGCCTTCAGGGAGTGGCGGACCGAGGTGCACTTGTGGATCACCTTGATGCCCGCCTCTTTCAGCGCCGGCAGCCACTTCACCGGGTTGTTGCCGGCGGTCTCGACGGCCTTCACGCCCGAGTCGATGATCGTCTTCACATAGCCCGGATAGTCGGGCGGAGTGACCGACGGCAGGAAGGTCAGGTTCACCCCGAACGGCTTGTCGGTCATGGTCTTGCAGCGCGCGATCTCCCTGGCGAGGTCGTCGGGCGTGCGTTGCGTCAGGCCGGTGATGATCCCCAGTCCGCCGGCGTTGGAGACGGCGGCCGCCATCTCGGCCAAGCCGACATAGTGCATCCCGCCCTGGATGATCGGGTGCTCGATGCCGAAAAGCTCAGTGATCCGGGTCTTCATGGTGCGTGTCCTGGGGGATCTTATGATCAGGCGCCCCGCCCCCCTCCCCATGGGACGACGCAGCCGCGCGGCGCATCTGCGTCCGGCTCGGTCGCCGCTACATGGCGATTTTCGAGGTCGCCGCGCAAGCCCTCCGCCGCGTCAATTCCGCGAGGTTTCGCGCCCTCCGCCTGGCGAAATCGCCCCGAAACCTGTCGGATCCGCCGCTGGCGAACCGCCCCTCTTCAGCCAAATCTGGACCCTCCGCCCCCTGACGCAGGAGCCCGCCGTGACCTCATCCGCCCCCCGCTTCCCTCTGGCCGACGACCGGCTGGAGGACTTCGAGGCCCGCCTGATCACGCTGGAGGGCGCGACCAGGACCGTCCATGTCGCGGGCGCCGGCCCCGCCGTCATCGTCATGACCGAGATGCCGGGCATCAGCCCCCACGTGGCCCGCTTCGCCCGTTGGGTCCGCGACGCCGGTTTCAGCGTCTACATGCCCTCACTGTTCGGCCGCGACGGCGCCGTGCCCGACGCCGAGGAGGGCGCGGCGATCTTCCGCCGCACCTGCATGAGCGCCGAGTTCCGCGCCTTCGGGGCCGGGGTCGCGAGCCCCGTCACCACCTGGCTCCGGGCGCTGGCCCGCCTCGCCCACGCCGAATGCGGTGGCCCCGGCGTCGGCGCCATCGGCATGTGCTTCACCGGCAATTTCGCGCTCACCATGACGCTCGAGCCCGCGGTCCTGGCCCCGGTCCTCGCCCAGCCGTCCCTGCCGCTCGACGATCCCGGCGGCCTCGACATCTCGGCCGAAGACCTCGCCACGGTCCGCCGCCGCCTCGACCGCGAGGACCTGACCGTGATGGGTTACCGCTTCGCCGGCGACCAGATCTGCCGCGCCGAACGCTTCGCGGCGCTCCAGGCCGCGCTGGGCGACCGCTTCATCGCCCGCGAACTCCCCGACAGCGCCGCCAACCCCGAGCCCCCGCCCTTCTTTCAAAAGCACGTCCCCTACCCCCACAGCGTCGTCACCGCCCACCTCATCGACGAAGCCGGCCAACCGACCCTCGCCGCCCGCGACGAGATCCTGGGGTTCTTTGCCCAGCGGTTGGGGGGATAGGGGGCGGGGCCCCTTATTCACACGCGCCCCCTCCCTCCGCTCATCCCGGCGAAGGCCGGGACCCAGATCCCATAGCGCTATGGCGGATTGGAAGACCTCAGCGCCCCTGGAACCCACCTCTGAGCCCCTCCATCTGGGTCCCGGCATTCGCCGGGAGGAGCGGAGTTTGAGGCGCCCCGTCGCGAACAAAGCCACTTGGCGAGCGCTTGGATGTCAGCTCCAGCTGCACCCTTCCCGGGAACTCCAGCGGCAGCTAGGCTCACTCGATCCGCGAGACGACCATGCCCCGCACAACGCTCTTTCAGTCCAAAGGCGCCCAGGCCGTCCGGCTGCCGGCGGAGGGCGCCTTCCCGGCCGACGTGCGCTCGGTGGTCGTGATCAAGGACGGAAAGCGTCGGATCATCACGCCAGCGGACTCAGTCTGGGATGACTTTTTCGATGCGCCGGCGTGGATCTGGGCGAGCGGGTTCAGCCGACAGGCCACGACCGGGAGGGACTTTAAAACCCGCCCCCTACTTGGATCGATATGCAGGACTGTGTCCGACAATCAGCGCCCTCCGCGAAGGCGCTCAATCAGACTGAAGCCAAAGATCATGACTCCCGCCGCGAAGGCGAAAGCGGTGGACACATCGAGATGTTCGCCGGAAATCATCCGACCCAGGCGCACCGTCAGCATGGCCAACGAACACAGCAATCCGACCCAAAGCACCCAAGTCGGTGTGTTCCTCATGATGACGCCTATGCCCGCAGCCGAGCGATCAGCCGGACGCCGAAGTTGAAGATCCACAGCCCCGCGACCACCATCAGCAAAATATGCGGATGACCGCCCGGCGCCATCTGGCTGACCAGGAACGCCAGCCCGGCCAGACTGATGAGGCTGCCGCCCCAAAGCAGCCAAGTCGGCATGACTCGCCAGTTCGGATCGCCATTCATTCGATAAGCCTACGAGAGGGATGACCCACCCGCAACCCAGGCCTGCAATCAATTCAAAGCCCAATCGGCATTGTCGGGCTTCGTCCCGGCAGCCTGCGCTCGCTTCGCCCCAAGCTCCGAGCAAGGCTTGCCGAGCCGTAGCTCGCGAAGGGAGCGAAGGCTGGTGGGCCCGGTAGGACTCGAACCTACAACCAGACCGTTATGAGCGGTCGGCTCTAACCATTGAGCTACAGGCCCCTGCAGCGATGCGGACCGGTCGGTTACCACGGGCTGCACGGGCCTTAAAGCCTGCGTTCATGTTCAACTTGCGAGGAAGGAACCGTCGCCGTGGCTCCCCGTTGGAGGAGCACAGCGCTAAAGTGAAGCCTGATCCTGTTCGACTGGAGATCTCCATGACCACCCTCGCCCGCGCCGGCGCCATCGGCCTCGTGCTCGCCACCGCCGCGGCCGCCCCGGCGGCGCTTGCCCAAACACAGGCGGCCCCCGCCGGCGCCTCCATGTTCCAGGCCACGACCCTCAATCTGTCGGCCTATGGCGAGACCCGCATCGCCCCGGACATGGCGACCATCAATCTGGGCGTGAACAGCGAGGCCCCCACGGCCGTCGCCGCCATGCAGGCCAACGCCACCCAGATGAACAGGATCATCGCCGCCCTCAAGAAGGCCGGCATCGCCGACAAGGACATCCAGACCTCGGGCCTGAACCTCAACGCCCAGTACGACTACGTCCAGAACCTGCCGCCCAAGCTGCGCGGCTATCAGGCGTCCAACCAGGTGACCATCACGGTCCGCGACCTCGCCCGCCTGGGCCAGGCGGTGGACGCCACGGTGGCGCCGGCGCCAACCAGGTGAACGGCATCAATTTCGGCCTGTCCGACCCGACCGCCGCCGAGAACGCCGCCCGCCAGCAGGCGGTCAAGGCGCTCGCCGCCAAGGCCAACCTCTATGCCGCGGCCACCGGCTACAGGGTCCAGCGCCTGGTCTCGCTCAACGAAGGCGGCGGCTACACCCCGCCCTCGCCCGTGCCGATGCTCGCTATGGCCCGCATGGAGAAGTCGGACTCCACCCCGGTCTCCCCCGGCGAAATCGCCGTCCGAGTGGACATCAGCGCGATCTACGAACTGGGCCGGTAAGGCGCGCCGCCAAGGCTCCTCTCCCGCTGGGGGAGGTGGCCCGAAGGGCCGGAGGGGGCCGCCTTCGCCAGAAGGCGGTCGCGGCGGACAGGCTGGAACCGTCCCTTACGGGCCGGCCCCCTCAGTCAGCTTCGCTGACAGCTCCCCCAGCAGGGGGAGCAGCCTCGCCCCCTACCCCTTCTGCCCGTAGCCTTTGAACCGCTGCAGGATGACGCCCATCTCGTCCTCGCTGAGCAGCTTGGGCCCGCCGATCGCCAGCGTGCCCCAATAGACCGCCGCCTGCTCCTCGATCTCCTCGGCGATCGACAGGGCCGCGTCGAGATTGCGGGCCACGACGATCTGGCCGTGATTGGCCATCAGGCCGCCGCGCGCCCGTCCAGGGTCTCCACCACCGCCTCCGCCAGCTCCACAGAGCCGAAGGTCGCATAGGGCGCCACCGGCACGCTGGAGCCGCCGCCGACCGCGACCATGTAGTGCATGGACGGGATCTCGCGCCCCGCGCAGGCCAGTATGGTCGCGTGCCGCGAATGGCAGTGGACCACGGCATTGGCGTCGGGCCGCCGGTTCAGGATCTGCTGGTGCATCCGCCATTCGCTGGAGGGCCGCAGAGCCCCCTCGGCCGTCGAACCGTCCGGCTGGACCAGCACCATCATCTCCCCGGTCAGCCGGTCCGGGGCCACGCCGCTCGGCGTCACCAGCATGGCCTCGCCCCAGCGGGCCGAGAGATTGCCCGAGGTGCCGCGGTTCAGCCCCCGCGCATCCATGGCCTTCATCACCTGCGCCATCTTCTCGCGCAGCTCGGCTTCCGTGATCTCGCGCGCCATCAGCCCGCCTCCGCCAGGGGTGTCGCGAGCCGATAGGCTTCGGTCGCCTCGAAACTCTCAAGCTTGCCCAGGGTCGCCAGGCCCTGGGCCACCAGGGCCGCCGTAGCCGTGCCGAACCGGCAGGCGTCCAGCGGCGCCCGGCCCCGGGACAGGGCGGCGATGAAGCCGGCGCAATAGGAATCCCCGCAACTGGTCGTGTCCACCGGGGTGATCACATGGGCCGGCAGGGTGAAGCGCCCCTCCGGCAGGGCGACATAGGAGCCCTTGCCGCCGTTCTTGATGATGCAGGCCTTGGCTCCCATCGCCATGAAGGCGCTGGCCGCGGCCGCCAGGTCGTCGGTCCCGGTCAGCGCTAGGGCCTCGGCCGCGCTCGGCAGGAAATAGTCCACGTAGGGCAGCAGCCGCTTCAACTCCTCGATCGCCGAGGGGCGGGGCGAGATTAGGTCGCAGGTGACGATGGTCCCCGCGTCCTGCGCCGCCTGGCAGAGCGCCGCGCCCGGCCCTCCATCCAGCTTCGGGCCGCCCACCCCGGCATAGTGCAGGAAGGCCGCGCCCCTTGCGGCTTCGATCACCTCATCCCCCGCCGTCGCGAACATCCCGGCGCCCAGGGCATGGAAGTTCGGCCGCCGCCCCTGGGAGTCCACCGCCAGCACGGTGGTCGAGGTGGTGGTCCCCGGCATCACCGGCAGCAGCGAGGTGTCCACCCCGGTCTCCTCCAGCGCCATGCGCACGAAGCGGCCGATCAGGTCGTCGCCGAGCGCCGAGGCCAGCTTCACCGGCAGACCCAGTTTCGCCGCCACCAGGGCCGCCCCGGCCGCCGTGCCCGCGGGCGCGCAAGCTATGCCCTTCACCAGGGTCGTGCCCTCGCCCTTCGGCAGATCGTCGATCGGGCTCGCCACGACGTCCAGCGTCGTCAGCCCCACAGCCAGCAAACCCGTCTTCATCGTTCCGCGCCTCCACAAGGATGCTTGATTAGTAGCCCGACGCACATATGGTAGTCCAAGCTATCTTTTTGGGAACCTCGATCATGGCTTGGACGAACAGCAAGGACAGCGCGCTGCGCGAGCGCGCTCAGGCGGTCATTCCGAACGGCATGTACGGCCACCAGTCGGTGATGCTCATGCCCGACGACTATCCCCAGTTCTTCAGCCGCGCCGAGGGCGCCCACCTCTGGGACGTCGACGGCAACCGCTATGTCGACTTCATGTGCGGCTATGGCCCCAACCTCTTCGGCTACGCGAACCCGACCATCGACCAGGCCTATTTCGACCGCGCCAAGCTCGGCGACACCATGACCGGTCCCGGCGAGGAGATGGTGCTCCTGGCCGAGGCCATGACCAAGCAGGTCACCCACGCCGACTGGGCCATGTTCTGCAAGAACGGCACGGACGCCACCACCATGGCCCTGATGATCGCCCGCAACCACACCCGGAAATCGACCATCCTGGTGGCCAAGGGCGCCTATCACGGCGCCGCGCCCTGGTGCACCCCGCTGAAGAACGGCACGACCCCGTCGGACCGCGCCAACCAGATCTTCTATGACTACAACGACGTGGACAGCCTGGAGGCCGCCGTCCGCGCCGCCGGGACCGATCTGGCCGCCATCTTCGCCTCGCCGATCAAGCACGACACCTTCATCGACCAGGAACTGCCGAACCCGGCCTATGCGCGCCGCGCCCGCGAGCTCTGCGACGAGCACGGCGCCCTGCTGATCGTCGACGACGTCCGCGCCGGCTTCCGCCTGGCGCGCGACTGCAGTTGGGCCCTGGTGGGCGTGCAGCCGGACCTGTCGAGCTGGGGCAAGGCCATCGCCAACGGCCATCCGATCTCGGCCTTGCTCGGCTCCAATGTCGCCCGCGCGGCGGCCGGCGGGATCTATGTGACCGGCTCCTACTGGTTCTCGGCGGCGCCCATGGCCGCCTCGCTCGTCACCCTGAAGATGATCGCCGAGACCGACTATCTGGAGCGCACCATCGCGCTCGGCGAGCGCCTGCGCGCGGGCCTGAACGAAAGCGCCACCCGCAACGGCTTTGCGCTGCGCCAGACCGGCCCGGCCCAGATGCCGCTCATCATGTTCGACGACGATGACAGCCACGCCAAGGGCTACCTCTGGAACAGCGCCATGATGAAGCGCGGGGTCTACTTCCACCCCTGGCACAACATGTTCATCTGCGCCGCCATGACCGAAGCCGACATCGACGAGGCCCTCAACGCCGCCGACGACGCCTTCAAGGTCGTCAGGCAGTCCGGTCCCCTCGGCCCCGTCGAGAAGCTGAGCTTCCTCAGCCGCGCGATGGAGGGGGCTTAAACGCCACTTAGCCTTCTCCCCTTGTGGGAGAAGGTGTCGTCCGCATGGACGACGGATGAGGGGTCTCTCAGAACTCTCCACGCACACCGGCGTTGAGCGGCTGAGAGGTCCATCGACCCCTCATCCGACCCTGCTTCGCAGGGCCACCTTCTCCCGCAAGGGGAGAAGGAGCGCCGCTACAGCCCCGCGCGCTTGAACGCCGCCTTCAGCTTGTCGGCGATGATCACGCCGGGCGGGGTGTTCTCGCCTTCCATGGCGGCGGCGTAGGACAGGGGCTTGCCCTCGACCGGACCGGCGGCCCAGCCCACGCCGCGCGCGCCGTCGGCGCTCGACGGGCAGCTGGCGGTCACAGCCGTTCCCAGCTTGAACAGGTCCTCGGCCGACCTCTGGCCGCCGTTGCAGTCGGGCCATTGGGCGGCGCAGGCCACGTGGGTGCCGAACCGGTAGGCGACCCCGTCCTTCGAGCCGATCAGCACGCAGCTGTTCGGATCGCCGACCGCGTCATTGATCGCGCTGTCCAGGGCGTCCTTGGGCAGGGCGTTCTGCGAGCACGCGCCCAGCGTCAGGGCGGCGAGCCCCGCCGCCGCGACCAGACCAAGGCGGCCCCGCGCGCCCATCAGGCGGCGCGCTTGATGAGGTTGCCGTCGTCCAGCAGCACGACGGTCGGGTTGTAGTTGCGGGCCTCTTCCTCCGGCAGCATGCCGTAGGTGACCACGATGACCTTGTCGCCCTTCTGGACCAGGCGGGCGGCGGCGCCGTTCACCCCGATCACCTTGGACCGCGCGGCGCCTCGATGGCGTAGGTGGTGAAGCGGGCGCCGGTGGTGATGTTCAGCACATCGACCTGCTCGTGCGGCAGGATGCCCGAGGCTTCCAGGAGCTCGCGGTCGATGGCGATGGAGCCTTCATAGTCCATGTCGGCCTGGGTCACCGTCGCGCGGTGCAGCTTGGCCTTCATCAGGGTCACGAGCATGGCGGCACTCCAACACGCGCGCCGACAGGGCGCGCCAAAGGCCCTAGGCCTTCGTCAGCCAGGGGTCGGCGCATATAGCCACGAAAACAGGGGGGTTCAATTGCGCCCAGCCTACGACGTGGCGTCACCCGAACGCGCAACCTTTGGTTAACAATCGGCCGAAAACCAGCCATGCTCATTCCGGGCATTGGAGGGGGGCTGATGATGGACCTGAAATTCCGGGCCGGATGGGGGCTGGCGATCGCCGGCCTGATCCTGGCCGTGACGCCGGCGGCGTCCCAGACCAAGCCGACCACCGCGGCGCCGACCCGGCTGAACCCCGCGGCCCTGCGGCTGAACGCGGCCGGCGCCCCCGTCACCACCCCGCCCTCGACCACGCCGCCCTCCTCCACCCCGCCCGGCGGGGTCGACTGGAAGGGCGTCATGGTCGGCCAGCGCCAGACCTATGGCCAGGGCCCCAAGCTCACCGCCGGTCTCGGGCTCGACCCGGCCACGGTCGACCGCACGGCCATTCCGATCCTGCTGCCCCAGGGCGCGCCCTTCGAGACCGCGCGGATCTATTCCTTCGGCGACTATTACGCGATCAGCGCCGACATCCCCGGCGCCGGCTGGTCGCTGACCGGTACGACGGCCAAGGTCACCCTGCCCGCCAGCGTCCCCCTGCGCACCCATCCCGAGCCCGAGAACCTGGTGATCCAGCGCACCATCGACGGTCAGCTGGCCAGCTTTGTCCGCTACGGCGTGCTCTACACCGTCGAGCTGCGCTGCGATGCGCCGGGCGACGGCCGTTGCCGCTCCGAGGCCATGGTCCGCGACCTGGTGGCCAAGACTAATGTGGTGGTGATGGGCAAGGCCGCCCGTCAGGCCGCCGGAATGGGAGGCTGATCATGCGCGCGTCCCTCATCGCCACCGTCGCCGCGACCGCCCTCTTGGCGCTCGCCGCCTGCGACCAGAAGACCCCGCCTGCCGCGCCCGCGGCGCCTGGCGCGCCTCCGGCCGCTCCGGGCGCCCCGCCCCCTGCCGCAGATCCCGGCGATCCGGTCGGCGACGGCGGCGCGGAACAGACCCCCGACGAGGCCCTGCCCGCCGGTCCGGCCGCCCCGGCCCAACCCGCCAATCCGCCGGCCTCGCCGCCCGCGACCTTCCAGCACCTGGAGACCGGCGACCTGATCCCCGGCTCCGGCTCCGGCTATCTCGACCGCACGGTCTGGTCCCCCGACCTCTGCTTCCCCATGGCCGACGGCGGCTTCGCCAATTCCCAGGTCTATGGGGCCGGCGGCGGCAAGGGGCCCAAGGACAAGACCAGCCAGTGCGACGCCATGAACTACAGCCTGCCCTGGCGCGACAATTTCTGTGAGGCCCGCGGCTATACCAGCCCGATCTGCGCCACCGGCACAGGCCACCAGGGCCAGGACATCCGCCCGGCCACCTGCAAGAAGAACGTCCACTGGGTGCTGGCCAGCGAGCCCGGGATCATCACCGACATCGGGACCTATACCGTCACCCTGGTCGGCTCGGCCCCGCCGCACCGCACCTATCGCTATCTGCACATGGCCATGGGCGGCCTGGCGGTCCACGAGGGCGACAGCGTCAAGGCCGGCGACCACCTGGGCAAGACCTCCAACGACTTCGGCCAGACCCCCACCACCATCCACACCCACTTCGAGATCCGCGCCGGGGTGGCCGGGACGACCACCGACGGCAAGCCCGTGGTGCTCCACACTTTCCTGCCGCCATACGCGAGCTTGGTCGCGGCCTATCAGCGCCAGCTGAACGGGGAGGCATGTCACTGAGGGGGGCGCCCGCCCCCTACCCCGCCTGCGCCTTCAGAAACCCCGTCATCTCCTCCAGCACCGGCGCCCGGCCCCGGAACGGCCGCGAGAGCGCCAGCACCATTCCTGAGTGGTCCATGCCCGGATAGACCCGGTCCTCGACCAACACGCCCTTCTCGCGATAGGCCGCGGCGAGCGTGCGCATATTCCGCCGCCCGACCAGCTTGTCGGAATCCCCATGGCCCAGGAAGGCCGGCGGCGAGCTCGCCGTCACATGCGCCGCGGGCTGGGTCGCGGCGGGGTCGGCCGCGGCGCCGAAGGTGCGGATGATGGTCGGGTTCTGATAGGGCGGCTGGAACTCATAGGGCCCCGACAGCCCGGCCAGCGCCCGGATGCGGCCCGGATCGACCCCGGCTTCGCTTAAGTATCGCCCGTCCAGCCCCAGCATCATGGCGATATAGGCGCCCGCCGAATGGCCGGCGAGCACGATGCGGTCCGGGTCTCCGCCATGCGCCGCCGCATGGTCCACGGCCCAGCGCACCGCCGCCGCCCCGTCCTTCAGGAACTCCGGATACACCACCTCGGGATGCAGGCGATAGTCCGGCGCGAGCGTCAGGAACCCCTTGGCCGCAAAGGCCCGCGCCGCCCAGCCATAGTCCTGCCGCCGCCCGGTCTCCCACGCCCCGCCATAGAAGAAGATCGCCACCGGCGCGGGCCCGCTCGCCCTAACCGGCGCATAGACATCGAGCTTCAGCCGCGCGTGCGGGCCAAAGGCGATCGCCCGCCCCGACCGGCGGGCCGGGTCCTTGGGCGTCAGCGCCGCGAACAGGCCAAGCGGCGACACCGCCTCGGCCATCGCCTTCAATCCGCCCCGCCCGTTCGTGCGCTTGTCCATGCCCCGCAGCTAGGCCCCGCCGCCCGGCTTCGCAAGCCTCAGGACTTGCCGGGGTTCTCGTCCTCGTCCGCCGCATGCAGCCGGTGCAGGAACCGGTGGAGGATGGGCGCCAGGATCAGGCTGGCCGTCGCCACCAGGAACAGGCCCGAATAGAGCGCGTAGCAGCCCGCGAACAGCTTGCCCTCCGGCGTGGTCAGCGGCCCCAGCGGCCCCATGCCCGACAGGATCATCGACGCGTCGGCGAAGGCGTCGATCCAGCTGTCGCCCTCATAGGTGTGATAGCCCCACATGCCCACCGCCAGCGAGGCGGCGATGAGGGCCAGCGCCAGCACCAGATTGCGGAACAGCCGGAAATAGAACAGCCCGGCCGGCGCCAGCCGATCCCCCGCCCGCTCATAGGCCATGGAGCCCTCCCATCCGCTTGACGGCGCCCGCGTCACCCGGCGCAATGGTCGTCGCACAACAATGATGAACCGCGCGCGGGAAGGAAGCCAGGACCATGGACGGCGATCAGAGCTTGAAGACCAAGGGCGGCTTCGCGGCCGAAAGCCTCGCGGCCATTCCCGTCCACCTGCAGAGCGTCGTCGACGCCGGCGACCTGTCGGGCTTCGTCACCCTGATCTGGCGCAAGGGCGAGATCGTCCAGCTCAACACCATCGGCCAGCGCGACGTGGCCGCCGGTAAGCCGATGACGCGCGACACCATGTTCCGCATCGCCTCCATGACCAAGCCGATCACCTCGGTCGCCGCCCTCATGCTGATGGAGGAGGGCAAGCTCAAGCTCGACGACCCGATCACCAAGTGGGCGCCCGAATTCGCGAACATGAAGGTGCTGAAGGACGCCGCCGGCCCGCTGGACCAGGTCTATGACGCGCCCCGCGACATCACCATCGACGACCTGATGACCCACCGCTCGGGCCTGGCCTATGGCTTCACTTCGGTGGGCCCCATCGCGCACGCCTATGAGCACGCCCTGGGCTCGCCGCTCGCCAATCCCCATGGCCCTGACGAGTGGCTGAAGAAGCTGGCCGCCCTGCCGCTGTCCTATGCCCCTGGCGAACGCTTCCACTACAGCCACGCCACCGACGTCCTGGGCTTCCTGGTCGGCCGCATCGCCGGGACCACCTTCCAGGACTTCCTCAAGAGCCGCATCCTCGGCCCGCTGGGCATGACCGACACCGACTTCTGGTGCCCGCCGGAAAAGCGCGACCGCATGGCGAAACTCTATCGCCTGGATGAGGCCAATGACCGGCTCGAGGACGTCTCCTTCGTCCACGAGGACCACCCGCCCCACTTCTGCGGCGGCGGCGGCGGCCTGATCTCCACGGCCGACGACTATCTGAAGTTCGCCCGCCTGATGCTGAACAAGGGCGAGCTCGACGGCGTCCGCCTGATTTCGCCGGAAACCCACGCCCTGATGTGCGCCAACCGCCTGACGCCGGCCCAGCGCGAGATCCCCTTCATGGGCATCCCCTTCTGGATGGGCCAGGGCTTCGGCCTCGGCGTCTCGATGATCACCGATCCGGAGAAGCAGGCCTGGATGGGCGCGGGCTCGGAAGGGTCATTCGGCTGGCCGGGCGCCTTCGGCACTTGGTGGCAGGCCGACCCCGTCGAGGACATGGTGATGATCTATCTGATCCAGAACTCCATGCCGCTCGGCCCCGAGGCGGCCAGCCAGCTCGCCACCGGCCAGCGCATGGGCGGTCGCGCCGCCCTGCCCGTGTTCCAGAAACTGACCTACGCGGCGTTGGGGAAGTAGGCCGCCCGCAGCCCCAAAACCCGCTCATCCCGGCGAATGCCGGGACCCAGATGGCATAGTTCGGATGTGGGCTCCAAGCGCGCGGAGCTCATCCAATCGACTTTCCAGACTTGGGATCTGGGTCCCGGCATTCGCCGGGATGAGCGGAGAGGCAGGGTGATCCGCGCCCTACCGCCCCCGCACGTCCACGCACATGCGCCGGCCCTCGAACGTATCGCCAATCAGCGATCCGTCCCGGCCCGCGATCCGGCGGGCCTTGTAGAGGGCGAGGTTCTCCGCCGGCGGGTGCTCATTGGGCCCGCAGACCGGGGCGTCCACCCGCTGGCCCTCGGGGCAGTGGCAGAAGACGTCGCGCCGGTCGAGCCGGCTGCTTTCCATCTGGCAGACGACCGGCAGGGTCGCGCCGCTGACGTCCAGGCACAGGGTGGTGACCGACGGCGATTGCGGCGATTGCGCCAGGGCCGGCGCGCCGCCCACGAACAGGGCGGCCAGGGCGATGGGAGTCACGTTCAGGCGGATCATGGGAACCTCCGGAGACCAGGCGCCATCATAGCGCCCGCCCGCGACAGGCCGCCACAGCCGTTCACCACATTCGCACGCGAAGGATTCACCGGCCTCGCGGAGACTGGCGACCAGGAGGGCCCCGCCATGAACCCGATCGCCACCGCCCAGTACGGCCTGTTCGCCGCCGCCCGCCGCTTCGACGCCGCCGCCCTGCGCGTCGCCCGGATGGGCGAAGCCAGCTCGGACACCGACCTGACCTCCGACGTCGTCGACATGACCGAGTCCAAGCAGGCCTTCGCCGCCAATGTCGCCGTCCTGCGGGTGGCCGACAAGATGACCGGCGACCTCCTGAATATACTCTCTTGATCACAGCAACGTCGATGCGTTGCTATCCCCAGATTGGAGATATCCAAGACTAAACGACTTTTACCAATTCTCCACGCGATCGTTTAACCCAGATCGAAGTATTTGGGGCGCGAGGAGGTTCGAACGATGAATTCACACCTGACCGCCCAGATCGGCCGTCTGGCCGCTCCGGCCCCCAATCCCGGCGATCTGGCCATCGCCTCGCGCGGCCCCAAGACCATCGGCGAGCCGGCCTGCGAACCGCGCACCGCCGACGAGCTCAAGCAGGAAATGGCCGCTCAGAACGAGGCCAAGGTCCAGGCTGCATCCAAGATGGACGTCGACCGCCAGGCCACCGCCATGATGGCGGAACTGCTCAAGATCCAGACCATCCAGAACTTGTAGTCGGCCGCCCAAGGCTCTACCCGAGCGGCATGACCACGCGCCCGCTCTTCGTCACCCAAGTCTACGAGGCCTCCCTGGCCGGCGAGAAAGGCTTCTCCGCCTTCAACGCCGAGCTCGAGGAGGCCTGTCTGATGCTGGCCGACGAGGACATGGCCGGGCGCGCCTGGTGCAAGGAACACCGCTATGGCGGCTACACCTCCTACGCCTCGCTCGACGACCTGCCGCAGCGAGCCAGCGTGTTCGGCGCGCTGAAGTCCAAGCTCGACAAGCGCGCCGCCGCCTTCGCCCGCGACCTGCATATGGAGCTGGGCGCCGGCCGGCTGAAGCTCGACAGCCTGTGGGTCAATGTGCTGAAGCCCGGCGCGGCCCACACCAGCCATATCCATCCGCACAGCGTGATCTCGGGCACCGTCTATGTGGCCACCCCGCCCGGCGCTAGCGCGCTAAAGCTCGAGGATCCGCGCCTGGCCATGATGATGGCCGCCCCGCCGCGCACCGCCGACGCGCCGGAGACCGCCCGCAGCTTCGTCTATCTGCAGCCGGAGCCCGGCACGGTCTTCATGTGGGAAAGCTGGCTCCGCCACGAGGTCCCGGCCAACGCCGCCAGGACGCACCGCATCAGCATCAGCTTCAACTACGGCTGGCGGTAGGGATCAGCGGCGCTCTCGGGCGTGGGTGATGCGGATCACGAAGACCTCGTCCGGCGTGACGTCGTAGCGAAGGACATAGCCGTAGCGTCCGAAGGGCACGACAAGCTCGCGGAAGCCGGAGTCCAGCAATCGGCCGCGATCGGCGTGGGTGTCTAGCGATTGGATCGCCTTGATCATCGCGTCGGTCGCGCGCGCCGCCGCCCCTGGGTTCTTGGGAGCCAGAAACGCGGCCAGTCGAGTCAGGTCGCGATAGGCGGCCTTCGAGACACGTACCCGCGTCACCGGTTCTTTTCGACTTGAGCCATAAGCTCCGAGTGAAAGTGCGCCATCGCCTCTTCCACCGAATAGGACGCACCCGTCCGCCGATAATCCTCGACGATGCGCAGATCCTCCGCCCAATCCTCGTCAAGCCCGCCTGAGATCAGCTCGGCGGCGTAATCCGCCACCGACCGCCCAGCCGCGTCCGCCGCCGCCTGCAGGCGGCGCGCGGTGTCGTCGTCGAGTTTCAGGATCAGTTCGCCGTCGGCCATGGAAAGATGCTCATCCCGACGGCGGCTGGCGTCAAGAATCCAGGAAGCTGCGCAGCTTCCGCGAGCGGCTCGGGTGCTTCAGCTTGCGAAGCGCCTTGGCCTCGATCTGACGGATCCGTTCGCGGGTCACGCTGAACTGCTGGCCGACTTCTTCCAGGGTGTGGTCGGTGTTCATGCCGATGCCGAAGCGCATCCGCAGGACGCGTTCTTCCCGGGGCGTCAGCGAGGCCAGCACGCGGGTCGTGGTCTCCCGCAGGTTCGACTGGATGGCCGCATCGATCGGCAGGATGGCGTTCTTGTCCTCGATGAAGTCGCCGAGGTGGCTGTCTTCCTCGTCCCGATCGGGGTTTCGAGGCTGATCGGCTCCTTGGCGATCTTCAGGACCTTGCGCACCTTCTCCAGCGGCATGGCCAGCTTTTCGGCCAGTTCCTCCGGGGTCGGCTCGCGGCCGATCTCGTGCAGCATCTGGCGGCTGGTGCGGACGATCTTGTTGATCGTCTCGATCATGTGCACCGGGATGCGGATGGTGCGGGCCTGGTCGGCGATCGAGCGGGTGATCGCCTGACGGATCCACCAGGTCGCGTAGGTCGAGAACTTGTAGCCACGGCGGTACTCGAACTTATCGACCGCCTTCATCAGGCCGATATTGCCTTCCTGAATAAGATCAAGGAATTGCAGGCCGCGATTCGTGTACTTCTTGGCGATCGAGATCACCAGGCGCAGGTTGGCCTCGACCATTTCCTTCTTGGCCTGACGGGCCTCGCGCTCGCCCTTCTGCACGGTGTGGACGATGCGGCGATAGTCGTCGATCGGCACGCCGGTCTCGGTGGCGAGCGCCGCGATCTCGCTGCGGATGTCGCTGATCTGGCTGGCGTCGTTCTCGGCGAACTTGGTCCATCGCACGCCCAGGGTCTTCACCTGGTCGGTCCAGGTCGGGCTCATTTCCGAGCCGAAATAGGCCTTCAGGAACTCGTTGCGGCTGATGCCATAGCTGTCGGCCAGGCGCAGCAGCCGGCCTTCCAGACCCATCAGGCGCTTGTTGATCGCATAGAGCTGCTCGACCAGCGCCTCGATGCGGTTGTTGTTCAGCTTCAGGGTCTTCAGATGCTGGACGATGGCCAGCGAGGCCGTCTCATAGGCCTTGCGGTCGGCGTCGGAGAGGTCTTCGCCCTTCAGACGCTTGCCGACCAGCTTTTCCTGCAGGGCGCGGAAGCTGTCGAACTCGGTGGCGATGGCGTCCAGGGTGGCCATCACGCCTTCGCGCAGTTCGCCTTCCATCGCGCTGATGGTCGGGCCGGCGCCGTCGTCGAAATCGTCGTCGTCGTCGCTCTCGCCCTTGGCGATGGCTTCGCCGTCCTCCGTGACCTCGGCGGACTCTTCCTCTTCGGGCGCCTCGGCGGCCAGCTGTTCGGCGGCCGCGGCGTTGACGCCGCCATAGGTCTGCTCAAGGTCGATGACTTCGCGCAGCAGGATGCGGCCGGTGCCGAGTTCTTCGCGCCAGACCATGATGGCTTCGAAGGTCAGCGCGCTCTCGCACAGACCGCGGATCATGGTGTCGCGGCCAGCCTCGATGCGCTTGGCGATGGCGATTTCGCCCTCGCGCGACAGCAGTTCCACCGAACCCATCTCGCGCAGATACATGCGCACGGGGTCGTCGGTGCGGTCGTAGGCCGGCTCCTTGGCCGTCTCGACCACCGCGGTCTCTTCGCGCACGGCGACTTCGCCGCCCTCGGCGTCTTCTTCCGCCTCGACGACGTTGACGCCCATTTCCGACAGCATGGCCAGCGTGTCTTCGATGGCTTCCGAGGTCACTTCCTCGGAGGGCAGCACCTTGTTCAGCTCATCCATGGTGACGTAGCCGCGGGCCTTGGCCTGCTTGATGAACTTCTTGACGCCGGCGTCGGTCAGGTCGAGCAGCGGGCCGTCGCCGCCGGTGCCGTCATTGCCGCCCGTGGTGTCCGCTTCAGCCGTAGTCGTGCTCATCTAATTCTCCGAGTTCGGCCGCGTCCCTCCCCGAAAGGACACGGTCGAAAATGTGAATGGCGCCAGGTCGTTTACCAAAACGACCCTTCAACAGCCTTAATCGTTCCAATCCCTGATCGCGCGTTTCAGTGCGTCGCGTTCGCCTTTCAGGCGCTCGAGGGTCTCCATAGCTGATCGTCCGCCCAGGCTGACCTTGGCGGCGGCTATAGCCTCGTCGAGCGCCGCCAGTCTTGAGAGACGGGCGAAGGCTTGCGACCACTGGGATCTAGCGGCTTCGAGGGAGACATCCGATTTCAGGATGGGCGCGCTCGATGTCGCAGCGGCCCGGTCGATGTCTGTCAGTAGCGTGCTATACCCGCAAGACGCCAGATGGCGTGTGAGAGACCCCGAGTCAAGATGGTCGTGGTCAAGACGCAGACGGATGATTTCTCTCGCCAATTCCGCGAGCCCCGGATCGCCGAAGCCGTTGGCGGCTAAAGAGTCCTCCAGATGGTCGTCGAGCACGGCCGGATCGTTCAGCACGAACTTGACCAGGGCCGCGGCCGTCAGGTCCATCCGCTGGGCCAGCCGGCGGGCGCCCGCCTTGCCCTCGGGGCTGGCGGGCTGGGGCGGCGGCTGTCCCCACTGCCCACGCTTTCGCCCGCCCCCGCCCTCGCCGGAGGGCGTCCAGGGCCGGCGCGCCTCGCGCTCGGGCCGGGCGAAGATGGCGTCGAGCCGGGCGAGCAGATCGTCGCGATAGGCCTGCTGCAGGTCCTTGTCGGCGATGGTCCCGGCCAATTGTCGCAGGCGGGCCTTCAGCCCCGCCCGGCGCTCCGGCGTGTCCAGCGGCTCCTGGTCGCGCTCGCGCACGAACAGGGCCTCTACGAACGGGGTCGTATCAGCCATCTGGCTGCGCAGGGCCGCGGGCCCCTGCTCGCGCAGCACCTCGTCCGGGTCCTTGCCGCCCTCGACGATCGCGAACCGGAAGCTCTTGCCGGGCTTCAGCAGCGGCAGGGCCCGGTCGATGGCCCGGCTGGCGGCCTGGCGGCCGGCCCGGTCGCCGTCGAAGCAGAGCGTCGGCTCCGGATGGTGACGCCACAGCATCTCCATCTGCTCCTCGGTCAGGGCCGTGCCCATGGGCGCCACGGCCGCGATGCCCGCCCTCTGGCAGGCGATGGCGTCCATATAGCCCTCTACCACCGCCAGCGGCGGGGTCTCGCCGGCCGGGGCGGCGGCGATGATCTTGCGCGCCTCGGCCAAGCCATAGAGCTGGTGGCCCTTGTGGAAGACCACCGTCTCCGGGCCGTTCAGGTACTTGGCGCGGGCCTTGGGATCCATCGCCCGGCCGCCGAACGAGATCACCCGGCCGCGCGGATCGGTGATCGGAAAGATGATGCGGTCGCGGAACCGGTCGTAAGGCGCCCCGCCCTCCTCCGGCGCGATCAACAGGCCGGTGTCGACCAGCTCGGCCGGCCGCGCGCCCTTGGCGACCAGATAGTCCTTCAAGGTCGTGCGCCCGCCCGGCGCGAAGCCCAGGCGGAACCGCGCCCAGTCGGCCTCAGGCAGCCCCCTCTGCTCCAGATAGGCCCGGGCCTCGCGCCCCACCGGGCGACGCAGCTCGGCCTCGAACCATTGGGCCGCCGTCTCCAGCCAGTCCGACAGCCCCTGGCGCTTCTTGTCCTGCTCCTGGCTCTGGGGATCATAGGCCGGCATGGTCAGGCCGGCCTCGGCCGCCAGCTGCTCCACCGCCTCCATGAACGAGAGCCGCTGGGTCTCCTGCAGGAAGGTGATCACGTCGCCGGTCTTGCCCGACGAGAAGTCGAAGAACTGGCCCTTGTCGTCGTTCACATAGAACGACGGCGTCTTCTCCTTGGTGAAGGGCGAGAGGCCCACATACTCGCGCCCCTGCTTGCGCAGCTTCACCGTCTTGCCGATCACATCGGACGGCCGAAGGCGGGATTTGATCTCATCCAGAAAATGTTCGTCGACGCGCACGGCGGCAGTGTAGCCGATTTCCCGCCCCGCCGACGAGCACCGGCTGCTCCCCCGCTGGGGGAGCTGGCCCGAAGGGCCTGAGGGGGCCGGCCGCAGGCCGGATCCAACGCCGCAGCCGCCCTCTGACGAGGGCGGCCCCCTCCCCCGCTTCGCGGGCCCCCTCCCCCAGCGGGGGAGGAGCTTACGGCTTCAAATGCCCAAGCTTGTCCGGGTTCCGCACCATATAGACCCCGGCCAGCCGGCCGCCCTCGCCGGGCTGGAAGGCCACCGTCATCGGCCCGTCCTCGCGCTCCAGGATCACACCTGGATAGCCGTTGATCCGCACGGCGCGGAAGCTCAGCGGCCAGACCAGGCCATTGCGCCAGGCGAGCCCCTCCAAGAGCGCGATGATGTCGTCGCGCCCGATCAGGGGCCTGAGCGCCGCCGAGCGCTTGCCGCCGCCGTCGGTCAGCATCACCGCATCCTCGGCCAGCACCGCGCCCAGGGCCTTCATGTCCCCTTGCGTCGCCGCGGCCATGAAGGCGGCGGCGAGCCGCGCGGCCTCGGCTTCGTCGACCGTGAAGCGCGGCTTCTCGTCCTTCACATGGGCCCGCGCCCGGCTGGCCAGCTGGCGCACGGCGGCCTCGTTGCGTCCCAAGGTCTCAGCGATCTCGCCATAGTCCTCGTCGAACACGTCGTGCAGCAGGAACACCGCCCGCTCCAGGGGCGACAGCCGCTCCAGCGCCAGCAGGAAGGCGACCGACACCTCCTCCGCCCGCTCGACCGGATCCACGTTCAGCTCCTCGATCAGCGGCTCCGGCAGCCAGGGGCCGCGATAGGTCTCCCGGCGGGCCTTGGCCTGGCGCAGCCGGTCGATGCACAGCCGGCTGGTGGTCCGCACCAGCCAGGCGGCCGGATCCTCGACCTCACCGGCCGCGCCCGCCCAGCGCAGCCAGGCGTCCTGCACCGCATCCTCCGCCTCGCTGACCGACCCCAGCATGCGATAGGCCAGCCGCCGGAGGCGGGGCCGCTCGGCCTCGAAGGCCGCGATGTCGCCGGGTGCGCTCATGTCGTCCTCAGGCCGCCAGCGGCGAGTGTAGGACCGGGGCGGCCTGGCCCGCCACCATGACCCGCGAGCAGGCCTTGCCGTGGCCGAGCGCGTATTTCAGCGTCGGATACATCCGCGCCGTGGTCAGAGCGAGGCTGACGGCCACCAGCCCCTTCTGGCCCCAGCGCCGGACGATCTCGTCGCGCAGGGGGTCGGCGGCCTCCAGGTCGCGGGCCAGGCTGGCGCGGGCGAAGCGATAGGCCAGCGACGCCTCGGCCCCCATGGCCGCCAGGTCCCCGGCCAGGATCGCCGCCAGCACGGCGGGCTTCACCCCGGCCGCCAGGGCCATGTCGGTCGAGATCTGCACGCAGGGCCCGCAGTCCTCGGCCAGGGTGCCGACGATCCCCGCCGCCGCCAGGGCCGCGGCCGGCGCGGCCTTGCGGTCGACCAGGCCGGCGACGAGGCCGAACCTCAGGAAGCTCGCGGGCGAGGCCTCGGCCAGGTCGCGCATATAGCTGGCGTCATAATTCCAGGTCCGCTCAAGACGGGCGATCTGGCGTTTCAGCAGGGCTTTCAACATGGCGGACTCCCTCTCAGGCGGGCTTGCGGGCGAAGGCGATCCAGCCCGCCGCCAGGGCGGGCAGATAGACGCCGGGAAGATCGCGGAGAACGTCATGCCAGCCGCTCGCCGAGCAGCTGGCGTCGAACACATGGATGGCGGCATGGACGCTCAAGAACAGCGCCCCAGCCACCAGGGCCGGCCATCCCTGGACCGGCCGCCATGCGAACCAACCCAGCCCCAGGGTCACAGCCAGATAGGCCGCCCCGATGTCGCGCACGAAGTGGGGGTTGTAGGCCCCCGTCGCCGTCACCCCGGGCACCGCTCCGTACCACCAGAACGGCGCGAACAATTGGGCGAGCGCATTGATCCCCAGGATGACCGCCAGGACGGCGCAGACGATGCGGAACATGGATTTCCTCCGACTTCACCGACAAGGACGAAGCGGAGCGGGCGCGTGTGACATCGCCGCCGAAAACCTCCCTCCCCTTCATGGGGAGGGACAGATCGCGAAGCGATCAGGGTGGGGAACGGCGCCAGACCCAAGAGCCCCACCCGTCTGCCGCTGCGCGCCAGCCACCCTCCCCATGAAGGGGAGGGAGACGGCTACTTAATCGCGTCGACCCAGTCGGGCAGCTCGCTGATGGATCCCAGCTCGCCGAACCGGCCGTGGCCCACCGGGGCGTCGGCCATCTCGTGGGCCCAGGTCAGGGGATAGGGCACATGCGCCGCCCAGGCGCCGGCCTCCAGCGCCGGCAGGATGTCGGAGCGCATGGAGTTGCCGCACATCACCGCCTCCTCCGCCCCGGTCCCGTGGCGGGCGAACACCCGTTCATAGGTGGAGCGGTCCTTCTCGCTGACGATCTCGACGGCGGCGAACAGGTCGCCCAGGCCCGAGGCCGCCAGCTTCTGTTCCTGGTGCAGCAGGTCGCCCTTGGTGATCAGCACCAGGCGATAGCGCTCCGACAGCCGGGCGAGCGCCGCGTCCACGCCCGGCAGGGGCTCCACCGGCTCGTTCAGCATCTCGCGGCCCGCCGCCAGGATCTCGCGCACCACCCGGGGCGGCGCCTCGCCGCCGGTCAGCTCCATGGCCGTCTCGATCATCGAGAGGGTGAAGCCCTTCACCCCATAGCCATAGAGCCGCAGGTTCCGGCGCTCGACCTCCGACAGCCGCGCCTCCACAACCTGCGGATCCGCCACATCGGCCAGCAGGGCGCTGAACCGGTCATGGGTCAGGCGAAACAGGGTTTCGTTGTGCCAAAGGGTGTCGTCGGCGTCGAGGCCGACCGTGGTGATGCTCATGCCCCGCTCATAGCGCGCCGCCGCCCTCCATTGAACCCACTGCCCAAGCCTTGGGCGCCGCGTCCTTTCCTGCATCCTGGCGTCGTCGCGTACGCAAAATCGCAACCTTTGCTGCGCGAGGCTGTCCCCAGTTTGGTGAGTGTCGCGTCCGGTGACGCGGGTCTGGGGGTCGCTGTGCAGGCATGGCTTGACGCGCTATCGCGCCGCCTGGGGCTTCGGTTCGCGCGCCGCGCCCTGGCCCAGGCCGAGGCGGAGACCCGCGCCGCCCAGGACCGCCTGCGCGAGGCGATCGACCTCCTGCCCGAGGGGATCGTCATCCTCGACGCCGAGGGCCGCTACGTCCTCTGGAACAAGCGCTACGCCGAGATCTACCACCGCTCCGCCGACCTCTTCGCCCCCGGCGCCAAGTTCACCGACACCCTGAGGGTCGGCGTCGCGCGCGGCGACTATCCCGAAGCCGTCGGCCGCGAGGAGGAATGGCTGGCCGAGCGCTTCCACAAGCTGATGAACCCGACCGGCGAGCGCCACGAGCAGCGGGTCTCCGACGGCCGCTGGCTGATGATCGAGGAAAAGCGCACCGCCGACGGCGGCGTCATCGGCCTGCGGGTTGATATCACGCAGATGAAGACCCAGGCCGAGGCCCTGGCCGACGCCCTGCACCGGGTCGAGGCCGCCAGCCGCGCCAAGACCGAGTTCCTGGCCGACATGAGCCACGAGCTGCGCACCCCGCTGAACGGCGTCATGGGCCTGGTCCAGGCGCTCGCGGCGACCAAACTGACCAAGACCCAGCAGGGCCTGGTCGATGACATTCTTCGCTCGGCCGGCGCCCTGGACGACCTGGTCGGCGGCCTGCTCGACTATGGCGACGCCGCCCGCGCAGCCGACGCCTCGCCCCCCGCCCCGTCCCACCACGTCGCCGCAGAGGCCCCGGCGCTGCGGGTCCTGGCCGCCGACGACAATCCCACCAACCGCAAGGTGGTCGAGCTGATGCTGGGCGCAGCCGGCGCCGAGGTGATCAGCGTCGAGAACGGTCGCGAAGCCGTCGAGGCCTGGCGCGGCGGCGCCTTCGACCTGGTGCTGATGGACCTGCGCATGCCGGTCATGGACGGGCTCGACGCCATCCGCGCCATCCGCAAGGCCGAGGGGGCGGGCCTGCCCCGCGCCCCGATCATCGTGGTCAGCGCCAACACCTCGCCGGACGACCTCGCCGCCTCCGCCGACGCCGGCGCCGACCGTCACATCGGCAAGCCGCTTCGCGCCGAGGAGCTGTTCGACGCCATCACCGGCGTCATCGCGGCTTGAACACCCGCGCGGTCGAGGCGGGATATTTCGCCAGCATCGCGGCGGGCCGGATCGGCCGGGCCGCGAAATTCCCCCCGCAATTGGGACAGGCGCCGCCGAGCCGCGTCTCCACGCAGTCGGCGCAGAAGGTGCATTCAAAGGTGCAGATCCGCGCGTCGGGGCTGTCAGGCGGCAGGTCGCGGTCGCAGGCTTCGCAATTGGGACGCAGGGCGAGCATCAGGGCCTCCGTTGCAGCCCGGCCAGATTAGCCTCGAAGGGGCCTGGCTGAAATGACCGACTTCCCTCGTTTTCCGCCAAGCCCTATTCCCCGAACCCCTCCCCCGGCTCGACCGGCGACAGCCGCAGCAGGCGGGAATCGGCCACCCCGGCCGTACGGTGCTTGACCAGTTCGCGGTACTCCGGATCGCGGATCATGGCGATGAAGGCGTCCGAGCTCGGATATTCGGCGATGAAGGCGATGTCCCACGCCTCGCTCTGCGGGCCGGTCACCATCACCTGCGGCTTGCCGGCCCAGACCTGGCGGCCGCCCACCTTCTTGAAGATATGGGCCGTGGTCCGGCCATAGGCGCGATAGGCGTCGAGCCCGCTCAAGCCCTTGCCGTGGTCGGGATGATCGGCCGGATAGTCCGCCAGGGGTTTCATGCGGACCAGGTTGAGCATATGGATCGGCTCGTCCTTCGGCAGCGACTTGAAGATCTCCCAGGCCTCGCGGTCCGGGTCGATGTGGGCCACGTCCGTCATGCTTTCCTCCGTCGTTTGGCGGAACCGTAGCAAGCCGGGCCCACGAGGTCAGCCGCCGCATTGACCGGACGGTTGCGAGTCAGTACCTACGCGGCCGTTTGCGCGGCGGGCAGGGTCACCCTGGCCCGCTTTTTCGCGACACGACGCCGGAATGGAGATCCCGAGATGACGACTGAACTGCTGCCGGGCGTCACAGGGGTGCTGGTCCTGGCCGACGGGACGGTCCTGCAGGGCCTGGGCGTCGGCGCCGTGGGCGCCGCGGTGGGCGAGGTCTGCTTCAACACCGCCATGACCGGCTACCAGGAGATCCTCACCGATCCCTCCTACATGGCCCAGATCGTCGCCTTCACCTTCCCCCACGTCGGCAATGTGGGCGTCAATATCGAGGACATCGAGCAGATGTCGGGCTCGGCCGAGACCGCCGCCCGCGGCGCGATCTTCCGCGACCTGCCCACCGCCCCGGCCAACTGGCGCGCCGACGCCGACCTGGACGGCTGGATGAAGCGGCGCGGCGTCGTCGGCCTCTCCGGCGTCGACACCCGGGCGCTCACCCTCGCCATCCGCGAGCGCGGCATGCCGCACGGCGTCATCGCCCATGATCCGGACGGCAGGTTCGACATCCCCGCCCTCACCGCCCAGGCCAAGGCCTGGGCCGGGCTTGAGGGCCTGGACCTCGCCAAGGACGCCAGCTGCCTGCAGCCCTTCACCTATGACGAGGGCCTCTATGACTGGCCGGAGGGCTACGCCAAGCCGGGCCAACCGAAATACGAGGTCGTGGTCGTCGACTACGGCGTGAAGCGCAACATCCTGCGCGCGCTCACCTCGGTCGGCGCCCATGTCACCGTGGTGCCCGCCAAGACCAGCGCCGAGGACATCCTGGCCCGCAAGCCGGACGGCGTCATGCTGTCCAACGGCCCGGGCGACCCGGCCGCCACCGGCGAATACGCCGTGCCGGAGATCCAGAAGCTGGTTGAGAGCGGCACGCCGGTGTTCGGCATCTGCCTGGGCCACCAGATGATGGCGCTGGCGCTGGGCGCCCAGACCGCCAAGATGGAACAGGGCCACCACGGGGCCAACCACCCGGTGAAGGACCTGACCACCGGCAAGGTGGAGATCGTCTCCATGAACCACGGCTTCACCGTCGACCGCGCGACCCTGCCGGCCGGCCTGGTGGAGACCCACGTCTCTCTGTTCGACGGGACCAATGCGGGCCTGGCCCTAGAAGGCCGCCCGGTCTTCAGCGTCCAGCACCACCCGGAAGCCTCCCCCGGCCCCACGGACTCCCTCTACCTCTTCCAACGCTTCGCCAAACTGATGGACGCGAAGAAGGCGGGGTAAAGCCCCCCTCCTCCCCCGCCCATCCCGGCGAATGCCGGGACCCAGATCATATGGCGCCGCGCATCCGGAAAGGCCCAGCCGAGGTCCGACAGGCGATGCCTGCACTTTAGGATCTGGGTCCCGGCCTTCGCCGGGATGAGCGGTCAAGGGCAGGCGTGCTCAACCGTCACCAGCTCAGCGCCCGCCAGGGGACAGGGGACGGCCAAGCCGCCCCCCGAGCCGCCTAGGGCATCAGCACGGTGTCGACGACGTGGATCACGCCGTTCGACTGGTTGACGTTGGCGATGGTGACCATCGACTTGCCGCCCTTGGCGTCGACCAGCACGACCATGCCGTGGGCGACCGTGACGGTCAGGTCCTCGCCGGCGACGGTCTTCAGCATCGCCTTGCCGCCGCCCGCCTTCACCTTGGAGATCAGGTCCGCGGCGCTCAGCTTGCCGGCCACCACGTGATAGGTCAGCACCTTGGTCAGGGTCGGCTTGTTCTCCGGCTTCAGCAGGGTGTCGACCGTGCCCGCCGGCAGCTTGGCGAAGGCCGCATTGGTCGGCGCGAACACCGTGAACGGACCCGGGCCCGACAGGGTGTCGACCAGGCCCGCCGCCTTCACCGCCGCCACCAGGGTCGTGTGATCCTTGGAGTTCACGGCGTTCTGGATGATGTTCTTGGACGGATACATGGGCGCCCCGCCCACGGACACGGTCTTTTCGGCCATCATGGAAGCAGAGGCCGCATTAGCCCCGGCGAGAGTCAGCACGACGCCAGCGGCGATCGCAGAGATCGTCTTCGAATACATTCTGATTTTCCTCGAATTGTCTGTCGCTGCTTGGCAGCGATGTTCAAATTACGCAGAGGATTTGAAATCGGATGCAGTCGCGCCGATTTTTTTGCTTTCGCCCGCTTGCCGATGGCGACGAAGCCGGCCTCGCCAGGCCGCAAGACTTGTCCACGAACCACACGAACCACACGAACAGGCAGCGGGTACGTCAGCGGCTCCTACCCGGCCC
Organism: Phenylobacterium aquaticum; assembly: GCF_022695515.1. Lineage (GTDB taxonomy): Bacteria > Pseudomonadota > Alphaproteobacteria > Caulobacterales > Caulobacteraceae > Phenylobacterium > Phenylobacterium aquaticum. The sequence continues at coordinate 80,970 of NZ_JALDPT010000008.1, forward strand.
GAAGCGCGGCCGACGGTCCGTTAGATTTTGTCCACGAACCACACGAACCACACGAACCCCGGCTGAAGCGCCGTTGAAGGTTCTTCGCGCGCAAGCGCGCCTAAAAACCCGCCCCCGACCTCGCCGCCCCACCCGTTCGCGTGGTTCGTGTGGTTCGTGGACAAATCCTCGCAGCCTCACCGCCGCCCAGCGTCCGCAAGCTCATCCCCATCGCCTACGCCCTCTGTTCGTGAGGTTCGTGAGGTTCGTGGTTCAAAATCTAAAGCGCGCCCGCCCGGACAACCCGCCCGCAGGGTCCGCTAGATCTTCGCCAGCTTGCCGATCGCCGCGACCGGGCCCATCGGGCGGTCGTGCTTGGGCGCGTCGGGCTTCTCGACCGAGACGGCGATCGAGGCGCCTTCCTGGGCGAGCTTTTCGAGCCCCTCAGGCATCGGCATGGACTTCGAGGTCCCCGGCGCGATCAGGCCCAGCGAATGCGGCTTGCCGTCGGCCGGGATCAGCCACAGCTCGTGCACGTGCACCGGGTCGGATCCGGGCGTCACCAGCGAGGTGACGATCAGCTTCTGGCGCACCGGGTCATAGGCCGCCACGAACAGGTGCTGGCCGCCCGAGGTGTCGAGGCGCGCGTTGAGCAGTTCGCCGGCGCTGGGCGGGGCCTGCGGCGCGATGACGGTCGGCGGTCGGTTGGCGAGCACCACCAGGGCGGCGACACTGGCGGCGGCGAGCGCCATGGAGCCCATGGCCAGGCCGCGCCACAGGCGCGTCGCGGCCGAGCCGTTGTCATTGGCCGGCAGGGCGCGCTCGATCCGCGGCCACAGCCCCTCGGGCGCGGTCACGGCCGGAAGCGCGTCCAGCATCGGCGCAAGCCGCGCCGCCCAGGCCTCCACATGCGCCGCGAAGGCCGGCTCACGGGCCATGCGCAGCTCGGCCTGGGCCCGCTCCGGCGCGCTCAGCACGCCCAGCGCATGCTCCGCGGCCAGGGCTTCGTCGGCGGGCAGTTCGTCGAGAGGTTCGCTCATTGCTCCAGGCATCCCTTGAGCTTGAGCAGGCCGCGGCGGATCCAGCTCTTCACGGTCCCCAGCGGGGTCTCCATGCGCTGGGCCAGGGCCTCATAGGTCACGCCCTCGAAGAAGGCCGTGCGGATCACCTTCTCGGTGCGCTCGTCCAGCTCCGACAGGCACTTGCCGAGCGCCTCGCCCGACTGGGCGGCCTCCAGCAGGGCCTCGGCCCGGGGCGCGTCGTCGGCGATCTCCAGCTCGTCCACCTGCTCGGCATAGGCCAGCGGCCCGCGCGCCCTCAACCGGTCGATCGCCCGGTTGCGGGCGATGGTCGAGATCCAGGTCATGACGCTGGCCCGGCTCGCTTCGAAGCGGTCGGCCCGGCGCCAGATGGTGAGGTAGACCTCCTGCAACACGTCTTCGCTCTCGTCTCTGTTGGACAAGATACGCAGGCACACGCCGAAAAGCTTCGATGAGGTGGCCTGATAAAGTTGTCGCAGGGCGGCGCGGTCGCCGGCGGCGATGCGCGGCAGGAGCTCGGCGAGCGGATCGGAGACGGCGGTGGCGGCCAAGGGAGCCTTCAAAATGAGGTTTCGGCCGGAGCTGCCCGTTTCGTCCACTTCGAGCAAGGGCGAAGCTTGGAGGCGGGCGCAAAGCGCCGGGTCGGGCGGCGCGCGCCTCCCTTGTCCCGGGCTTTAGAAGCGCGCCTTCACGCCTGCGAAGACGAAGCGGCCATAGATGTCATAGGACGCGGTCGTCGAGGTGTTGCCTGTCAGGCCGATCGGGATCGTCTTGTCGAACAGGTTGTTCACCCCGACATAGACCTCGGTCCCCTTGCCGTAGTCGAGCCGATAGCGGGCCACCAGGTCCTGATACCAAACGGCCTCCACATAGGGCCGGTCGCTCCGTTCCAGCGACACGTCCTTATTGCGCCGGACCTTGCTCGTGTACTGGCTCTGCCAGGTCACGGTCAGCGGCCCCTGGGCGTAGGCCAGCGCACTGACGAACGACCAGCGCGGGTTCCCCAGTTCGCCTTCCTTGCGGTCGACCTCGTTGGGGAAGTCGGCGAAGGCGTAGACCCGAAGCTTTTCGGTGTAGTTGGCCGTGACCGACCCGGTCAGCATCCCGTCCAGCCGGCTCAGCGTCTTGCCCATGCCCTCGGTCAGATCGGCCACGCCGCGGCTGTAGTTCAGCTGGATGTCGTAGCCCGCCGTCGTCAGTTCGGACTGGTTCAGATAGCTGGAGATGTAGCTGGTGATCTGGCGGGTGACCGGATCGCGGATGATCAGGTTGCAGTACTGGGTCGCCAGGCTCGGGCCGTCGACGCACTTATCGGCCGCGTCCTGCGGGTCGAGGAAGGCGATCGCGTCCTTGATGTCGATGTCATAGTAATCGACCGTCAGGCTCAGGCCGGGCGTCCAGCGCGGCTGCAGCACGAAGCCCGCCGTCCAGGTCTTGGCCTTTTCGGGCCGCAGGTCCGGATTGCCGGAGGTCACGCCCGGAAACTGGTTGTCGGTGGCGTTCTTGAACGTCACCCCCAGAGCCTTGCAATTGGCCGCCCGGTCAGGGTCCACATTGATCGATGAGGCTTCGCACGGGTCGAAGATCCCCGCGAAGCCTGAGGTCGCCGGCAGGAAGGCCTCGGTGATGTTCGGCGCGCGGACGGCCTGGGAATAGGTGCCGCGGAAGCTCAGGTCCCGCACCGGCGACCAGATGGTCCCGAACTTATAGGCCGTGGCGTCGCCGGCGTGGCTGTAATGGGCCACCCGCACCGCGCCGTTGAACGACAGCTGGTGGAACCAGGGCCGGTCTTTCAGGATCGGGGCGTCGAATTCGAGGAAGGCCTCGCGCACCTCGAAGCCGCCGATGGCGTTCGGTTGCGGCGCGGTCTCGGTGATGCCGGACAGGACCAGAGGATCATTGATGTTGCGGCTCTGCTCGCGCCGCCACTCCAGCCCGCCGGCGAACCCGATGGGCCCGCCGGGCAGCTTCAGGAACCGCTCGGTGTCGAAGCTGAAGGTCGCGTCGGCCACCTGCTGGGTGATGGTGTGGCTGCGGTCGGCCTCGAAGGTCACATAGTCGATGGCCGCCTTGGAGTTCTGGGCCCCGAACAGGTTGAACGGCACGCAGGGCTCGCCGGTCACCGCGCTATTGGGCTGGCGCACGAACAGCTCATAGCCGGGATACCAGGTGGACGGCACGTCCCGGCGGCAGCGGACCTGACCATTGGCCGGGTCGACGACGGCGTCGATCGCCGAGAGGAAGTTGCCGGGGATCAGCCCGCCCGTGGAATGGAAATTGTTGCGGGTGCGGCCGTAGTTGTACGAGGTCTCCCACTTCACGTCGGCGAACCTGGCGTCGGCCTCGCCCTCCAGCTGAGCCACCGCCCGGAAGGTGCGGCGCATGGTGTCGTCGTCGCGACCGCCGATGTCGTAATTGATCCGGTTCACATAGAAGAACCCGGCCGTCGGGAAGCGGTCGAGCTGCGCCTGGATCGCCGGGGTGATGAAGGCGTTGTCCGGGTCCAGCCCGTAGTCGAAGGTCGTGAAGGACGGGCTGAACGTGTCGCGCACGTCGCTCTCCACATACTTCACGTCGCCCTTGAACCGCAGCTTGTCCGAGAAGTCGTAGTGGAAGGTCGAGGCGGCGCCGTAGCGGGTCTGGCGCGGCACCAGGATCGCGCCTGCATCCTCCGAGAAGCAGACCGGGCACGGGGCCGCGAAGGCGCCGTAGAACAGGTTGTTGTCGCCGATCCGCGGCGGCACGGCGACGGGCTTGCCATTGGCGTCGAAGCCGGTCACCGGCTCCAGGCTGTCGGTGATGATATTGCCGTAGCGGCTGAAGAACTCGGTCTGGACATAGGGCCGGTACAGGCGATCGGGGATGCCGTCCTTCGGGCCGGTGTCGGCCGGATTGGCGATGGTCCCCCAGTCGGCCAGGCCGCGAATATTGCGCCCGCTCACCTGCTCCTGCTTGTCGCCGAACAGGCTGAGGGTCACGTTCCCGCGGCCCTCGGCGAAGCCCCAGCCGCCGGTGGCCGAGGCCGAATAGTTCTGGCCGTAGGAACCCTCGATCGGGGCGCCGCCCCTCAGCTGGAATTCGTAGCCCGTGAAGTTGTCCTTCAGGATCACGTTGATGACCCCGCTGACCGCGTCCGAGCCATAGATGGCCGAGGCGCCGCCGGTGATCACCTCGACGCGGTCGACCAGGGCGGTCGGAATGCTGTTGAGGTCGACCGCGGTGTCGCCGGCGTCCCCGGCCACGTGGCGCTTGCCATTGACCAGGGTCAGGGTGCGCGAGGTCCCCAGCCCTCTCAGGTCGGGAAAGCTCAGGCCGCCCAGATTGGCGCCCGAATCCGAATTGGCCCGCACCGTCCCCGACGAGGTCAGCGCCGGCAGCTGGGCCAGGACGTCGCCCAGGCTCTGCAGGCCGGAGTTCTCGATGCTCAGCGAATTGATCGTCGTGACCGGCGTGGGCTGTTCGAGATTGGGGCGCGGGATGCGCGAGCCGGTGACGATCAGTTCGTCCACCGTGGGGCCCTGGCCCTGGGCCCAGGCCGGCTGGCCGCACAGGGCGGCGACGGCGCAGATGAGGCTGCTGGCGAGCAGTGTCGCCTTGGTCGTTTGCATGAAGGTCCCCTCACTCAAAAAACGGGGAGCTTCACAATCACACGACTATGCGCGGAACATCCCCAACCCTGACGCGATTAAGTCGCGTATTGCAGATTGGTTCCAGTCCCGACACGAAATCGTCTTAATCTGCGACTTCGGGAGCACAGTCCCGCGGCGCCGCGCCGGCTCAGGGCGCCTTCATCACCACATTGGTCACGCCGGGCGGCGCCTGGTCGATCACCAGCAGCACGGCCGCCGCGTCGCCCACGGCCTGGCCCTTGTGCCACTGGTCGCGGGACTCGATGGCGAACTCGCCGGCCTTGAAGCGGCGGACCAGGCCGGTCTCCAGATTGGTCACCTCGATCTCGCCGGCCAGGATGTAGGCGTAGCGCGGCCAGGGATGCTTGTGCGGCGGCAGCTGGCCGCCCGGCGGGATGGTGGTCTTCGACACCTTCACTTCCAGGGGCGCGGGCGGCGCGGCCAGGGGCTGGCCGGTCATGGTCTGGTCGAAGACCCCGATCGGCGCGGAGACCGGAGCGCCCTGCGCGAGCGCGCAGACCGGGGCCAAGGCGAGGGCGCAGGCGAGGATCAGGGGCTTCATCGGCGGGCTCCGAAAGCGGCGTCCGGGCGGGGCGTCGCATAAGCGCAACAGATCACCCAGCGAGCGTTTCGGCCAGACTTGCCATCAACTGACGATTGATCCAAAGTGGTCGCGTCAAACTCGTAGGTTCGGCTGTATTCCAAGCGTCGCCAGGCGTACCGGACCTGCTTCCGACCCCCCCGAAATTTGATCCCCGCCGCCTGGGCTTGGGCGTTGGGGAATATCTATCCAAGGACGAATATCTCTATGTCTACCGGCACCGTGAAGTGGTTCAACGCCACCAAGGGCTATGGCTTCATCCAGCCTGATGAAGGCGGAGCGGACGTCTTCGTGCACATCTCCGCCGTCGAACGCGCCGGTCTTCGGAGCCTCAACGAGGGTCAGAAGATCACCTACGAACTCGAGCGCGACAAGCGCAGCGGCAAGATGTCCGCTGGCAACCTGCAGGCCTAGTGTCTGTCCTTGGGGCCTTAGGGCTCAAGGGTTTGCGAATTTGATGGGTCGGCCTTCGGGCCGGCCCATTTTCGTATCCGGACGGCCCGCGGTCCTCCGTGCTTGCGCGAGTGCGACTCCGTCTCTAAACGGGCGCCTTAACCTGCAACCTGTCCGGCCACAGCGCGTCTGTCCGCGCGGCCCTCGCGCGCGAGCCATAGATGCCCAAACGTACCGACATCTCCTCGATCCTGATCATCGGCGCTGGCCCGATCGTGATCGGACAGGCCTGCGAGTTCGACTATTCGGGCGTCCAGGCCTGCAAGGCCCTGCGCGCCGAGGGCTATCGGATCGTGCTGGTCAATTCGAACCCGGCCACGATCATGACCGATCCGGACGTGGCCGACGCCACCTATATCGAGCCGATCACGCCTGAGATGGTCGAGAAGATCATCGCCAAGGAACGCCCCGACGCGCTCCTGCCCACCATGGGCGGCCAGACCGCGCTCAACACCGCGCTCGCCCTCGAGCAGATGGGCGTGCTGGAAAAGTACGGCGTCGAGATGATCGGCGCCAAGGCCGAGGTCATCGACAAGGCCGAGGACCGTCAGAAGTTCCGCGACGCCATGGACCACCTGGGCCTCGAAAGCCCCAAGTCCAAGGCCGCCCACTCGATGGACGAGGCCATGGAAGGCCTGGAGTTCGTCGGCCTGCCCGCCATCATCCGCCCCTCCTTCACCCTGGCCGGCACCGGCGGCGGCATCGCCTATAATGTCGAGGAGTTCCGCGAGATCGTCGAGCGCGGCCTCGACCTCTCCCCCACCACCGAGGTCCTCATCGAGGAGAGCGTGCTGGGCTGGAAGGAGTATGAGATGGAGGTCGTCCGCGACAAGGCGGACAACTGCATCATCGTCTGCTCCATCGAGAACATCGACCCGATGGGCGTCCACACCGGCGATAGCATCACCGTCGCCCCGGCTCTGACCCTGACGGACAAGGAATATCAGCGCATGCGGGCGGCCTCGATCGCCGTCCTGCGCGAGATCGGCGTCGAGACCGGCGGCTCTAACGTCCAGTTCGCGGTGAACCCCAAGGACGGCCGCATGGTGGTCATCGAGATGAACCCGCGGGTCTCCCGCTCCTCGGCGCTCGCCTCCAAGGCCACCGGCTTCCCGATCGCCAAGGTCGCCGCCCGCCTCGCCGTCGGCTACACCCTCGACGAGCTGATGAACGACATCACCGGCGCGACGCCCGCCTCGTTCGAGCCCAGCATCGATTACGTCGTCACCAAGATCCCGCGCTTCGCCTTCGAGAAGTATCCGGGCTCCGAGCCCCACCTGACCACCGCCATGAAGTCGGTGGGCGAGGTCATGGCCATCGGCCGCACCTTCGCCGAGAGCCTGCAGAAGGCGCTGCGCGGCCTGGAGACCGGGCTCAGCGGCCTGGACGAGGTCGAGATCGAGGGCGCCGAGGATCCGGACACCGGCCATGCCGCCATCGTCCGCGCGCTCAACACCCCCACCCCCGACCGCCTGCGGGTCATCGCCCAGGCCTATCGCCACGGCCTGACCGAGGACGAGATCCACGCCGCCTGTTCCTATGAGCCCTGGTTCCTGCGCCAGCTGGAGACCCTGGTCCGCGCCGAGGGCCATGTCCGCGCCGCCGGCCTGCCGACCACGGCCCAAGGCTTCCGCGCGCTGAAGGCGCAAGGGTTCTCCGACGCCCGCCTGGCCAGGCTGACCCACAAGACCGAGGCCGCCGTCCGCGCCGCCCGTCACGCCCTCAATGTCCGCCCGGTCTTCAAGCGCATCGACAGCTGCGCCGGCGAGTTCCGCGCCGCCACCCCCTACATGTACTCGACCTATGAGACCGGGGCGCTAGGCCAGACGCCCCAGTGCGAGAGCGAGCCCTCGGGCGCCAAGAAGGCCATCATCCTCGGCGGCGGTCCCAATCGCATCGGCCAGGGCATCGAGTTCGACTATTGCTGCTGCCACGCCGCCTTCGCCCTCGAGGCCATCGGGGTGGAGTCGATCATGGTCAACTGCAACCCGGAGACCGTCTCCACCGACTACGACACCTCCGACCGCCTCTACTTCGAGCCGCTCACCGCCGAGGACGTGCTGGAGCTGATCGACGTCGAGCGCGCCAATGGCGAACTCCTGGGCGTCATCGTCCAGTTCGGCGGCCAGACCCCGCTGAAGCTCGCCCAGGCCCTGGAAGACGCCGGCATCCCGATCCTTGGCACCAGCCCCGACGCCATCGACCTGGCCGAGGACCGCGAGCGCTTCCAGCAGCTGCTGCACCGCCTGGAGATCGCCCAGCCGGTCAACGCCATCGCCCGCTCCCGCGAGGAGGCGTTCGAAGGCGCCCACAAGGTCGGCTATCCCGTGGTCATCCGCCCCTCCTACGTGCTGGGCGGCCGGGCCATGGAGATCGTCCGCGATGACGAGCAGCTGGACCGCTATATCCGCACCGCCGTCCAGGTCTCGGGCGACTCACCCGTCCTGATCGACCAGTACCTCTCCCGCGCCACCGAGGTGGACGTCGACGCCCTGTGCGACGGCACGGACGTCTTCGTGGCCGGGGTCATGGAGCACATCGAGGAGGCCGGGGTGCACTCGGGCGACTCGGCCTGTTCCCTCCCCCCCTTCTCGCTCAAGCCCGACACCATCGCCGAGCTGAAGCGCCAGACGGAAGCCATGGCCCGGGCGCTCAATGTGCGCGGCCTGATGAACGTGCAGTTCGCCATCGAGGAGCCGCACTCCGACGCCCCGCGGATCTTCGTGCTCGAGGTCAATCCCCGCGCCAGCCGCACCGTGCCCTTCGTGGCCAAGACCATCGGCCAGCCGATCGCCGCCATCGCCGCCAAGATCATGGCCGGCGTGCCGCTGGCGAGCTTCGGCCTCGCCGACAAGCCCTACGACCACATCGCGGTGAAGGAAGCCGTCTTCCCCTTCGCCCGCTTCGCCGGGGTCGACACCATCCTCGGCCCGGAAATGCGCTCGACCGGCGAGGTCATGGGCCTCGACTGGCGGCGTGAGGGCGAGGGCCTGGCGCCCGCCTTCGCGCGGGCCTTCGCCAAGGCCCAGCTGGGCGGCGGCGTGAAGCTGCCCCAGTCCGGCTGCGTCTTCGTCTCGGTCCGCGACGCCGACAAGGCCTGGATCGCCGAGCCGGTCCGCCTGCTCCTGGCCCAGGGCTTCCGCGTGCTCGCCACCAGCGGCACCGCCAGCTATCTCGCCGAGCAGGGCCTGGCCGTCGAAGTGGTCAAGAAGGTGCTGGAGGGTCGCCCCCACATCGTCGACGTCATGAAGAACGGCGGCGTCCAGCTGGTGTTCAACACCACCGAGGGCAAGCAGTCGCTGGCCGACAGCTTCGAGATCCGCCGCACGGCCCTGATGATGAAGACCCCCTACTTCACCACCACCGCCGGCGCGCTCGCCGCCGCCCAGGCCATCGCCGCCACGGCCGAGGGCCCGCTCGATGTGCGGCCGCTGCAGAGCTACGCGTAAGGCTGCAAGCGCCCCTTCCCGCAGACCTGTCCGCTATACGGCGCCTGAAGGTTGGCGCTCCTCTCCCCCTTGCGGGGAGAGGGTAGGGTGAGGGGGTGTCAGCGCCGACGCGATTGATTTGCGCGCTGGCGCCGCAACTTCGAAACCGCTGACGCTCAGCCGACACCCCCACCCCAACCCCTCCCCGCAAGGGGGAGGGGCTAGAGTTAGCGATCCCACCGCCCTGAAACACGGACCCCGAAACACAACCGACACACCCCGCCCTCATTCTCCCCGCATGGCTCCCCCATGCCGGGTCCCCCCACATCCAGAGCCAGACGCCGCGCGGCGGCCGTCGCCACGGCCCTCCTCGCCCACGCCCTGATCTTCGCCGGCCTGTCGCTCACCCACGCCCTGCCTGAACCGCCGGACCTCCGTCCCATGGAGGTCCTGCTGGTCCCGCCGCCCTTCAGGCCGCAGCACGCCCCCCAGCCGCCCCGCCAGGCCGCCCAGGCCCCGTCCGACGCCCGAGCCAGCCCGTCCCCCGCGCCAAGGCCCCACGCCCCGCCCACGCCCCCTCAGGCCGCCCTGGGCGACTGGCGCGTCAAGCCCGAGCCCGGCGGCGCCCAGGAGCCCGCCCGCAAGTCACTCCGCGCCCTCATCGGCTGCGAGTCCAAGGACCTCCTGGCGCTCACGCCCCAGGAACGCCAGGCCTGCGCCGACAAACTCGCCGCCGGCGTCCGCGACGCCCCGCTCTATGCGGTGGTCAGCCCCAAGCTGAAGAAACAGTTCGACGGGGAATATGTCTGCCCGGAAGGCGACGTCTGGTGCGAATACCGCATGGGCAAAGCTCCGTTCCCCGGCCTCTTCGCCCCCCACGGCCGCCCGAAGAAATACCGGGAATGGGACTAGGCGCGCGACAGCCGCGGATCATAGGTCCACTTCCGGACCTTTCGCGCTGTCACCGCCGCCGCATCCGAATGCCGCGGGTTGATCAGCACATTCGCCTCCTCCGGCACGATCGCCGAGGGCAGGACCAGCAAGGCCGACGATCGCGCAGCGAGCCAGGCCGTCCCAAATTCAAGACTGGTCTGACTGGCCGGCATGGCGTCCCAACCGACGGGCAGGCTGGCGGCGCTTTCGACCCGCGCCGCCGCCCAGATGCTGTCGGGAACGGTGATCTCCACCAGATAGCGGTTCAACGGCAGGCCGCCGGCGTTCAGGTGAACCAGGGTCTCAAGACAGGCCAAGGCCCGGGACCCGGCCGCATAGGTGACCGGAACCCCTGGCAGGTTCCACCGCCCGCCGCTGATCTCCGCGCCCTTGCCGGACAGATCATCGGCCTGATAGCTCGGCGCATCGGTTCCGATCCGCCACAGGATCAAGCGAACGCCCCGCTCTGCATCTGAGCGAGGCTCCGCGACACCAGGGCCTGGCCCTCCATGGTGTCCAGCAAGTCGATCGGCTTCACGCCCCCCAGCGCCGGAAGCGGCTCGCTCAGCCAGCGGGACATCCAGGCCGCCGCGTCGAACCCCACAGGATCGCCGGACTCCTCCACGATCGCCTCCAGCTGGCCGATCAGCTTGGCGACGCCCAGCACCCGCTCGCTCTCATCCGTGGTCAGCCTCTCGCCCGCCTTGGCCTTCTTATTGACCGTCGCGACCGACAGGTTGAGCGCCCGGAACACGCCGGCCTGATTGAGGTCCAGCGCCTGCAGCAGCGCCTTGGCGTCCCGCGCCGGATACCCCGCCTTGATCCAGCCATGCCGCGCATGCGGCGTCGCCCGCCAGACCTCCAGACAGGACTGACCCACGCCATGGTTCAGGGGCACGGGCGGGTTCAGGATCGTCAGGGTCATGGCGAAATTGCTCCTCAGAGCAAATATAATGCGCCAACGAGCAATTGGAAAGGCCGCGAGATTGCCCCCCGCAAGAGGCAGGCCGTGCCCCGCGCCAGCGCAGGACGAAGGGACATGATACCTATTTCCCCGCACGGTATCAGCCCGGCCAAGTCGGGAAATAAGGTATCATGTCCCCGATTTCCCCAATTTCCGAACGCAAGGCGCTACCCGTTTGGAATTCGTGCGAGGGCAACATCAGTGTCAAATCATCTTGCGAAACGCGTGCCTTGCCCAATCTGTCGTGGCAGATTCGACGGCCTTTGCTCTCCACTTGGCACTGACGGCCTAACTCAATTTTTCGACTGCGAGTCGTGCGGCCGCTTTGGGGTAACTCGAGAAGCTGACGATGATATTCTGTCGACGCTCGACCCCAATTCCATAGAACGCGCAATCATCTCACATCGAATTCGCACAAACCAAGGGGGCCGGGGCCCAATTATTACCTTCGAAGCTCTCCGAGCAACTGCGGAGCTTAGATTGCCCAATCCTTCGCAACAGGTGACCAACTTACTTAGGTATATCGGAGATCGCGTACTCAAATCAGGCGAGCCAGTGTTACTCGACGAGGCGGCGGGACCGTGGATCGGATGCGCGTCGCATCAAGCTCTCACTCGCTTGATAGTGGCGGCGCAAGACAAGGGACTGGTCTCACCAGCTGGCACTGACAGCAGAACACGTGCGCACGGCGGCATAGTTACATCGACCTCATATGACCTCACCCTAGATGGCTGGGATCGGTACGAAGCAGAGCAAAAGGGGCTCACGCGCGGGTCCTATGGTTTTATGGCAATGAAATTCGGCGATCCCTCGCTCGACGAATTGTCACGAAGCGTCATCAAGCCGCGCGTACGGACTGATTTAGGATATGATCTTGTCGATCTTCGCGATGTCGCGCGCGCCGGGATCATCGACAATATCATGCGCGCTCAAATTCGCGATGCAGCATTTGTTATTGTAGATCTAACTCACGACAATTCAGGCGCTTACTGGGAAGCGGGCTATGCTGAGGGCCTTGGCAAGCCGGTCATATACATCTGCGAACGAAACAAGTTTGATTTGGCGAAAACCCATTTCGACACCAACCATTGCACCACTGTGATCTGGGACTTGGAGGACGATCTTGCCTTCGCAGATGGCCTGATCGCAACCATCCGTCGGTCGCTGAATCTATTCGCTAACAGCAACCCGAAATAGCTCAGCCGCTAGACTCTCTGTTAACTGTTGAGGTGGACGATCGATCTTGTCCTCGAATCTCAGATTGAGGTTTGAGTGTGGGAACTGGCAACATGTCAGACGTCCTCTCCCCTATTAGGTTCCGGACCCTGATCCGGATGGCCACGCGCCTCCTAACTGACGAAAGGTCGAACGAACCTGGGCGGACCCGGCTGTTCAATGGCGTGATTCTAAAAGCCTATTCGGGTTTCGAGGCGATGTTGCGCGAACAGCATCTTGCGCTAGCGCCTGTGCCGCACGCCCTCGGCGACATCGCACGCAACCTCCCTGACAGGGAGATCGATGCATGGGCCGCGACACATGAGCTCTGCAGCAAACTCCAAGCGATCGCAATTGAACGGGAAAGTGGCCGCGGCGAACGAGCCAGCCTCTACCAATTCTGCCTTGAGATTGACCGCGCCGGCTATCGGTTTGATGGCGACGGAACACTTCTAAATGGGGATGAGCGCCTAATATTGCGGTGCCTCATGACGCGCATCTGCACTTACTTTAGAGTGAACGATGAATACAGGCATCTTTTCATAAATATATTAAACTACACTCGAGGTAGGGTCGAAAGCTGGATCATGACAGGCAAGCTGGACCTGCGGTCGGTACTTAATGTGCGGCATGAAATCGAGCGCGGCCAAGAGAGAATGATCTCGGCGTGGACCGGAGTCTCCAGCGCCTTTGAACTACTGAAAATCTCCTTAGTGGACGACCTGAGGTTGAGCCTTCCTGCTCACGTCCGCCGAGAGTGGGAGGCGACGACGGCAATGCGGGCCGCCTGAGGCAATCACAGTTTGAGTTGAGAGGTCTAGGGAACGTAACTCTTCAGCAGCTGAAACGCCTAGCCACCACCACACTTCACGCCCCCGCCCCGTTCGTGTGGTTCGTGTGGTTCGTGGTCAAATTTCTTAGCGGCCTCGCAGCCCCCGCTGCCTACCCGGCAAGCTCCAGCGCCTAAACCCCCTACCCACACCGCCCCGCCGCCGCCCGGACCTCGGCGCTGTCCTTCGCCAGCCCCTGCAGGATCTGGCACCGCTGCTCATCCCCCTTCAGGCTCGGATCGGCCAGCAGGTCGCCCGCGATCCGCGCCGGGCTTTCGTGGTCGACGATCATCCGCACCCCGCCGCCGGCCGCGCTGTCGAACACCATCAGGTTGGTCGCGCCCGGCGCGGCCGACCAGGTCTTCCACTCCGGCAGCGTCCCATCCACGCCCCGCCCCGGCGCGCCGGTCGCGGCGAAATTGGCCCAGTAGCTCATCATCGTGTCCGACAGCGCGATCCGCCCCGGCGCATTGTCCTTGTTGAAGGCCAGGGGATCGAAGGCGCCCAACAGCTTGAAGTGGCCGAACACGAAGGGGATCTCCAGGCTGTGGCCGGCGCCCAGGAGCTGGCCCAGATCGGTCACCAGGATCTTGCCCTCCTCCTTCCAGTCGAAGCGATAGGTCCAGACCTGGGTCTGGCCGCCGGCGACCATGCGGGCGGCCGGCGTGTCCACGGCGTTGGAGCGCCACATGCGGCTCGGATAGAGCGAGGCCGCCTCATAGAAGGCCGGGTCGCGGGCGATCGGCAGCTTGCCGGCGACATAGGTCACGAACTTCGGATTGAGCGCGTTGAACAGCTTCATCTCGTCGTGATTGGTCCCGGTGATCACCGGCACGGCGTTGTAGTGGGCCGGGTTGTCCAGGCCGGAATCCAGCCCCGCGGCCGGGATCACCACCCCGTCGGCGATCAGGCGGAAGGGGTCGAGCTGGCGCGTCTCGGTCTTGTAGGCGTCGAAGATCGCGCTGACCGGCGCGGCGCGCAGGGCCTCCGCCGTCACCGGCTTGCCGTCGCCGACCAGCTTTCCGCCGATCTTCAGGCCCCCCTCCGGCCGGTCGCCGGTGTCGCCTTCGGCGAGCGCGAGGGGCTCGGACTTGAAGCCGCCGGACTGGACGATGGCGCGGTGGAACAGCCCCTTGGCGCGGGGGCTGGTCAGCAGGGTCGCGACGTTCTGGCCCCCGGCGCTCTCGCCGAAGATGGTCACCCGGCCGGTGTCGCCGCCGAAGGCCGCGCCATTGGCCTGGATCCACTCCAGCGCCCGGATCTGGTCCAGGGTTCCGAAATTGACCGAGGCGTCATCGGGCATGGCGCCGCCTTCGCGCAGGGCCGGATGGGCGAACCAGCCGAGCGCGCCGAGGCGGTACTGCACCACCACGACCACCACCTTGAACCGGGCGGCGAGCGCCGATCCGTCATACTGCTCGGCCCGGCCCCAGGTGTTGGAGCCGCCATGGATCCACATCATGATCGGCAGCTTCGCCTTGGCGGCCGCCTCGGCGCTCATCGGCGGGGCGTAGACGTCGAGATAGAGGCAGTCCTCCTGGCCGGCGATCTGGCCGAACTTCTCCTTGCCCACCCCGTCCAGGGCGCTCAGCTGCTGGGGGCACCAGGGGGCGGGCGTGGTGGAGACGCGGGTCGCCGTCCAGGGCTCGGCCGGCCGCGGCGCCCGCCAGCGGAGGGGCCCCACCGGCGGCTTGGCGAACGGAATGGCCCGCCAGGCCTGGGCGCCGGTCTCGGCGTCCACATAGCCCACCAGGGGTCCGTCCTTCAGCACCCGCGCCGTGGCGGCATCGGCGACGCGTTCCACGGCGGAGGCCTTGGCGGGCGGCTGCGCCAGGGCGGCGACCGCGCCCGCGGCCAGCACACATCCCGCGACCCATGAGACCAGGCGCTTCATGACATCCCCCCGTTGTTTGTTGCCTGGAGAGATAGGGGCTTTGGCCGCCCGCGTCGAACGGGAAACCCGGGATCTGCCGCGCGGCCGACATGTCGCAAGATTGGTCCACGAACCACACGAGCAGGCTGCGCACCCCTGATCCGGTCAGGCGCGCCAGAGTTGCTCCCCTCTTGGGGACCGTTGCAATAAGCCCCTCCCCCTTGCGGGGAGGGGTTGGGGTGGGGGTGCTAGCTGGGCGTAGGTAGGTTCGAAGGCTGAAATTCCGAAGTGAAGTCAAAGAGCTTCGGCGCTAACCCCCCTCACCCTACCCTCTCCCCGCAAGGGGGAGAGGGGCGCAAACCGGCAAGCGCGGAATTACGCAGCGGTCCCCAAGAGGGGAGCAACTTGGCCGCGCCCACGCCTCCGTTCGTGTGGTTCGTGTGGTTCGTGGACAAATCCTTCGCAGCCCGCCCCATTTCCCGCCCCCCGCCTTGCCCCGCCGCCTACGGTTGAGCCATGCTCAAGCTTGGTGGTTCGCGTAGCGGGGGCGGTCTGGCGTGGGTGGGGTTCGGCGGTTCTGGCGGCTGGTGGCCGCGATGGCGGCGCTGTTCGCGGCGCCCGGTCTGGCGCTCGCCGCGCCGCACCTGCCGGCCAAGCCCGAGGGCGCGCTGAAGGGCGTCTATGTCCCGGTCGAGACGCCGCCCAAGACCGCCGAGATCGTCAAGGTCGGCTTCTATCCGCAGTCGGTCTACCAGCTGGATATGGCCAGCAACACCTACTACGTCGACACCTATGTCTGGCTGCGCTGGACGGGCGCCATCGACCCGACCGGCACCATCGAATTCACCAACATGGGCGACGAATGGGGCAAGCAGCAGGAGGCGATCCTGCCCGAGCCCGAGACCCTGAAGGACGGCTCCAAGTACCAGATCTTCCGCATCGAGGGCCGCTTCGTGCAGCCCTTCTCGCTGGCCGACTATCCCCTGGACCGGCAGCATCTCTCGATCTTGGTCGAGGACACCACCAACAGCTCAGACGCGCTGGCCTATGTGATCGACCGGGCCGACAGCGGTATGGGCCGCACCCTGCAGGTGCCGGGCTGGAAGCTGAACGGCTGGACGGCCGAGACCTTCCGCCACGACTATGGCTCGGCGCTGGGCGAGGGCGGCGCGGCCACCGCCTATTCCGGCGCCCGGTTCAGCATCGACATCACCCGGCCCCTGAGCTTCTTCTACTGGAAGCTGCTGCTGCCCCTGTTCATCGTGCTGGTCGCCGCCCTGTCGGCCCTGATGATCGGCCCGCTGGAGCTGGAGGTGCGCACCGCCCTCCCGGCCGGGGCGCTGCTGACCGCCGTGTTCCTGCAGAAGAGCTATTCCGACGGCCTGCCTGACCTCGGCTATCTGATCCTGATGGATAAGATTTATCTGGTCGCCTACGCCCTGATCCTGCTCACCCTCATCCGGGTGATCGTCGCCAATCCCCGCGGCGCCGATGAGGCGCAGGCCATCGCGGTGCAGAAGGCCGACCGCCGCCTGCTGGCCGCCATGCTGGCCACCTTCGCCGCCTCCACCGCCCTGCTCATCGGCCTGAGGTGACGACTCCGATGGCGAGCTTGCAACAAACTAATATATTGTTTTAATTCATTATTTTATAATTCACGCCACGCCGAACTCAGTCGTCCATGTTGACGTCAAACGCCCGTCGAAACAGGTCGGCGATTTCGCCGGGGCCATGAGACAATGCCCCCAGGTCCTTCTCATCGTGAGGTCAGGCGCGCCTAGCCGCTGCGGGCGAACTGGCTGAACATCACCGCCGAGGCGACGGCCATGATCGCCACCGCCGCCCAGCCCACGGTCCGCTGCAGGGGGGTGGCGATGAACCCGCCCATGATCGTCCGGGCCGTGGCGACCAGCATGATCACCACCATCAGCGGGACGGCGATCACGCCATTCACGACCGCGCTCCAGAACAGGGCCTGGATCGGGTCGAGGGGCGAATAGCTCAGCGCCAGGCCGGCCAGGATCGCCACGGCGATGACGCCGTAGAACCCCTGGGCGTCGCTGAACCGCCGCTCCAGTCCCTCCTTCCAGCCCAGCGCCTCGGACAGCGCATAGGCCGCCGAGCCGGCCAGTGTGGGGATGGCCAGGAGGCCGGTGCCGATGATGCCCAGGGCGAACAGGGCGAAGGCGAAGTCGCCGGCGATGGGGCGCAGCGCATTGGCCGCCTGCCCCGCCGTCTGGATCTGGGTCACGCCGGCGGCGTGCAGGGTCACCGCCGTCGACAGGATGATGAAGAAGGCGATCAGGTTGGAGAAGGCCATGCCGACATAGGTGTCCCAGCCGATCCGCTGCAGGGCCGCCGGCGCCTCGGCGGGCGCCTGGGTCAGGGGGTGCTCGCCGGCCGGGGCGATGTCCTCGACCTCTTCCGAGGCCTGCCAGAAGAACAGGTAGGGGCTGATCGTGGTGCCGAACACCGCCACCACCAGGGTCGCCTCCTCGGCGGAGAACTTGAGCTTCGGCATGACGGTGGCGTGCAGCACCGCGAGCCAGGGAACATGGACGATGAAGGCCACGGCGACATAGGCGAACAGGGCGAGCGTCAGCCACTTCAGGAGCCGCACATAGCGGTGGTAGGGCACGAAGACCTGCAGAGCCAGGGTCACCAGGGCGAAGCCCGCCGTGTAGAGGTGCTGGTCCCCGCCGATCACCAGGGCGGCCGCCTCGCCCATCGAGGCGAGGTCTGCGGCGATGTTGAGGATGTTGGCGATCAGCAGCAGGCCGACCACCCCGACGACGATCCAGGGCGGGAAGACGCGCTGGATATTGGCCGCCAGGCCGCGACCGCTGACCCGTCCGATGCGGGCGCAGACCGACTGGAAGGCGGCCATGAAGGGATAGGTCAGGACCACGGTCCACAGCATCTGCAGGCCGAAGCCGGCCCCGGCCTGGGAATAGGTGGCGATGCCGCTGGGGTCGTCGTCCGCAGCCCCGGTGATCAGGCCGGGTCCGAGCGCTGTGAAGGGGTTGAAGCGGCGGGGGCGTCCGGTGCGGTCGGTCACAAAACCCTCTGGCAGGCGCGAGGAACCCAGTCGGCCGAACCCTTGCCCAGGGGCGCGGCGGATGTCGAGCGGCGAGCGCCTTTTTGACGCGAGCGTCAGATCATTGACCCGTCCGCGTTCGGAGCGCACTGTCGGGTCAGTGCCCAGCTTTGGCGGGCGCGGATAGGGCGCGCGCCGGCGGCCCTCAAGACCAGCCGGTCACGCCCTTTCGGGCGCCCGTCGCAGACTGGGACAGAGGCATCGACCTCCAATCAGAATGCGAGGGAACGTTATGCAGTCAGAGACCGGCCAAGAGGCCGAAGTCCATCATCATCGTAAGGGCCACCTTCTGGAGCGCTTCGAAGGCGCGACAGACTTGCTGGTGGTCGGGATCATCATCGCGCTTGGCGCCGCAATGCTGATTGGCCTGCTCACCGCCCAGGGCCACGTCACCTGGTAGGCGGCGCGTCCTCGTCAAGCCGGCGCGCCAGGACCAGATCGTCATAGACCTGCGCGCCCACCTGAAACTTGCGAACGCCCGCCCGGGCGAACCCCTGGCGGGCGTAGAAGTCCATGGCGAGCTGGTTCTCGCCATAGACCCCTAGCAGCAGGCGCCGGAAGCCCCCGGCGCGCGCCGCCTCGACCACCGCGCGCATCAACGCCGCCCCGGTCCCGCCGCCGTGAAACCGGTGCAGCAGATAGAGCCGCTTGAGCTCGACATCCCCCGGCTGGTCCGCGCCCGGCAGATCCGGCGGGCTCATCACCGCATAGCCGACCAGCGCCCCGCCCGGCGCCACCTCGGCCCCCCAGATCCGATAGGCCGGATCGGCCAGCCAGGCCGCGTAACGCGCCTCGCCATGCTCGTGGGCGCAATGCAGGGCGATGTCCCCCGCCGGCAGGCTGTCGGCGTAGCTCTGCAGGAAGGTCGCCTGGCCCACCAGGGCGAGGGCCGCGGCGTCGGCGGGGCCGCAGGGGCGGATCGTGATCGTCATGCCCCGGCTCTAGCACAGCCATGGCCGCTTTGAAGCTGGGCAAGGGCGGAGCTCTCGGCTAGGCGTGAAGCAAGCAGGTTATCAACGATAAGGGGAAACGACATGAGCGGACGGGTAGCGGGCAAGGTGGCCCTGATCACGGGCGGCGCGAGCGGTATCGGGCGCAGCAGCGCCGAGCGCCTGGCCGAGGAAGGCGCGATCATCGTGCTGACCGACGTGCAGGACGACAAGGGCGCCGAGGCCGTGGCGGCCATCCAGGCCAAGGGCGGCCAGGCCGAATATCATCACCACGACGTCACGGTCGAAGCCGACTGGATCGCCGTCGCCGCCGCGGTGAAGGCCCGGCATGGCCGGCTCGACATTCTGGTGAACAACGCCGGCGTCGCCTTTTCCGGCTCGGTGGTCGACATGCCGCTGGCCCAGTTCCAGCTGCAGAACGCCATCAATATCGACGGCGTGTTCCTGGGGGTGAAACACTCCCTGCCCGTCATGCGCCTGTCCGGCGACGGCGGCTCGATCATCAACATGTCCTCGGTGGCCGGCCTCAAGGGCTCGGCGATCCTGGCCGGCTATTGCGCCTCCAAGGGCGCGGTGCGGCTGTTCACCAAGTCGGTCGCGCTGGAATGCGCCAGCGTGAAAGACGGGGTGCGGGTGAACTCGGTTCATCCGGGCATCATCGAGACGCCGATCTGGGACACCATCGTCGGCACCGGCGAGCCTGGCGACAACGCCCGGCCCTCGCGACCGGCGACGCTGGACGCCATGACCGCCGAGGCCGTGCCGCTGGGCAAGAAGGGCTGGCCGGAGGACATCGCCAACGGCGTGCTGTGGCTGGCCTCCGAGGAAAGCCGCTATGTCACGGGGGCCGAGCTGGTCATCGACGGCGGCTTCTCGATCCGCTAACCGGGGGCCCATGACCGCCACGCTTCACGTGATCTTTGGCCCCTCGGGCGCCGGCAAGTCCACCTACGCCAAGACCCTGGCTCGCTCAGAGCCGGCGGTCCATTTCTCCATCGACGACTGGATGGCCCGGCTGTTTGCGCCGGACATGCCCGAGCCGGTGGAATTCGAGTGGATGATGGAGCGGGTCGAGCGCTGCGAGGCCAGATCTGGGCGACGCTGGCGGCGGTCATGGCGACCGGGGTTTCCACCGTGCTGGACCTCGGCCTGATGCGCCGGGCCGACCGCGCCCGGGTGGCCGAGATCGCCCAGGCGGTCGAACTGCCCTGCCAGTTCCACTTCGTCACCGCCCCGCCCCTGGTCCGAAGGGCCCGCGTGCTGGAGCGCCACCAGATCAGCGGCGACGGCTTCTCCCTGGCGGTCACGCCGCAGATGTTCGACTTCATGGAAGGCGTGTTCGAGGCGCCCGACGCCGCCGAACTGGCCGGCTGTGTGGTGTCGGAGAGCGACTAGCTCCAGCCGCCGGCGGTGAGCGCCTTCTCGAAGATCATCGCATAGCTGGCGATGTCGGCCGCGCGGTCCGTACCGTTGATGACATAGCGGGCCAGCACGTACTGGCCGTTGGTCGCCGTCTTGGCGTCTTCCGGGATGTAGCGGCCCAGCCCCTTGCCCGTGAACCAGCCGTTGCGCATGCCGCTGCACATGATCTTGGCCGCGTAGTCCAGCCGCAACGCCAGCTCCGGCACGGCGACCAGGTCGGCGCCCACCACCTGGCCCGCCTTCTTGTAGTTGTTCTTCCAGGTCAATTGGACATAGCCCCGGCCGCGATAGGCGATCCCGTCGCCGGGGGCGGTGTTGCCATTGGCCTTGGCGCGGGCCGGATCCAGGCCGGTGATGTCATAGCGTCGGCGGAAGTATTCGTCGCCGCCCCGCTCGGTGACGGGTTCCAGGGTGTGGCCGGTCTCGTGATAGGCGGTGGCGAGGCCATAGGCCGCCCAGGCCGTGGCCCAGTTGTCGCCGTCCAGGGCGGTGAGCAGGGCCTGCGCCCCGTCGACCTCGTCCTGGGATAGGGTCGCGCCGAGCAGCTGGGACTGCTTCAGAGCCGCGAAGAACGCCCCGGCATTGCTCAGTCCCATGTCGCGATCCCCCGTCTCGACGCCGCCTCGGCGCCCACGGGCCACTTCAACCCTCGCGCGAAACCACGGTCAAGCTGTTCAGCCCGCCGCCAGCAGGGTCGCGGCGCCGGCGGCGATGGTGGCGATGCCGATCAGCCGCCCGCGGGTCAGGCGCTCCTTGAGGAACACGACCGCAATGGCGACCCCGAACAGGATGGAAGTCTCGCGCAGGGCGGCCAGACGGGGCGTATCGCCCAGGCGATAGGCCCAGAGCGCCAGGCCGTAGGTCAGGAGCGAGAAGGCGCCCGCCGCCAAGCCCGCCTTCCATTCCGATCGGGCCGCCAGCAGGAAGCGCGGGCCGCGCCACAGGGCGAAGATCACCCCGATCACCAGGCCATCGACCATGTAGATCCAGACGATGTAGCTCGGCGCGCCGGGCGCGGCGCGCACCCCTTGCGCGTCCAGCACGGTGTAGAGGGCGATCGTCACTCCGGTCGCCGCGGCCCAGGCCAGCGCCTTGCGCGATACGTGCCGGCCCATGCCCACCGTCATCACCCCTGTGGAGACCAGGACGATGCCAACAGCGGTCGCCAGGCTGATCGGCTCGCGGAACACCCCCACCGCCACTGTGGCGGCGAGCGCCGGCGCGAGCCCCCGCGAAATCGGATAGGCCACCGAGAAGTCCGCAGTCTCGAAGGCCCGGATCAGGCAGAACAGATAGGCGAAATGCACGAAGCCCGAGGTCACCAGCCACAGCCAGGCGCCGGTCGGCAGGGGCACGATGAAGGCGAAGGGCAGGACGATCAGGGCCGAGAACCCGTCCATCAGGGCCCGGCTGGACATCTTGTCCTGGCCCGATTTCAGGATCGCGTTGACCACCGCGTGCGCGGCGCCGGACACGATGATCATGGCGGAGGCGGTCTGGACGGGAGTCATGGCGCGGCGCAGCTAATCCTGATTCCCTTGCCGTCCTTGCGGTCGGTGTGACCCACCCGCCACCCCCGGACGCAATCATGCTGCATTGCACCCCTTGAGTTTTGCGTGACGCGCCTCTATCCTTTCACCCCCCGGACGCCTGCGCCCGCGGCCGGAACACAATCCCAAGGGCGAACCTGAGTCACAATCTGCTATGGAAAAAGTCCCGATGACCGTCGGGGGCTACCAAGCCCTTGACGAGGACCTAAAGCGTTTGAAGACCATTGAACGGCCGGCGGTAATCGCCGCGATCGCCGAGGCGCGAGCCCACGGCGATCTGTCGGAAAATGCTGAATACCATGCCGCTAAGGAGCGCCAGGGCTGGATCGAAGGCCAAATCGCCGAGATCGAAGACAAGATGGCGCGCGCTCAGGTCATCGACGTATCCAAGCTTTCCGGCACTCAGGTGAAGTTCGGTGCGACCGTTTCCGTCGTCGACGAGGACACCGAGGAAGAAGCTCGGTACCAGATCGTCGGCGAACACGAGGCTGACGTGAAGTCGGGCCGGATCTCCATCTCGTCGCCCATCGCTCGCGCGATGATCGGCAAGGAGACCGGCGACGTTGTCGAGGTGAACACCCCCGGCGGCGTGAAGGCCTATGAGATCGCCAAAGTGGAGTGGGTCTAAGCTTCGCCTTAACCCAGCCCCAATGATCAACGAGAGGACGGCGGCGCGCGCGACCGGTGCGCCGCCGTCTCCTTGTCGCAACCACGGATCACGCGCTTGGCGAAGCCTCCCTCCCCGCCGCCGCTGACCATCTGGGCCGTCTCTGACGGACGGGCGGGCAATGCTGGCCCGGCCCTGGGCCTCGCCGAAGCCATCCAGCGCAAACGCAAGGCCGAGGTGGTGGTGAAGACCATCGCCTGGAAAGGCCGGATCGGCCGCCTGCCCTGGTTCCTCAATCCCCTGCCGCTGAAGGCGCTGACGCCGGAGAGCGAGATCGTCCCGCCCTGGCCGGATATCTGGATCGCCGCGGGCCGCGCCACCCTGCCCTTGTCCATGCGTCTGCGCGCCTGGTCCAAGAAGCAAAGCTTCGTGGTCCAGATCCAGGATCCGCGCATGCCGACCAGCCCCTTCGACCTGGTCGTCGCGCCCAAGCACGACCGGACCCAGGGCGAAAACGTCTTTCCCATCACCGGATCGCCGCATCGGGTCACCCCCAAGCGGCTGAAGGCGGACCTGGCCCGCTTCAAGGCGATCATCGATCCCCTGCCCCGGCCCCGCGTCGCGGTGCTGATCGGCGGCAAGTCCAAGGCGCACAATCTGTCGCCGGAGCGCGCGGCGGCCATGGCCTATGAGATCGAACAGGCCGTCACCGAGGCGGGCGGCTCGGTCATGGTGACCTTCTCGCGCCGCACCCCCGACAGCGCCCGCGCGATCCTGTCGTCGCGGCTCAAGCACATGCAGGGCTTCGTCTGGGACGGCGAAGGGCCCAATCCCTATTTCGCCTACCTGGCCGCGGCCGACTACATCCTGGTCACCGAGGACAGCGCCAACATGGCGACCGAGGCCGCCTCGACTGGCAAGCCCGTGTTCATCCTGAAGATGGACGGCGACAGCCTGAAGTTCCGCCTGTTCCACGAAGACCTGGAGCGCCTGGGCGCCGCCCGTCCGTTCGGCGGCGCGCTGCACAAGTGGAAGTACAAGGCGCTGAACGAGACCGACCGGGCCGCCGACGAGGTGCTGCGCCGGCTCGACGAAAGACAGACCGCATGAGCGTCGAGATCCGCATCGGAACATCCGCCGACCTGGCGGCCATCATCGCCATCGATCCGGCCATGGGGATCGCCGAGCGCCGGCACGACTATCTGTCCAAGGCCCTGGCCGGCTTTGGCGGCAGCTCGGTCAAGGTGCTGGTCCTCGACGGCCAGATCGCGGGCTTCGCGATCATGAGCGAGTTCTTCGGCCATCCGTTCCTGGAACGCATCACCACCGCCGAGAACCGCCGCCGCGCCGGCGTCGCTTCCGCCCTGATGACCCACATCGAGATGGGCATCGATGACGACCGCATGTTCGTCTCGACCAACGAGTCCAACGAGGTGATGCGCACCTTGCTGGCGGCGCGGAACTACAAGGTCTCCGGCGTGGTGGAGAACCTCGATCCCGGCGATCCGGAGCTGTTCTTCGTGATCTTCAAGACCGATATCGACGCGGCCATCGAGGCTGCGCGCTAAGACCGCCTTTGCAGGCGGCGTCTTTAAGCCTTTTGTACTCGCGTGATGATTCCCTCCGGTCCCCGCATCCTGTTCATCGCCAACGCCGGCCCCGAGGTCGGCGGCGGCCATGTCATGCGGTCGATCACCCTGGCCAGGGCGCTCGCCGCCCGCGGCGCGATCTGCACCATGGCCGCCTCGCCGGCCGTCGCCGTGATCCTCGATCAGTTCGCGCCGGAGCTGGCCCGCGAGGAGGCGACCTCGCTCAATCCCGACGATCTGGCCGACGCCCTGACCGGGGTGGATTTCGAGGCTGTCGTCTTCGATCACTACGGCCTGGACCGCGACGACCATCGGGCGCTGGCCCACGGTCGCCCGGCCCTGGTGCTGGACGATCTGGCGGACCGGCCGCTCGGCGGCGACATGATCGTGGACTCCGGTCCCGCCCGCTCGCCCACCGATTACGCCCTGCTGGTCGAGGACGATGTCCGCCTGTTGCTGGGTCCCGCCTATGCGCCGGTGCGTCCCGAATTCGCCGACCTGCGCGACGCCGCCCTGGCGCGGCGGGGCGGGCCCGTGCGCCGGGTGCTGCTGGCGCTGGGCCTGACCGATCCGGGCGGGCTCACCACCCGTATCGTCGACCGGCTTCGTCTGCGCCTGGGGGACCTGGCGCTCGACGTGGTGATCGGCGGCTCGGCGCCCGGCCAGAAGGCCCTGCTGAGGGTCGCGGCCCATGATCCGCGCCTGACCATCCATGTCGATACCCCGCACATGGGCCAGCTGATCGCCGAGGCCGACATCGGCATCGGCGCGGCGGGCTCGACCACCTGGGAGCGCTGCGTGCTCGGCCTGCCCCAGGCCATACTGATCGTGGCCGAGAACCAGCGTCCCGCCGCCCAGGCCCTGGCCGAGCGCGGCGCGGCCCTGGTGATCGACGCCGGCGCGGACGGCCTGGACCAGGCCATCGACCGGGTGGTGGTGCGCCTGCTGACCGACGCCGCCCTGCGCAGCCGCCTGACCGCGGCGTCGGCCACGGTCTGCGACGGGCGCGGCGCGGCCCGCACCGCCGAGGCGTTCCTCGGCCTGATCGCCGAGCGCGGCGCTCCGCCGCAGCCGCGAGACCCCCTGAATTTGGGCGATTAACGGTCCTTTCGCACCCCAGGGCGCAGCTTGAGCGTCAAAGAAGCGTCAGGGCGTCGAATGCGCCCAAGAAAAGGTCCAATGGGTCCGCATAGCCTTACGGGGGGCGCGAAAGCCTCCAAGGTCCGTATCATCGGCGGAGGCCTGACCGGCCTGCTCGCCGCCTTCCAGGCCCACGAGATGGGCGTCCGCGACATCACGCTGCACGACCGGTTCGACCAGCTGGGCGGCCACGCCCTGCCCCGCCAGGATCATGGCCTGGAAATCCGCGAATGCGACCTCGCCTTCGGCTCCGCCGGCGACAGCGCCCGACGGCTGCTGGAATCCCATGGCGTGGCCTTCGAGGACGTCGAGAGCCGCACGGGCTCGGTCACCGCCGCCGGCGACGACCTGCAGTTCACCAAGGACTTCGGCGGTCCTGCCCTGCGCACCCGCGCCCTGGATCTCGGGCCGGTGCTGGGCGACAGCCTGGCCGACCGGATCCGCGCCTATCCCCACGACATCGCCCAGCCCCTGGCCAGGTTCTGCCAATGGCGGCTCGGCGCCTGGCTGGACGAGGTTCACGCCGACACCGCCCGGGCGCTCGGCATGCACCGGGTGTTCCCGCTCGGTCCCGAGGTCGTCGAGATCGCCGCCGCCAAGCGGGCCGATGCGCGCCAGGACAGCCTCTATGGCCTGCCCGCCCCTCTGTGGGGCCGGCTGCAGAGCCTGAGCGCCGGCGTGCCCAAGGACGGCCTCGCCCCCTTCTTCATGCGCATCCGCCAGGCGCTCGGCCGCCTGGGCGTGCGGATCGTGACGCCGTCTTTCGTGGCTCCGCACGCGGCCCTGGAGGGACGCGAGACGGACGAGGTGATGGTCTGGGCGGCCGATCCGCGCCCCTTGTTCAAGCCCATGGGGCTCGAGGCGCCCAAGCCCGAGGCCCACAGCCTCGTCACCTACGTCCTCAAGGTTCGCTACGCCGGCCCGACCCCGCTGGAGGTGCGCAACTTCACCGCCCAGGGCGCGGTCACCCGCCTGCGGCTCTATGAGACCCGCGGCCAGGTGCTGCTGGCCGCCGAGTGCCTCACCGAGGTGCGGGGCTGTGACCTGACCCGCGAGATCCACCGCCTGATGGCCGGCTTCCACGGCGCCTCCCTGCAGCTGGGCGAGACCCTGGCCGTTCGCATGGAGCCGCGATGGGACATCCTGTCGACGGACACGGCCAAGGCTCTGGTCCGCCTGCGCGCGGCCCTGGCCCGCGCCCAGGGCGGCGGCTTCATCGCCCCGCTGTGGGAGGTTCCGGACATCACGGCGCGGCACGAGGCCCTGACCCTGGCCCTGACCGACGCCCTGCAGGCCGCGCCCCCGGCCGCCGTGGCCGCCTAAATCCTCGGGCCGAGGTCGGGATCGGTACGCGACCGCCGTCCTTGAGGCGAGCGCCGGCGGCTCGGCGCGTTTGCGGAGGCGATGTGGTGAAGGCCGGCCCGACGACCATTGACGACTATCTGGCGGCCCTGCCGCCCGACCAGCGCGCGGCCTTGCAGCGCCTGCGCGAACAGATCCACGCCGCCGCGCCGGGCGCGGAGGAGTGCATCAGCTACGGCATGCCGGGCTTCCGCAAGCATGGGGTGCTGGTCTGGATGGGCGCTGCGCGTCGCCACTGCGCCTTCTATCCCCACGGCCTGACCGAAGCCCAGCTCGCCGAACTCACCGCCTATGACACCAGCAAGGGCACGATCCGCTTCCAGCCGGACAAGCCCCTGCCCGAGGCCCTGGTGCGCGCCATCGTCGAACGGCGGGTGCGGGAAGACGCTGAAAGGGCGGCGGCGGCCAAGGCCAGGCGGGCGAAGCCCCGCTAGCCGACCATGTTCCAGGCGAGCGGCTCGCCGCGCTTCAGGTCGCGGGCCGCGGGTCTTCCCAGCACCTCGTCCAGATGGACCGGGGCCAGGCCGTCGCCCGGCCGGATGGAGCGGATGTTGGCGCGGCTCAGCGGCTCGCCCGCCTTCACGTCGGCGCTGACATAGAGCGAGCGGCGGAACTGTCGGTTGGCCTTTTCCGAGCCGAGCAGGTCGTAATGCGCCCGGCCGAGCGCGGTCCAGGCGTCCTTGCAGTCGCGGACCAGGGCTTTGAACTCCGGCGGCTCCAGGCTGAAGGCGGCGTCCGGTCCGCCGTCGGCGCGGGCCAGGGTGAAGTGCTTCTCGACCACGCTGGCGCCCAGCGCGATCGCCGCCACCGAGGCGGCCGTGCCGTGGGTATGATCGGAAAGGCCGATCGGGCAGTCGAACCGCGCGGCCATGTCGACCACGGTGCGGACATTGGCGTCCTCCAGGGCGGCCGGATAGCTCGACACGCAGTGCAGCAGCACCACGCCCGCCGCGCCGGCGGCGAGCGCCGCGTCACGGGCCGCCGCGATCTCGGCCAGGTTGGCCATGCCGGTGGAGATGATCAGCGGCTTGCCCTTGGCCGCCGCATAGCGGATCAGCGGGATATCGATCGCCTCGAACGACGCGATCTTGAAGGCCGGGGCGCCCAGGCTGTCCAAGAGGTCGATCGCCGTCTCGTCGAAGGGGCTGGAGAAGATCGTCACGCCCCGGGCCTTGGCGCGCTCGAAGATCGCCGCATGCCATTCGAAGGGGGTCTGGGCCTCCTGGTACAGCTCATAGAGGCTGCGCCCGTCCCACAGCCCGCCGTGGATTTTGAACTCCGGGCGGTCGACGTCCATGGTGATGGTGTCGGCGGTGTAGGTCTGGATCTTGATGGCGTCGCAGCCGGTGTCGGCCGCGGCGTCGACCATGGCGAGCGCCCGGTCCAGGCTGCCGTTGTGGTTCCCGGACAGCTCACAGATCACATAGGGCTCATGCCCCGCCCCGATCCGGCGGCCGGCGATCTGGATTTCGGGAAGCCCGGTCATGGCTGGAACCTACCGCGCGCCGCTGAAGCGGTCGTTAACCAACGTCCTCCCTCCAGGGAGACGAAACCTCACAGCGCCCTCAGTCCTTCTCGCATTCATGGCCGATGCGCTCCGGCGGAATCTCACCTAAATAGCGGACATGGCTCAAGAGACCCCCCGCACCACCCGCTGTCTAATCCTCGGCTCCGGCCCGGCCGGCTACACCGCCGCCGTCTACGCCGCGCGCGCTTTGCTGCAGCCGGTGCTGATCGCCGGCATCCAGCCCGGCGGCCAGCTGACCATCACCACCGACGTCGAGAACTATCCGGGCTTCGCCGAGGTGATCCAGGGCCCCTGGCTGATGGACCAGATGCGCGCCCAGGCCGAGCACATGGGCGCCGAGCTGATCAATGACATCGTGATCAAGGCGGACCTGTCGCAGCGCCCGTTCCGCCTGGAGTGCGATAGCGGCGCCGTCTGGCTGGCCGAGACCCTGATCATCGCCACCGGCGCCCAGGCCAAGTGGCTGGGCCTGCCCTCCGAGCAGAAGTTCCAGGGCTTCGGCGTCTCGGCCTGCGCCACCTGCGACGGCTTCTTCTATCGCGGCAAGGAGGTCGTGGTGGTCGGCGGCGGCAACACTGCGGTCGAGGAGGCCCTGTTCCTGACCTCCTTCGCGTCGAAGGTGACCATCGTCCACCGCAAGGACGAGTTCCGGGCGGAGCGCATCCTGCAGGAGCGCGCCTTCCACAATCCGAAGATCGAGATCATCTGGAACCACTCGGTCGACGAGGTGCTGGGCGCCTCCGATCCGATGGGCGTCACCGGCCTGAAGCTCAAGCACGCCCAGACCGGCGAGGTCCGCGAGATCTCCTGCGACGGCCTGTTCGTCGCCATCGGCCACGCCCCCTCCTCCGAGCTGTTCAAGGATCAGCTGGAGATGGACCCGGCCGGATATCTGCATGTGACGCCGGGCACGGCGTCCACCGCCATTCCCGGCGTGTTCGCGGCCGGCGACGTCACCGACGACGTCTACCGCCAGGCGGTCACCGCCGCCGGCATGGGCTGCATGGCCGCCCTGGAAGCCGTCCGACTGCTGGCCGAGGAGGACCACGCCAAGGCCCACCACCCGATCAGCCACACCGAGGCGCAGAAGATCGCGACCTGGTGATCGCGCGCCTGCGCGAAGCCGCTTCTGGATTCCCCATTCGCTGGGCTATGACGCCTGTCGAACCCCAAGACTGACGAGCGCGGCCATGACCAACCTGATCGTGCGCGGCGGCCGGCCGCTCCGGGGCTCCATCACCCCGTCCGCGAACAAGAACGCTGTGCTGCCCGTGCTTTGCGCGACCTTGCTCACGGATCAGCCCGTGACCCTGCATCGCGTGCCGGACATAACAGATGTCCGCAAGATCTTGGATTTCTTCGGAAATCTTGGGTCGACCGTAGATATGAACTACGATAGCGGGACCCTGCGCATCCGCCACGGCGAGGGCCTGAACCCCAAGGCCGCGCACCTGCCGCTCGGGATGCGCTCGACCTTGATGCTGATTCCGCCGCTGTTGCACAGGTTCGGCGCCGCCTCGATCGAGGAGGACGCCACCGGCTGCACCCTGGGCGCCCGCGAAATCGACCCGCATATCGAGGTGTTCCAGACCTTCGGCGCCGAGGTCGTGCGCACCCCGGAGGCCCTCTACATCTCCACGCCCAAGGGCTTTGCCTCGTCCGACCACTGGCTGGACTATGCATCGGTCACCACCACCGAGAACTTCGCCCTGTGCGCCGCCACGGCCAAGGGCCGCTCGCAGCTGACCAACGCCGCCTGCGAACCCCACGTCCAGGAATTCTGCGCCTTCCTCAAGCTGATGGGCGCGGACGTCTCCGGCGTCGGCGGCTCGCGGCTGACCGTCGAGGGCGTCGACAAGCTGGGCGGCGCCGAGTTCACCTTCGCCGACGACTTCCACGAGGTCGCCACCTTCCTGGCCATGGGCGCGATCACCGGCGGCGAAGTCTCGGTCAAGAACGGGGCGTCTGATCAGTTCCCCCTGCTCGACCGCACCTTCGCCAAGTTCGGCGTCGAGGTGACCCACAAGGACGGCTGGTCCTCGGCCCGCATCGACGGGCGGCTGCAGGTCCGTGCGCCCTTCACCACCAACATCCTGACCAAGGTCGAGGCCGCGCCCTGGCCCTATGTCCCCGCCGACCTGCTGCCGATCTTTGTGGCCCTGGGCGTCCGCGCCGAGGGCTCGGTGATGTTCTGGAACAAGGTCTATGAGGGCGCGCTGGGCTGGACCCAGGAACTCGGCAAGTTCGGCGCCCACGCCGTGCTCTGCGACCCGCACCGCCTGATCACCTATGGCGGCAAGCCGCTGATGCCGGCGGCGGTCGAGAGCCCCTACATCATCCGCGTCGCCATCGCGCTGTTCATGCTGGCCGCCAGCATCGAGGGCCAGTCGACCATCCTCAACGCCGCGCCGATCAAGCGCGCCCACCCCAGGTTCGTCGAGAACCTCAACGCGCTGGGGGCGGATGTGGAGTGGGTCTACGGAGACTGACCTAAGGGCGCCATTGCCGCCCTTCCTATTCCCGGTATGGTCGTGAAAACACCCTGGGAGGGAACCATGCACGACCTGGTCATTCGCGGCGGCCTGGTGGTCGACGGCACCGGCGCAGCGGCCCGCAAGGCCGATGTGGCAGTCGATAACGGCGTCATCAGCCAGGTCGGGACCATTCTGGAAAAGGGCCGGCGCGAGATCGACGCCACGGGCCTGCTCGTCACCCCCGGCTGGGTCGACATTCACACCCACTACGACGGCCAGGTGACCTGGGACGCCTATCTCAGCCCCTCCTGCTGGCACGGCGTCACCACGGTGGTCATGGGCAATTGCGGCGTCGGCTTCGCGCCCGCCCGGCCCGACCGCCACGAGTGGCTGATCGGCATCATGGAGGCCGTCGAGGACATCCCCGGCTCGGCGCTGGCCGAGGGCATGAAGTGGGACTGGGAGACCTTCCCGGAATATCTCGACAGCCTGGACCGCAAGCCCCGGGTGCTCGATGTCGCCGCCCAGGCGCCGCACAGCGCCATCCGCGCCTATGTCATGGACGAACGCGGCGCGAAGAACGAGGCCGCGACGCCGGAAGACATCGCCGAGATGGCCCGCATCACCCGTGAGGCCGTACAGGCCGGGGCGCTGGGCTTCTCCACCTCGCGCACCGCGCTCCACCGCACCAAGGACGGCGAGGTCATCCCCGGCACCTTCGCCGGCGCCGACGAGATGATCGGCATCGGGCGGGCGCTGGGCGAGGCTGGTCACGGCGTCTTCGAGCTGGCCTCGGACATGACCATCCCCGAGGACGAGTTCGCCTGGATGGCCGAGTTCGCCAAGGAGACCAAACTGCCGGTGACCTTCAGCCTGCTGCAGTCGCCGTTCCAGCCGGAGAAGTGGCGCGACATGCTGGCGCTCACCGCCAAGGCCCAGGCCGAGGGCGCCAACATCACCGCCGGCATCGCCTGCCGCCCTACCGGCATGGTGCTGGGCTGGCAGTCCACCGTGCATCCGTTCGTCGTCAAGACCGCCTACCGCGCCATCGCCCGACTGCCCTTCGCCGAGCGCCTTGAGCGCCTGAAGGATCCGGCGGTGCGCGAGGCGATCATCTCGGAGATCACGCCCCAGGCCGCGGCCATGGGCGCCCTGCTGCAGGACTTCAACAACATGTTCCGCCTGGAGCGGGACGGTCAGCTGGAATACGAGCCCCGCCTGGAGGACTCCGTCGCCGCCGAGGCCGCCCGCAAGGGCCTGACGCCGGAGGCGGTGGTCTATGACATGCTCATGGAGAACGACGGCCGCGGCTACATCTATCTGCCGCTGCTGAACTACGCCCAGCACAACTTCGACCACATCGTCGAGATGATGCACGATCCCAACACCGTGCTCAGCCTGTCGGACGGCGGCGCCCATTGCGGCGTGATCTGCGACGCCAGCTTCCCGACCTACATGCTGACCTACTGGGTCCGCGACCGGTCGCGGGGCGAACGCATGCCGCTGGAGAAGGTGGTCTCCATGCAGACCCGCGAGACCGCCCGCCTCTATGGCCTGAACGATCGCGGCGTCATCGCGCCCGGCATGAAGGCCGACCTGAACGTCATCGACTTCGACGCCCTGTCGATCCGGGCGCCGGAGATGGTGTTCGACCTGCCCGCCGATGGCCGCCGCCTGATCCAGAAGGCCGACGGCTATCGCGCCACCATCGTCTCCGGCGTGGTGACCTTCGAGAACGGCGAGGCGACGGGCGACCTGCCCGGCAAGCTGATCCGCGGGCCCCAGGCGGCCCCGGCCCTGCTCGCCGCGGAATAAGTCCGCAAGCGCGATCAAGTCGCTCCGGTCTAGGCTAGCGCCATGAACCGGAGCGCCACCACCGACAGCTATGTCCGCCGCCTGCAGCGGGTGGCGGAACATGTCTGGGCGCATCTGGACGACCCGCTGGACCTCGCCGAACTGGCCGAGATCGCCTGCTTCTCGCCGTTCCATTTTCACCGGATCTATCGCGCCGCCATGGGCGAGACCGTGGCCGAGACCCGTTCACGCCTGAGGCTTCAGCGGGCCTCCATGTCCCTCACCCGCGACGCCAAGCCCATAGCCACCGTCGCCCGCGACGCCGGCTATGGCTCGACGCCCGCCTTCACCCGCGCCTTCCGCGCCGCCTATGGCCAGACGCCCGCGGCCTTCCGCGCCAGCCGACGCCTGGCCGGCACAGGAGACCCTGCCATGTCCGTTGAGATCCAAGACCGTCCGTCGCTGCGCATCGCCGCGGTCACCCATGTCGGCCCCCCGAACCAGGTCGGACGAGCCTTCGATCGGCTGATGGCCTGGGCCGGCCCCAAGGGCCTGGCCGTTCCGCCCGCCCATGGCGTCGCGGTCTATCTGAGCGACATGTCGACGACCCCGCCCGATCAGCAGCAGGCCCTGGCCGGATTGACCGTCGGCCCCGAGGTCGAGGCCGACGGCATGGTCGAGATTCACGAGGTCGCTGCCGGGCGTTACGCCGTCCTGCTCTACAAGGGCCCGTACGCTCAGATCGGCCGCGCCTATGATGAGCTGTTCGCCTGGCTGCCCAGCAGCGGCGAGGAGCCTGCCCACGCCCCTTGCATCGAGGTCAATCTCAACGACCCCCGGCGCACCGCGCCCGAGGACCTGCTGACGGAAATCTGCCTTCCCCTGAAGTGAGAGCGGCCTAAGCTGGACGGATGATCCGCATTGTCCGTCCGGCCGACCACGCCGTCATCGCCGCTGTCACCGACGCCGCCTTTGGCGGACCGGCCGAGAGCCTGATCCTCAAGCGCCTGCGCGAGGACGGCGACATGCTGTTCGAATTGGTCGAACTCGAGGACGACGAGATCACCGGCCATATCGCCTTCAGCCGCCTGTGGGCCGACAGCGTCCAGCTGTTCGCCGCCCTGGCGCCGCTCTCCATCCGCCCGGACCGCCAGAACCAGGGCGGCGGCGGTCGGCTGACCCGCGCCGGTCTCGACCTCGCCAAGGAGTTCGGCGCCCATGCGGTGATGGTGCTGGGCCATCCGGACTACTATCCCCGCTTCGGCTTCAGCCGCGAGGCGGCGGCCCGGGTCTCCTCGCCCTATTCGAAGAGCCCGGCCTTCATGGCGCTGGCGCTTGAGCCCGGCGCCCTGGACCAGCCCCTGACCATCGCCTACCCGGACGCCTTCAAGGATTAGGCTGCGGCGGCGGTGGCACGGTCAGGACCGGCGCGGCCTCGGCCTTTTCCATCGCCTCCAGCTTGGCGTTGATCGCCTGGATCTCCTCCGGCGTCGGCTTGCGGCGCTGGGCGTAGAGCGCGCCCGGCAAACGCGGGCGATCCACGCCGGGCGCCGCCAGCGCCGTCGGATCGGCCACCTGGTAGGTGCGCGCCTCGCCGCCCACGGTCAGGGTCACGCTGTGGCTGGCCGGCGCGGCCGGAATCTCCTGGGGGAACATGCCCTGGGTGCGGGCGTCGAAGCCGCTGAGGATCTCAGGCGAGATGTCCGCCTCCCCGCCCCGATAGCGGCCGGTGAAGGCCGGCGGCTCGCCCCAGGGCCCGGTCCAGCGATAGAAGATGTGCGCCCCGATCTGCTTCATCTTGACCAGGGTCGGGGCCCAATAGGGCGCGACATAGACGGCGTGATAGTGGGTCGCCGAGCCGACCTCCTTGACCACGAAGCCACTGAGCGCCTGGCGGGCGATCGCCTGGGCGCGGGTCCAGAGGGTGGGTTCCGGCGGGCGGCCCAGAGACCCGTCGCAGGTGAAGGTGAACTGGCAGCCGGTGCGGTTGGCGGCCCCCTGATAGACCACGCCGCAGACCGACTTCGGATAGGCCGGATGGCGCAGGCGGTTCAGCACCACCTGGGCCACCGCCTCCTGCCCCAGCTCGGACTCCCGCGCGCTCTCGTAATAGACCGCCTGGGCCAGACAGGTGACGGCGCGGCCGCTGTCGGCGGAATCGGAGTCCAGCACGAAGGGTTTCATCGGGCGGATGGGCAGGCGTGAGAAGGGCCGGAGCGCATTGATCTCCAGGGCCGCATCGTCCGTCGCGGTCCCGAAGCCGAGGTCCGGCGGATGGGCCAGATCCAGCACCTCCCAGCCGAGCGGCCGGTCCCAGTAGTCGGTGTGTCGGACGGGGTCATGTCGGCGCGCCAGGGCCAGCATGGCGGGATCCATGTCGGCGGTCAGCCGCTTCAGCCCCTGCTCCGAAAAGGTCTCGGCCACGGTGACGACCCCGGCGGCGCGGCCCGAACCCGAGGGCAGATAGGCGCTGGCGCAGGCGGCTACGACCGCGCCCGCCAGCAGCACGGCGAGGCCTCGAAGAGCGGCGGACCAGGTCGGAAGGGTTCGGAGCGGACTCAAGACGCTGAAGGGATCCTTTGTCGCAACTGGCCAGGGACTTGGCGCCCGGATGCGACCGGAAGATGGCGCGCGTGAGGGAACATACTGAACCCTGGAGGCGTTCCGATATCCGCTGTTGCGCCTCGCGGCCAGCGGTCTATTTCTGCAGGGGTCGCGGGCGTGATCCCGCGCGAACGGGGAGCGCAAGACGGCGGTGGAGTGGCCCCTCAGGTTTATCTCCCGACGTTCGCCGCCCTTCCTGCAAGGCCTGGCCGTCACCGTGGCCGCCCTGGCGGGCGCCATCGCCATCCGCGGGCTGATCCTGGGCTGGCCGAACGCGGCCGGCCTCTCGGCCACCTATTTCCCGGCCTATATCCTGGCGACCCTCTATGGCGGGTCGCGCTGGGGCTGGACCGCCCTGGTGAGCTCCATTGTCCTGGGCGCCCTGACCCCCAGCGTCTTCCCCAACGGGATCTCGACCAGCGCGGTGATGGTGATGTTCGCCCTGTCCGGCGTGCTGACCGTCATGGTGGCCTCGGCCCTGCGCGACACCCTGCTGCGCTATGAGGAGGCCCGGCGCACCCAACAGGCCACCCAGAGGGCCCTCGACGAGAGCGAGGCCCGGCTGCGCATGGCTCAGGAGGTCGGCGGGGTCGGCCTGTGGGACTGGGACCTCCAGAACGACCACGCCGTCTGGTCGGTCACCACCTATCGCAACCTGGGTCTGGACGAGTCCGCGACCCGAGCGCCGAGGCCATCCTCGAGACCGCTCACCCGGAGGACCACGACCATGTCCGGGAGGTCCTGGGCGGAATCCGCCGGGGCCATGTGGAGAACCTGGAGCACCGGGTGGTGCGCGAGGACGGCTCGGTGCGCTGGCTGCTGTCGCGCGGCGACGTGCTGCGCGGGCCGGACGGCCGCCCGAACCGCGCCCTGGGCGTCAATATCGACATCACCGAACGGCGCCAGGCCTTCGATCAGATTCAGGAAAGCGAGGCCCGCTTCAGGACCCTTGCGGACAGCGCCCCCATCCTGATGTGGGTCTCGAAGTCCGACGGCCGCCGGGAGTTCGTCAACCAGACCTATGTCGACTTCCTGGGCGCCCCCTATGACGAGGCGATCAATTTCGACTGGCGCGAGCGGCTCGATCCGGAGGATCTGCCGCGGATCCTGAAGGAGCAGGTGGCGGGCGAGTCCTCGCGCCAGCTGTTCACCCTGGAGGCGCGCTACCGGCGGGCTGACGGGGCCTGGCGCTGGATCCGGTCCATCTCCCAGCCGAGGCGCGGGCCGGAGGGTCACTTCGAGGGGTTCATCGGGATCGGCTTCGATGTGACCGACGCCAAGCGGGCCGAAGCCGACCTGAAGCAGATCAACGAATTGCTCGCCACCCGCGTCCGCGAGGCCATGGCCGAGCGCGACGAGGCCGAGGCCGCCCTGCGCCACGCCCAGCGGATGGAGGCGGTGGGCCAGCTCACCGGCGGCGTCGCCCACGACTTCAACAACCTGCTGACCGTGATCATCGGCGCGCTCGATCTCATGCAACGCAATCCGGGGGACGAGGTGCGGCGAGGCCGGATGGTGGAGGCGGCCCTGGGCGCCGCCCGCCGCGGAGAACGCCTGACCCAGCAGCTGCTGGCCTTCTCCCGCCGCCAGGCCCTGCGGCCGGAGCCGATCGAGATCGACGCGGCGGTGCGCGAGGCCGAACCCCTGCTGCGGCGGGCGGTCGGCGAAGCGGTCAGCCTCAATTTCACGCTCAGCGGCGGCGCCGCCGTGGCGATGATCGATTCCAGCCAGTTCCACGCCGCCCTGATGAACCTGGTGGTCAACGCCCGCGACGCCGTGAGCCAGGGGGGCATGATCCGGGTGGAGACCGCCGTCTGCGACCTCGTCGAGGGCGAGGCGCCGGAGACACCGCCGGGCGCCTATGTCCGGCTGAGCGTTCACGACACGGGCGTGGGCATGGACGCCGAGACCCTGTCGCGGGTGTTCGAACCCTTCTTCACCACCAAGGAGGTCGGCAAGGGCACGGGGCTCGGCCTGTCCCAGGTCTATGGCTTCGCGCGCCAGAGCGGCGGCGGGGTGGCCATCGAGTCCGCGCCGGGCCAGGGCGCCTCGGTGCGCCTCTATCTGCCGCGGTCAACGGCCCTGGCCCCTGAACTGGCCGCCGACGAGGCGCCGTCGGCGCGGGGACGGGCCCTGAACGTGCTGCTGGTCGAGGACGACCCCGACGTGGCCGAGATGCTGGTCGCCATGCTGTCGGACCTGGGCCACGCCGTCACCCACGCCGCCGACCCCGAGATCGCCCTGCGCCACATCGAGGGCGGGGACGCCATCGACCTCATGCTGACCGACCTGATCATGCCCGGCGGCCTGACGGGGGTGGACCTGGCCCACAGGGCGCTGGCCCTGCGCCCCGCCCTGCCCGTCCTGCTCGCCTCGGGCTATACGGGAGACGCCCTGGCGGCGGCGGACGGCGCGCCCTGGCCCCTGCTCCGCAAGCCCTTCTCCGGAGACGCCCTGGCCGAGGCCATCGCCGGCGTCCTGGAGCAGGAGGCGAAGCCCGCCTAGAAAAACTGTCATCGACCGCACTTGGCGCCGACCGGCCAGGGGTCTATATGTCTTAAATCGGTTTTGCTCCAATTGAGCATATCCGACGCGCCGACGGGATCGAAAAGCATTCCGCGGCGTTTTTGAGATCGGTGAAATGCTCATAGTGAGCATAAGGAGGCGCCGGTGGCAGACGGAAATCAGTTCGCGTTCACCCCTGAAGTGGAACGCGCCACCCGCCCGGCCTGGGAAAAGGTGAAGCATCACGTCACCCCGATGGAGTGGCGGCTGCACGCCCCGTTGATCGCCGAGATCAACCGCCTGAAGGCGGAGAAGAACGCGGTCATCCTGGCCCACAACTACATGACGCCCGAAATCTTCCACGGGGTCGGCGACTATGTCGGCGACAGCCTGGGCCTGGCCAAGGAGGCCGCGCGTTCGGACGCGGCGGTGATCGTCCAGGCCGGCGTCCACTTCATGGCCGAGACCTCCAAGATCCTGTCGCCGGACAAGCGCGTCCTGATCCCCGACCTGCAGGCCGGCTGCTCGCTCGCCTCCTCGATCACCGGCGCCGACGTGCGGCTGATCAAGCAGCGCTATCCGGGTGTGCCGGTGGTCACCTATGTGAACACCACCGCCGACGTGAAGGCCGAGACCGACATCTGCTGCACCTCGGCCAACGCCGTACAGGTGGTCGAGCATGCGGCCCGCGAGTGGGGCGTCGACCGGGTGATCCTGATCCCCGACGAGTTCCTGGCCCGGAATGTCGCCCGCCAGACCGAGGTGAAGATCATCGCCTGGCAGGGCCGCTGCGAGGTGCATGAGCGCTTCACCGCCGCCGACATCCTGGAGATCCGCGCCGCCTATCCGGGCGCCGAGGTCCTGGCCCACCCGGAATGCCCGGCCGAGGTGCTGGAGGTCTCCGACTTCGCCGGCTCCACCGCGGCCATGAACGACTATGTGATGCAGCGTCGCCCCAAGCAGGTGGTGCTGATCACCGAGTGCTCGATGGCCGACAATGTCGCCGCCGATGCGCCGTTCACCGAGTTCGTGCGGCCCTGCAACCTCTGCCCGCACATGAAGCGGATCAGCCTCGAGAACATCTATGAGGCCCTGCTGCAAGATCGCTACGAGGTGTTCGTCGACCCGGCGATCGCCGACCGCGCCCGCCTGGCCGTGCAGCGGATGATCGACCTGCCGCCCCCCGCCGTTCCCGCCCGCTACGACCTCGTGAAGGCCCGCCATCACGTGGACGTCGAGCTGATCTGAGGCGAGGCATGCAGCGAGTCCTCGTCATGGAAGAGCGCATCACCGGACGGATGGACGTGATCTTGGGCGACATTACCGCCCTAGCGCTCGACGCCATCGTCAATGCCGCAAACACCAGCCTACTGGGCGGGGGCGGAGTTGATGGCGCCATTCACCGGAAGGCAGGGCCTGAATTGGCGATCCAATGCCGCATGCTCCATGGCTGCAAAGTTGGTCAAGCCAAGATAACTCCCGGCTTCAGGCTTCCTGCCCAGCACGTAATTCATACGGTCGGACCGGTCTGGAACGGCGGTGGCGCCCAGGAAGATGCGCTGCTTCAGCAGTGCTATTCGGAGGCTCTAAAGGTAGCAGTCGCAAACGGAATAAAGACGCTCGCCTTTCCGGCCATTTCGACGGGCATCTACCGTTTCCCGGCCGACCGGGCGGCGAAGATCGCCGTCGAAGCAGTAGGCGCATTCCTGACGACCGACCGCACGATCGAGAAGGTCACGTTCTGCTGCTTCGACGCAGCAGCCCAACAACGCCACGTTCAGGCACTTGCAGAGTATTCCGATCATGGGTGACCGCATCCATCACGACGGCGTCCTGATCGTGGGCGCGGGCCTCGCGGGGCTGTCCGCCGCGCTCTCGGCCGCGCCGCGCAAGGTGCTGCTCTTGACCGGCGCGCCGCTGAACCAGGGCTGTTCCTCGGCCTGGGCCCAGGGCGGCATGGCCGCCGCGCTGTCGGACGGCGACACCCCCGAACTGCACGCGGCCGACACCATCGCCGCCGGCGCGGGCCTGGTCGATCCGGCCATGGCCGCCCTGCTGGCCCGCGAGGGGCCGGCCGCCGTGCGCCGCCTGGCCGAGCTGGGGGCGCCCTTCGACCGGACGGTCGAGGGCGGCTTCGCCCAGAGCCTGGAGGCCGCCCACTCGCGGCCGCGCATCGCCCGGGTCAAGGGCGACCAGGCGGGCCGGGAGATCATGGAGGCCGTGGTCCGTACGGTCTTGTCCTCGCGCCATGTCGAGGTCCGCGCGGGCGCCCGCCTCAAGGGCCTGCTTCAGGACGCCGAGGGCCGCGTCTGCGGCGTGGTCGTGGTCCACAATGGCCGGCCCCTGGAGATCACCGCCCCGGCCGTGGTCCTGGCGACCGGCGGCATCGGCGGGCTCTATGGCGTCACCACCACACCGGCCGAACTGCAGGGCGAGGGCCTGGCGCTCGCCGCCCTGGCCGGCGCCGTGATCGGCGACCCCGAATTCGTCCAGTTCCACCCGACCGCCATCGACATCGGCCGCGACCCCGCCCCCCTGGCCACCGAAGCCCTGAGGGGCGAAGGCGCCAAGCTGATCAACGCCTCGGGCGAGGCGTTCATGGCCGGCTACCATCCGGACGCAGAGCTGGCCCCCCGCGATGTGGTGGCCCGCGCCATTCACGCCGAGATCGCCGCCGGCCGCGGCGCCTTCCTCGACGCCCGCGAGGCGGTCGGCGCCCACTTCCCGGAGGAGTTCCCGGCCGTCTTCGCCGCCTGCCTGTCGGGCGGGGTCGATCCGCGGATCCAGCCGATCCCGGTCGCGCCGGCCTGCCACTACCACATGGGCGGGATCGTCACCGACGCGCACGGGACCGCTTCCCTGCCCGGCCTGTTCGCGGCCGGGGAGAGCGCCTCGACGGGGGTTCACGGCGCCAATCGGCTCGCGTCCAACTCCCTGCTGGAGGCCGCCGTGTTCGGGGTTCGCGCCGGCGTCGCCGCGGCGAGTGAGACCATGCCCGGTCCGCGGGCCCTGCGCCGGCTGATGACGCCGGACCTGCCGCAGGACGCGCTGCAGACCCTGCGCGCCGCCATGAGCCGCGACGCGGGCGTGGTGCGCGACGCCGCCGGCCTCGACCGCCTGCTGGGCCAGATCGATCAGCTTGAGGCCGCCCACGGCCGCGCGGGCCCCCTGGTCGCCGCCCGTCTGGTCGCCTCCGCCGCCCTCGATCGTCGGGAAAGCCGCGGCGGCCACTTCCGGACCGACTATCCGCTGAGCCTTGCGCCCCAGCGCACCTTCGTCACCCTGCCGGAGGGGACGCCCGCGTCCAGGGCCGCGTGAGCCTGGCCGCCGAACATCCCGCCGCACAGAGGTCCAATCGCGACCGGCTGGTCGTCCAGGCGCGCCGCCTGTTCGCCGAGCGCGGCTACGCCGAGGTGTCGGTCGACGAGGTCGCGGCCGCCGCCGGCCTGACCAAGGGCGCGGTCTATTACCAGTTCAAGGACAAGGCCGATCTGTTCCGGGCCGCCTGCGAGGCGGTGATGCAGGATGTCGTCCGGCACGTGGACGCGGCCGGGCGCGGCTCCGGCGTGCCCCGCCTGGAGGAGCTGATCACCGGCGGCCAGCGCATGTTCGACGCCTATGGCTCCAATGAGGCGCACCGGCTCTTGCTGATCGACGGCCCCTCGGTTCTGGGCTTCGGCCCCTGGCTCGCCCTGCAGGAGCCGATCGGCGCCTGCCTGGTCGCGGACGGCCTGAAGCACTATGCGATCGCCGGCATGGTCCCGGCCAACCAGATCGACGCCCTGTCCCACCTGCTGTTCGGGGCCTTCATCCAGGGGGTGCTGCGCATCGCCTCGTCGCCCGCCGCCGAACGCGACCAGACCGAGCGCGAGGTCCGCGAGGCCACCGGAACCCTGCTGATGGCCTTCCTCCGCGGCCTCACGCCCCAAGAGACCAAATGATCGCGCCCCTGCCCGACCTGCTCATCGAACCCATCGTCCGCGCGGCCCTGGCGGAGGATCTCGGCCGCGCCGGCGACCTCACCGCCCAGGCCTGCATCGACGCCGACGCCACTCTGGAGGCGACCTTCGGCGCGCGTCAGACCGGGATCATCTCGGGACTGGCCTGCGCGCGCCTGGCCATTCTGGCGCTCGATCCGTCGGCCCGGTTCGAGGCGCTGGCCGCCGACGGGGACAAAGTCGCGCCGGGCGCCGTCCTGGCCCGCGTGTCCGCCAACGCCCGCGCCCTGCTCTCGGCCGAACGCACCGCCCTGAACCTGCTGGGCCGGCTCTCGGGCGTGGCGACCCTGACCGGCGCCTATGTGGCGGCCATCGCCGGGACCTCGGCGCGGATCGTCGACACCCGCAAGACCACCCCGGGTCTGCGCGCGCTCGAGAAATACGCCGTCCGCTGCGGCGGCGGGGTCAACCACCGCTTCGGCCTGGATGACGCCATCCTGATCAAGGACAACCACGTGGCGGCCTGCGGCGGGGTCGGCGAGGCCGTGCGCCGGGCCCGCGCCGCGGCCGGCCACCTGACCAAGGTCGAGGTCGAGGTCGACAGCCTGGACCAGCTGACCGAGGCCCTGGCCGCCGGGCCAGACGTCATCATGCTGGACAACTTCTCGGTTCCAGACCTGAAGCGCGCGGTCGCCGAGACCGCCGGCCGGGTGCAGCTGGAGGCCTCCGGCGGGGTCAATCTGACCACGGTCCGCGCCATCGCCGAGACCGGGGTCCAGGTGATCAGCGTGGGCGCCCTGACCCACTCGGCGCCAGTTCTGGATATCGGGCTCGACGCGGCCTGAGCAGCGCCGCCACCCCGGCCTGCAGCGGCCGGTCGGCCCAGCGTTCGAAGGCGACCGCCGTGATCAGGGCGGCCGGAAAGGCCATGCCCCACAGCCCCCACTGCGCCCACAGGGGCGGATGGAACCGCGCATCGACCGCGTGGATGAAGTTGAACCACAGGGTCGCGACGAAGATGTGGGTGATATAGAGCGCGAAGGACACCTTGGCCGCCTGGGCCGCGAGGTGGGCGGGCCCCCGGGCGGGGACCTCGCCTGCCGCGCCGATCATCACCCCCAGCAGAGCCATGGAGGCCAGGTCGTACTTGCCCGTCGCCTGCAGGGCGCAGAAGCCCGCAAAGGCCGCGACGGTCTGAGCGAGCGCCCACCGGCGGAGCGGCCATCCGGCTTCGGAGGCGCGCGCGACCAGGGCCCCGAACGTGAACAGCGGCAGGGCCCGCAGCACGCCCAGGTTCGACGGCAGGTCGAACACCCCTTGGCCATAGACGCCTTCGCTGACCAGGTCCGCGCCGGCGAGGACCGCCAGGCCGATG
Organism: Phenylobacterium aquaticum; assembly: GCF_022695515.1. Lineage (GTDB taxonomy): Bacteria > Pseudomonadota > Alphaproteobacteria > Caulobacterales > Caulobacteraceae > Phenylobacterium > Phenylobacterium aquaticum. Next base: position 123,850 of record NZ_JALDPT010000008.1, read on the forward strand.
ACCAGCAGGCTCGCGGCCGGCCAATCGCCCAGGGTCCGCCGCCAGAGGGTCGGGAAGGCGGCGTAGCAGACCATCAGGGCCGAGAGCGTCCAGGTGGGCACGTTCCAGCCCTCGCCCAGATTGAACCCCCAGGCCTGGATCAGGATCAGCTGGGCCGGCCAGTCCCGCCACTGGAGCTGGGCGGCGTTGTGCGGCGCGCGCCCCACCCGCTCGGCGGCGAAGATCAGGGCGGCGAAGACCACCAGCATCAGCACATGGGCGGGCCAGACCCGCAGGACCCGGCGCAACAGGAACTGTTCGTCCGACACCTTGCCCACCGCGATCTGCCGCCCATAGGCGCGGCCGAGCACGTAGCCGGACAGGATGAGGAAGAAATCGGTGGCGAGATAACCGCGGTCGAACAGCGGGCTGAAGACGTCGAGCTTGATCGGCCCGTCGAACCGGTAGTGGTAGAGGACGATAAGGCCCGCCGCGGCGAACCTCAGCATGTCCAGGAGGGCGCTGCGCGGCGCCCGGTCCGGACCTCGTCCCATGGCGGCGGATCGCAGCGCAGATCCAGACGGCATGGTGAACGCTCCCTTAACTCCCCCCCGGGAGGTCAGAAGCCTTGCAAGTCTTTGAAAGGAAAGGGGCCGCGCGCCCATTCCAGGTAAGTCACCGCCCCTGGATGCTTGAGGTTCGCCTGTCAGGCGTGGGCGTGTCGGGACACTCCCGCGACAGCCTCTAAATGCTGCGTCCGATCGCCTCAGCCCAGGACGGGGACAGGCCGCAATCCCTGCCTGTACAAGGGATTGCGACCCGTCGAGGGCGAGCTTCGCATCCGCCTCGGGATCAGGGTGCGAGGCTGGCCGGATGTTCCAGCTGCAGGGCCACGAACCGCGCGGTCGGCCGGCCATAGGCCGCGGCGATATCGCTGACCATCAGGGGCACGGGCTCGCCGCGCCGCAGATGGGCCTGACGGTCCGCCCCCGGCAGCTTCGCCACCCCGAGCACGGTGAGACCATGGCGCGAGACGGCGCCCTGGGGCGGCGTCACGGCGAAGGCCTTGGACCTGAGGGTTCGCGACCAGCCGTCCAGTTCTGCGGCGAAGGCCAGGTCGTCGAACCCCGCCCCGACGGTCACCGCCACCTGCTCATGCCCCCAAAAGGCCAGGAGGTTGCCCGCCGCCGTCTCCAGGTGGGCGGCGGAGAGGCTGTAGGCGTTGGCGTCATGGACGGTGCTGGGCGGGTCCAGGCCCAGCCGGGCGGCCGTGGCCTGCATGACCTGCTCCCCCGCCAGTTCACGGACCAGCTGCAGGGCCGCCGGCGCCGAGGCGCTGACCCCGGCGGTGGTAGTGATGCGGCCGTCGTCGACCCAGCGCGCGTCGGTGCGCCAGGCGACCTTGGGCCAGCGCTTCAGCCGGTCCTTGCGCGAGGCCCAGTGGGCGGTGGCCTGGCGTCCGTCGAGCAGACCGGCGCTGGCCAGCACCTCGGCCCCGTCGCAGATCGAGACGATACGCGCCCCGCGCTTGGCCTGGGTCCGGAGCCAGGCGCTCCGCGCCGGATCATCGATCTTCATCATATAGGGCACGATGACCATGTCCGGCCCCTCGGGATGGGCGCGGTCGAAGCTGTCGCGGCTGGCCTGGGGCTTCACCCGCGCGACGCCGGGCATCAGCGGCACAGGGGCGAGATCCGAGGACACCACCTGCACGTCGATGGCGCCGGACTCCGCCAGGATCGCATAGGGCGCGATCAGGTCGGTGGTCTCGGTCCCCGCGGGATCGGCCAGGATCGCGACCAGGGGCCGGGCGTGGCCCGCCGAGGCCGGGGCCGCCGCCGCGCTCAGCACGGCGGCGGACAGGGCGAGGAGCGCGCGGCGGATCATGCGCGGGCCTTCAAGCGGCGCGCGGCCTCCTCGGCCGCGGCTTGGCGGCCGCCCCCGGCGGCGTCCATCCGCTGGCGCACGGCGGCCAGGATCTCCGGCGGCGCGGTCTCGGGCCGGCCGGAATTGAACGGCGGCGACGGGGAATATTCCAGGCCGAGCTGCACCGACTGGGCCAGGGTCTCGCCCGCCAGTTCGGCGGCCATGACAAAGGCGAAGTCCAGGCCAGCCGTGACGCCGCCGCCGGTGATGACATTGCCGTCGCGCACCACCCGGGCCTCGTCGACGATCACCCCGAACGGCTTCAGCATGTCCCGCCACGCCCAGTGGCAGCCCGCCCGCTTGCCGGTGATCAGGCCGGTCGCGGCCAGGATCAGCGATCCCGTGCAGACGCTGGTCAGGTACCTGGCGCCGTTCGCCAGTCGGGTCACCTCGGCCATGAAGGCCTCGTCCAGCATCGCCGCCGTGGTCCCGAAACCGCCGGGCACGCAGAGCACGTCGCAGCCCGGAATGTCGGCAAGGTCCGCGAGTTTCGTGAACACCAGGCCGTCGGCCTCGATGTCGACGCCGCCTTTGGACGCGACGATCACCTTGGCGCCGGGGATGCGCGAGAACACCTGGTGCGGCCCGGTGAAGTCCAGATGGGTGACCTCGGGATAGAGCGGAATGACGATGGTCAGCTCGGCCATGGGGAAGCTCCTTGGATTTGACGGGCGGAAGGTGACAGGCCTAGGGTCTGGCGGAAATGCCATTCTTCCCTCGGAAACCGCCATGGCCCGCCAGCTCGGCTTCGTGATCTTCCCGGACTTCCAGATCCTCGATGCGACGGGTCCCCTCGCCGCCTTCGAGATCGCCGCGAGGTATGTGCCGGGCGCCTATGAGCTGAGGGTCATGGCGGGCGAACCGGGCCTGGTCCGCAGCTCCTGCGGCGCTCTGATGAGCGCCGGCCCGCTCGAGGGTCCGCTGGACACTGTCATCGTCTCGGGCGGCGAAGGCACGCGGCCGGCCGCCCTGCACCCGGTGCTGATCGCCTGGCTCAGGGCCCTGAGGCCGCGGCGCACGACCAGCGTCTGTTCCGGGGCCTATATCCTGGCCGAGGCCGGGCTGCTCGACGGCAAGCGGGCCACGACCCACTGGGAGCGCACTCAGGACTTCGCCAAGCGCTATCCCCAGGTCCGGCTGGAACCCGACCGCATCTTCACCCGCGACGGCGACGTCTGGACCTCGGCCGGCATCACCGCCGGCATCGACCTGTCGCTCGCCCTGATCGCCGACGACCTGGGCGAGGAGATTGCGCGGCGGGTCGCCCAGCAGCTGGTGGTCTATCACCGCCGACCCGGCGGCCAGTCGCAGTTCTCCGCCCTGATCGAGATGGGCGGGCGCGGCGGCCGCTTCGCCGAGCTGCTGGACTGGATGCGGCCCCGCCTGGCCGAGACGCTTACGGTCGAACGCCTCGCCGACCAGGCCGCCATGAGCGCCCGCAACTTCGCCCGCGCCTTCGCCGCTGAGACCGGCATGACCCCCGCCAAGGCCGTGGAGCGCCTGAGGCTGGAGACCGCCCGCGAACGGGTCGAGGGCTCGGCCGATCCCATCGACCGCATCGCCGAGACGTCCGGCTTCGGCGACCCGGAGCGCATGCGCCGGGCCTTCATCCGCGCCTTCGGCCAGCCGCCCCAGGCCTTGAGGCGGACCGCGCGGAGCTAGGCCTTCTTCGCCGCCAACTCGGCGACTTCCTTGCGCAGGAGCTTCAGGGTCTCGTTCTGGCGCTTGATCATCTGCATCATCTCGGTGTCGCGCATCGCATCGACCTTGTCGTGCAGGTGCATGATCTCCAGCTCGGCGCGCAGATTGACCAGGTAGTCGTGCTCCGCCGCCTCGCGGTCGCGGTCGGCCTGGCGGTTCTGGCTCATCATGATCACCGGGGCCTGGATCGCCGCCAGCATGGACAGCATCAGGTTCAGGAAGATGAAGGGATAGGGGTCGAAGGACAGACCGAACACCCGCGTGAGCACGTTCCAGCCGATCCACAGGGTGAGCGCCAGGAAGAAGCCGAAGATGAAGCTCCACGACCCGCCGATCTGCGCCACCCGGTCGGCGGTCCGGTCCCAGAAGGTCCGGTCGTCGACCCGCAGCGCGGGGTTCAGCCCGCTGGGCGCCTCGGTGGCGATCAGGTCGATGACGCTGCGTTGGACAGGCGTCAGGGCGTCGTAGTCACAGGCCAGCAGCTGCTGCGCCAGCTCCGAATGGCGTTCCGTCTTCGTCATCGCGACCTCGTTCCTTGACCTGACCGACCGTCAACCTGTTCGATCAGCATTCGCATGCCGGGGCCGGGCCGCAAGTCATCCGGTCATGGGCTCAGACAAAGGCGCGTCCAAGGCGCCGTTTCGGGAGGGAGTGGATCATGGCCGGGGTCGCCAAGGCAGACGGGCGCCGTTGCGCCTTCATCACCGGGGCCGCCAGCGGCATCGGGCTGGCCGCCGCCAAGCGCTTCGCCGCCGAGGGCTTCTTCGTCGGGATCGCCGATATCGACCAGCCCGGCGCCAAGGCGGCCCTGGAGGCCATCGGCCCCGGCAATGGCGTGGTGCTGAACCTGGATGTCCGCAAGCGGGCGGAATGGGACAAGGCGCTGGCCGCCTTCGCCAAGGCCACGGGCGGGCGGCTGGACCTGTTGGTCAACAACGCCGGCATCGCCCGCTTCGGCTGGCTGGAGGAGCAGTCCGAGGCCGATGTCGACCTGCAGATCGACATCAATGTGAAGGGCGTGATCCACGGCGCCCGCGCCGCCCTGGACCTGCTGCGGGCCACGCCGGGCTCGCGGCTGATCAATATCGCCTCCTGCGCCGGCCTGTTCGGCTCACCCCAAATGTCGGTCTATGCGGCGACCAAGTTCGCGGTGCGCGGCCTGAGCCAGGCGCTGGACGCCGAGTTCGCCCGCTTCGGCGTGGGGGTGGCCTGCGTGATGCCCTGGTTCGTGGAGACGCCGATCCTCGACGCCGGGGCCGATCGCTCGAACCGCACCATCCGCGACGCCGTCAAGGACGGCGGCCACGTCGTCTATACGCCGCAGGACGCCGCCCAGGTGATCTGGGAGGCGAGCCAGGGCAAGGACCTGGAATACATCGTGGGCGATCGGGGCAAGCAGGTCCGCTTCATGACCCGCTTCTTCCCCAACCTGATCAGGAAGCAGATGAAGCGGGCGCTTTGACGGGCTCGGTCCGCACCGCCGAGGTGGCGCTGAGGCGGGCGGGCTTCTGGGTGTCGGGGGCGGGCGTCGCAGCCTTCGCCTCGGTCGCCGAAGCGCCGGAGGCCGACAGGGCGGCCGGAGCGCCGCGGGCGCCTCGGTGATCACCGCCGAAGCCAGGCGGTAATCGGCCGCCGGACTGGTCGGCGCCGGGCCGGAGGTCAGATTGGCGTAGACCGGCTGGCTGGCCTGCTCCGGACCGACATCGGCTTCCGCCAGCAGGGTCTGGGGGGTCACCCCGCGCCCGAACCGATAGAACACGTGCAGGCCCACCTGGGCGACGCGCAGCAGGTGCGGCCCCCAGGACGGCGCCACATTGATGGTGTGGAAGTGGGTGGCGTTGCCGACGGCGGCCATCACGCTGCCCGACAGGGCGCGGGCGGCCACCCGTTCGGCGCGGTTCCAGGCGTCGGGCTCACGGCCCCGGCGCATCGAGCCGTCGCAGGCGAAGCTGAACTGGCAACCGACGCCCCGGGCCGCGCCCTGGAACACCACGCCGCAGACGGTCTTCGGAAACACCGGGGAGCGGACGCGGTTCAGCACCACCTGGGCGACCGCGGCCTGGCCGGCGGCGCCTTCGCCGCGGGCCTCGAAATAGACCGCCTGGGTCAGGCAATCGAGCTCGCGAGAGCTGTCCAGAGCCCCGGCCAGGCGGAACGGGGCGGCGGCCGGCATGTAAGGGGAGCCGAAGGCCGCGCGCAGGAACAGCGGCGCCTGGACCGGCCGGTCGTCGGTGACCTGGCGCTCAAGCCGCTCGGCGAGGATGGCGCTCTGGCGGTCACGCTCGGCGGAGCCGGCGACGGTAAAGGGATCATGGGCCCGCGCGATCCGCAGGACGCCCGGGTCCATGTCGGCGGCTTCACGCAGGAGAACGGTCTCGGAGAATCCGCCCGCGGCGGCCTCGGCGATACGCGAGGCGCGGGCGTGGTCGGTGGCGGCGCGGGCCATGCCGCCCGCGAGATAGGCGCCGCCGAGGCCCAGGCCAATGCCCGAACCGATCAAAGCGGCGCTAGTCAGCGCACGCCAATCGGCGCGCGTCTGGAAGGTAGATGACAAAGGCGAGAATCCCGTGTGGCGAGGGCGTTGGCGCCCCCCGACATCGTTGTTTTCAACGGCCCCTGCTCTTGCTGGCGGCGGTTGAAAACGGGCCTGTCCGATACACGTGGAAAGACAGGCTACGGCGAAGTTGAGGGGCTTATGGCCAAAACGCGCCAGGTCCGCAACCCCATACCGCACCGCAGCATGAATTTTGATGTGGATAAGCTTTACCCTGCCGGGCTGGAACCTCTGCCGCGCCGCGCCGTTGGGAAGGGCGGACTTTTCAATTCGCGGAGAACTTCCATGCGCAAGACCCTTGGCCTGTTGGCCATCGCCGGACTGGCCCTGACGCTCGCGGCCTGCGGTCACAATGTCGAACAGCGCGCCGCCACCGGCGCGGCCACCGGCGCCGTCCTGGGCGGTCCTGTCGGCGCGGTCGCCGGCGCCGCCGTGGGCACCGCGGTGAGCAAGGGCGTCGACCCGCACTAGGCCCGGGCGCTTCTCCATCGTCGCCTCCCCAGGCTTCGGGTCTAGTCCAACTGCGTCATGCGCCGTCCCTGACGGTCGCTAGATTCGGCGGGGTTGGAAACGAATCCGGGGAGCGGCGCTTTGGGACATCTGGCTCTGGCGATCCTGACGCTGGCCGCCGTCATCGCCATTGTGGTCACCGGCTCGCATAGCCTGCTCTAACCCTGCCCGGCCGCGCGCCGGCGCCCCTCCCCGAACGCGGCCTTCTTGCGGTCATGATGCCGATCGAAGCTTCACTTCGGCGCGCGAGGCATGCCCTGCGCGGCGCCGCCGCCCGATCAGGGTTTAACCGCCTTCCCGGAGCGCGTAGGGAAACCGCAACGCCTCCCCGCCGTCAGGACCGACCCTTGCGCCAAGCCCTCTTCGCCCTCGCCGTCTCCGCCCTCGCCACCTCCGCCCAGGCGGCCGCCCCGCCCCCCGCCGCGGCGGCGACCCAGGACATGTCCATGGGCAACCCCAAGGCCAAGGTGGTGATCGACGAGTACGCCTCGCTGAGCTGCACCCACTGCGCCCACTTCAACAATGAGATCTTCCCCGGTTTCAAGGCCAAGTACGTCGACACCGGCAAGGTCCGCTACGTGCTGCACGAGTATCTGACCCCGCCCGAGCAGATCGCCGCCGCCGGCTTCCTGGTCGCCCGCTGCGCGGGGCCGGCCGGCTATTTCAAGGTGGTGGACAGCTTCTTCCGCTCCCAGGCGGAAATGTACGAGAAGCAGGACCTCAAGACCCCGCTGCTGGCGGCCGGCAAGGCGGGCGGGCTCGACGAGGCCGGCGTCAAGGCCTGCCTGGCCAATGAGGATCAGGTCCACGCCCTGGAGGCCCGCGTCCAGGCCGGCATCGACAAGGGAATCAACGCCACCCCCACCTTCTACGTCAACGGCGTGAAGGCCCAGGAGGGCGTCATGACCCTAGACCAGCTCGACACCGCCATCGCCCAGGCCGGCAAGCCGGCGAAGAAGAAGTAGGCCGGCCCCACCCTGCTGACAGCTCCTGACACGGCCTGCCCCTAGCGTCCGAGGGGTAAGCCTCCTAGGTTCAGGTTCATGTCCCGTTCCCCCGCTCCCGGCGTCTCCGAGGCGCCCGCCGTCTTCGACTATGACGAGGCCACGACGCCCATCCTGTGGACGCCGCACCGCCCTGCGCGGCCGGCCAAGTCCGAGGGCGGGCGGGTCTTCAAGCTGGTCAGTAATTATGAGCCGGCCGGCGACCAGCCGACCGCCATCGCCGAGCTGGTGGCGGGCCTTGAGGGCCGCGAGCATGACCAGGTGCTGCTGGGCGTCACCGGCTCCGGCAAGACCTTCACCATGGCCAAGGTCATCGAGCAGACCCAGCGCCCGGCCCTGATCCTGGCGCCGAACAAGACCCTGGCCGCCCAGCTCTACAGCGAATTCAAGAGCTTCTTCCCGGAGAACGCGGTCGAGTTCTTCGTCTCCTACTACGACTATTACCAACCGGAGGCCTATGTCCCCCGGACCGACACCTATATCGAGAAGGACTCCTCGATTAACGAGCAGATCGACCGCATGCGCCACTCGGCGACCCGGGCGATCCTGGAGCGGGACGACGTCATCGTCGTCGCCTCGGTCAGCTGCATCTACGGCATCGGCTCGGTCGAGACCTATACGGCCATGACCTTCTCCCTGTCGGTCGGCGACCGCATCGACGAGAAGAAGCTGCTCGCCGACCTCGTAGCCCAGCAATACAAGCGCAACGACCAGGCCTTCGAGCGCGGCACCTTCCGCCGCCGCGGCGACACCATCGAGATCTTCCCCGCCCACTATGAGGACCGCGCCTGGCGCCTGTCCCTGTTCGGCGACGAGATCGAGGCGATCACCGAGTTCGACCCGCTGACCGGCAAGAAGACCACCGATCTCGAGACCATCAAGATCTATGCGAACAGCCACTATGTGACGCCGCGCCCGACCCTGAACCAGGCCGTCAACCAGATCCGCGCCGAGCTGAAGGAGCGCCTCGACTGGATGGTGGCCAACGGCAAGCTGCTGGAGGCCCAGCGGCTGGAGCAGCGCACCACCTTCGACCTGGAGATGATCCAGGCCACCGGCTCCTGCGCCGGCATCGAGAACTATAGCCGCTATCTCACCGGCCGCCGGGCCGGCGAGCCGCCGCCGACCTTCTTCGAATACATTCCAGAGAATGCGCTGCTGTTCGTCGACGAGAGCCACCAGACCGTGCCCCAGATCGGCGGCATGTACCGGGGCGACTACCGCCGCAAGTTCACCCTGGCGGAGTACGGCTTCCGCCTGCCGTCGGCGATCGACAACCGCCCGCTGAAATTCGAGGAGTGGGAGGCCATGCGGCCGGCCACCATCCACGTCTCGGCCACCCCCGGAAACTGGGAGATGGAGAAGACCGGCGGGGTCTTCGCCGAACAGGTCATCCGCCCTACCGGCCTGATCGACCCGCCGGTGGAGATCAAGCCGGTCCACCAGGACGGCTTCAGCCAGGTCGACGACGTGATCGACCAGGTCCGCCAGACCAACAAGCTCGGCTACCGCTCGCTGATCACCGTGCTCACCAAGAAGATGGCCGAGGACCTGACCGAGTACATGCACGAGCAGGGCCTGAGGGTCCGCTACCTGCACTCCGACGTCGACACCATGGAGCGGATCGAGATCATCCGCGACCTACGGCTCGGCGCCTTCGACGCCCTGATCGGCATCAACCTGCTGCGCGAGGGCCTGGACATTCCCGAGTGCGGCCTGGTCGCCATCCTGGACGCCGACAAGGAAGGCTTCCTGCGCTCGGAGACCAGCCTGATCCAGACCATCGGCCGCGCCGCGCGGAACGTGGACGGCCGGGTCATCCTCTATGCCGACAACATCACCGGCTCCATGGAACGCGCCATGGCCGAGACCCGGCGCCGCCGCGAGAAGCAGGAGGCCTACAATCTCGCCCACGGCATCACGCCGGAAAGCGTGAAGAGCCAGATCAAGGAAATCCTCGCCTCCCCCTACGAGAAGGACCGCGTCACCGTGCCGGTGGGCGTGGCCGAGGACGGCTCCAAGCCGTTCCTGGGCGACAACTTCAAGGTCACCCTCAGGGACCTGGAGGCCAAGATGCGCGAGGCCGCCTCCAACCTGGAGTTCGAGACCGCCGCCCGCCTGCGCGACGAGATCAAGCGCCTGAAGCTGCTAGACTTGGAGTTCGCCAACGACGCCCTGACGGCGCCCGGCGAGGCCGTGGACAAGGACGCGGTGAAGCGCGTCAAGGCCGAGGCGCGGGCCGAAGCGGCGGAGCGGTTCCGGAAGGCGCGGCGGTAGGGGCGGCCCCGATCCTGCACGACCGCTCCTCACCTGTGCCGATACGGAGCTGAGGCTATGCGTGGGCGTGCGTTGAAGGTTGTGGCGGATAACGGGGCCAAGGCGATTGAGCCGGTCCCCGTCGAGGTGATTGCACCCGTTGTGGCGGAGGCCCCGTCGGCGCCGCCCGAGCGGATTTCAGATCAGGTGAAGCGGCTCCAGGCCGAGGCCCGCGGGCTGGCGCACAAGCATGTGTTGTCCCTGAAAACCGCGCTGGAGGACCTCAAGGCGCTGGCCGAGGACATCTCCTCGGGCGGCGATGTCTATCCGGCCGGGGTGCGCGAGATCGCCCGGCGGCTGGTGGAAGACTGCGAGGCCCGCGCCCAGGCGGTGGCGTCGCTGGCGATGCGGAACTGATCGCCCTCTCCTGACGGGCCGCCAGTCATGCTAGGCTAGGCGCCGTCGGAGGGAGCCTCATGCGCCTGACCATCACCGTCGATGACGCCCTGCTCGCGCGCGCTAGGGATCTCGTGGGGGAGGAGGACGACGCCAGGCTCATCCGCGACGCCCTGACGGCCCTGGTTCAAAGGGAGAGCGCGCGCCGGCTCGCCGGCTTGGGCGGCAGCGATCCCAACGCCTCGGCTGCGCCCCGGCGCCGACCGGCGCGTCAGCAAGAGATTTGAACCTCGAACCCCACGAACCACAGGCGCTCCAAGGTCAGCGCGGACTCGTTCGTGTCGTTCGTGAGGTTCGTGGACAAGCCTTCCTTGCGGCCGCGCCGCCGTGACCGCCTGCGGCGGCCCCCTCCACCGCTTCGCGGTCCCCCTCCCCCAGCGGGGGAGGAACCGGGCTTCAGACCACCATGTCCTGGGCGCGTTCGGATTCGCGGCGGACCAGGCGGTTGACCTCGGCGGTGAAGGCCCGGGCGAGGTCGATGCGACGCCGGCGAGCTTCTGCCGCCGGCGCCTCACCGGCGGCGGCCCAGTCGGAGCGGAAAAGCTCCAACTCGCCGGCCACCCCAAACTCGGCGGCGGCCAGCCGGGGGACGGACCGGCCGACACCGAAGACCTGGTCGGCGGCCACCGCCGCCGCCCCTAGACCCAGAAGCACATATCCAAAGGCGAAGGAGCCGATCGGCGTCGCCGCGACCAGCGGGAACGCCTCGCGCAGGGCCGGCAGCACCGCGCCCACGGCGATTCCACTCACACCCACGAAGCGCAGCAGATGCGAGGCCGCCTGGGCCAGGTGGCGACGGCGGCCGTACCAGCCGATCCGCTCGCGGGCGAAGGCCTCGCGGGCCGCCAGCAATTCGGGAAGTTCCGCGTCCGCCAAGGGGACGACGTCCAGACCCGCCACCACTCCGAACCGCCCAGCCATGCCGAGACTCTCCCTACACGCAGGAGGTCCCTCTACAACCGCAGGGACGCGGGCGCCGATGCGGGGAATGGACGCAGCTTTCTGGGGAGGTCAGCCGACGAGGTCCGCGAATTCCTTGCTGCGGCGAAGCCAGGCGGCCGCATAGCCGCAGATAGGCGTGATCTTCAGCCCCTTGTCGCGGGCGTCGGCGGCCAGGGCCGCCATCAGCCGGCCGGACGCGCCAGTGCCGCGCAGGGCGACGGGCGCCTCCACATGGTCGATGATCAGCCGGTCGCCGGCGCGGCGATAGTCGGCCCAGGAGGTGAGGCCCTGCTCGACCATCTCGTAGCGGGCGCCGGTGTCTTTGAGCGCGTTCATGTCCTAACATATGGGCGCCGACCGGCTTCCCGCCAGCTTCGCCTTGAGCTGCCGTCGCAGGAGATCGCCATGACCCGCCGCATCCTGATTCTCGCCGCGACCGCCGCCGTCGCCCTGTCGGCCTGCTCCAAGCCGACCGACCAGGGGGGCAAGGCGCCGGCCGCGGGCGCGCCGGCCGCGCCCTCTCAGACGGCGCCCAAGCGCAAGCCCGGCCTGTGGGAGCAGCGCGTCTCCAATGGCGACTTCGTGCAGGTCAGCCGCATCTGCCTCGACCCCGTGGTCGACGCCCGGCTGTCCTGGTGGGGCGCCCAGGCGACCCAGGACGTCTGCGAGAAGACCCTGGCCTCGCGCACGGCCGACGGCGGCTGGCGCTTCTCATCGGTCTGCGACATGGGCACGGGCGGCAAGACCACCACCTCGGGCGTCGCGACCGGCGACTTCGACAAGCACTACCAGATCACCGCCGAGAGCTCGACGGTGGGCGCCCAGACCCCGATGATGAACGGGACCCGCAAGATGGTGATCGACGCGGTCTGGCAGGGCCCCTGCCCCGTCGGCATGAAGGGCGGCGAGATGGAGCTGCCCGGCGGGGTTAAGATCAATCTGCTCGACACGGCGAAATAGACGCCCGCCTGTCGGGACGGCGCGGGTCCGCCCGTCCTAGGATCGAACCCTTTGCAGGAGCCCCTCATGGCCGAACCCGTCGACATCGCCCCGCGCCACGACCGCGAGCTGGTCATCGCCCACCTCATGGACGCCACGCCCGAGCAGCTGTTCAAGGCCTGGACCACGCCGGAGCTTTATCCGGAATGGTTCTGCCCCAAGCCCTGGCGGGCCGAGGTCTCGCACATGGACCTGCGTCCCGGCGGCGGCAGCCAGATGATGATGTACGGGCCGGACGGAGAATCCTTCCCGAACGGCGGCGTCTATCTGGAGATCGATCCCGGCCGGAAGCTCGTCTTCACCGACGCCTTCAGCGAGGGCTGGATCCCGAATCCGGACGCCATGATGACCGCGGTCCTCACCTTCGAGCCCCAGGCCGACGGCCGCACGCTCTATACGGCGCGGGTCGGCCATCCGAGTCTGGAGAAGAAGGCCGATCACGAGGCCCGGGGTTTCCACGACGGCTGGGGCGTCGTGGCCCAGCAGCTCGAAGCCCTGGCCAAGACCCTCTGAGCTAGACCAGCTCCACCGCCACGGCCGTCGCCTCGCCGCCGCCGATGCAGAGGCTGGCGACGCCCTTGCGGCCGCCGCGGGCTTCGAGCGCCGAGAGCAGGGTCGCCAGGATGCGGGCGCCCGAGGCGCCGATCGGGTGGCCGAGCGCACAGGCCCCGCCATTGACGTTCAGCCGGTCGCGGTCGATCCCCAAGTCGCGCTCGGCGATCATGGCCACCACGGCGAAGGCCTCATTGACCTCGAACAGGTCGACGTCGCCGACGCTCCAGCCGGCCTTGGCCAGCACCTTCTGGATCGCCGGCACCGGCGCGGTGGTGAACAGGCCGGGCTCATGGGCGTGGCCGGCATGGGCGGCGATGCGCGCCACCACCTTCAGGCCCAGCTTCTCGGCGACCGAGGCCCGGGTCAGGACGAGCGCGGCGGCGCCGTCGGAGATCGAGCTGGAATTGGCCGCGGTGATCGCCCCGTCCTTGGCGAAGGCGGGCTTCAGGGTCGGGATCTTGGCGGGGTCGGCTTTGCCGGGCTGCTCGTCGGTCTCGACCAGCAGGGCGCCCTTGCGGCTGATCACCTCGACGCCGACGATCTCCCGGGCGAAGGCGCCGCTGTCGACCGCCGCCTTGGCGCGGGCCAGGCTCAGCAGGGCGAACTCGTCCATGGCCTCGCGGGTGAACTGATAGGCCCGGGCGCTCTCCTCGGCGAAGCTGCCCATCAGCCGGCCGGGCTCATAGGCGTCCTCCAGGCCGTCCAGGTACATGTGGTCATAGGCCGTATCGTGGCCGATGCGGGCCCCGGCCCTGTGCTTCTGCAAGAGATAAGGCGCGCCGGACATGCTCTCCATGCCGCCCGCCACGATGATGTCGACCGAACCGGCGGCCAGGGCGTCGTGGGCCATGATCGCCGCCTGCATGCCCGAGCCGCACATCTTGTTGACCGTGGTCGCCTCCACCGACTTCGGCAGGCCGGCGCCCAGGGCCGCCTGGCGCGCGGGCGCCTGGCCCAGGCCCGCCGGCAGGACGCAGCCCATGACGATCTGCTGCACCTGGTCCGGATTGAGGCCGGCCCGCTCGACGGCGGCCTGGACGGCGGCCGAACCGAGGGCGGTGGCCTTCACGGTTGAGAACATGCCCTGGAAGCCGCCCATGGGCGTGCGGGCGTAGGAAGCGATGACGACGGGATCGGTGGCTTGGGTCATGCCCGTCATATAGGCCCTGCGGCCCCGACTGTGGAGGACCGCCGTAACGTCAGGCCCGGGGCCGCGCCCGAGACCGCTCAGTCCCTCCGAAGGATTCACAGAAAATTATCCACGAATATTACTGCTCAGCACCAATATAACCTTGTTATGAGACGTCAGCGCAATTCAAACGTTCATTTTTGAGCGTTTCGAGATCGCATTATTAGTCCAACTTTAACAAGCGTCCTGGATATTGGCCCTCGCCGGATGAGACATCTCGGCTCAGCCGTGCGCAGGAGATCTGGACTTGGACTTCTTGAAGAAATTCATCGCCGATGAACGAGGCGCGACCGCGATCGAATACGGCCTGATCGCGGCCCTGATCTCCATCGTTCTGGTCACGGCCATGGGTACGCTCAAGACCAAGATCGTCGGCACCTACACCAAGATCGGCACGGCGATGCCCCAATAGGGGCGAAGACCTAGAGCTCCGCCCGCACCGTGCGGTCGATAAAGCCGCCGCCCAGCACCCGGCTCGGCGCCTCGGGCGCGTAGAGCACGCAGGCCTGGCCCGGCGCGACGCCTTCCTCCGGCGTCTCGAATTCAATCCCGATCTCGCCGTCGACCCGGGCCAGGCGCCCAGCCACCGGCTCCCGCGTCGAGCGCACGCGCGCGAGCACCGGCCGGCCCAGGGCCTCGGCGATCGACCCGCCCTCGCCCAGCCAGTTGGTCTCCTTGAGCGCGCAGGCCCGCGTCAGCAGCGCCTCCCGCGGCCCGACGATCACCTGCCGGCGCTCAGCGTCGATCCGCGTCACGAACAGCGGATCGCCCACCGCCACGTTCAGGCCGCGTCGCTGGCCGATGGTGTAGCGGGTCACGCCCTCGTGGCGGCCCAGCACCCGGCCGTCCATGTGAACGATCTCGCCCGGCTCCGCCCCCTGCGGCCGCAGGCGGTCGATCACCGTGGTGTAGCGGCCCTCCGGCACGAAGCAGATGTCCTGGCTGTCGGGCTTGTCGGCGATGGCCAGGCCCAGCTCGGCCGCCGCGCGGCGCACCTCCGGCTTGGGCATGCCGCCCAGCGGAAAGCGCAGATAGGCCAGCTGCTCGGCCGTGGTGGCGAACAGGAAGTAGCTCTGGTCCCGGGCCGGATCGGCGGCGCGGTGCAGCTCGGGGCCCGCGGCGCCGACCTCGCGCCGCACATAGTGGCCGGTCGCCATGGCGGTGGCGCCCAGGTCGCGGGCGGTGTCCAACAGGTCGCGGAACTTCACCGTCTGATTGCAGCGGATGCAGGGGATCGGCGTCTCGCCGCGCAGATAGGCGTCGGCGAAGTCCTCGATCACCTGTTCCTTGAACCGGCTCTCATAGTCCAGGACGTAGTGCGGAATGCCGATGGCGTCGGCCGCGGTGCGAGCGTCGTGGATGTCCTGGCCGGCGCAGCAGGCGCCCTTCTTCTGGATCGCCGCCCCGTGGTCGTAGAGCTGCAGGGTGACGCCCACGACGTCATATCCGGCGCGGGCCAGCAGGGCGGCGGTGACGGTGGAGTCCACGCCCCCCGACATGGCCGCGACCACCCGCGCGCCCGCGGGCAGCCCGACGGCGGCCCTGGCCGCTTCGACGGCGGCGTCTGTGAAAAGCGCGTTCATGGCCGCCTATGTAGCGTTTCGCAGGTCCGTTTGCGAGGTCGGGCCCGAACCTCAGGGCGGACAACTTGGAGACCGCCGGTCTGCCAAATAGTCACAAAGATTTCAGCCCGACCATGTGGACGCGCGGCCAATCTTCACAGTAATTTTCAGGATGAGGCGCATCGCGTAGAGGACTTGAGGTCCACAACGCCTCCTGGATACGCCGAGGTGACTCCCTACCGCATCTATGTCCTGACCGCCCAAGAGCGCATCAGCGATGCGCGGGAGGCCGACTATGCGGACGATCAGGCCGCGCTGGCGGCGGCCCAGGCGCTCAAGGGCGACCGCTTCGCCGTCGAGATCTGGTCGGGCGAACGCCTGGTGGAGCGGATCGGCGGCGAGTTTTCGCTCTAGGCGTCGCCGCTATTTGATGAAGTTCAGCAGCGAGGTGTCCTTCAGGGTGACGAACACCTGGGCCGCCGCCTGCACCGCCATCTGCGCCTGCTGAAGGTCGCTGGCCGCCTTGGTCATGTCGGCGTCGGTGATGCCGCCGATCATGCCCTTGATGCTGGTCTGGCGGTTGGTGAGGTCCTTCTGCACGTTGTCCACGCGGGTCTGGACCATGCCGTTGCGCGCGGCGTTGTTGACCAGGTTCTGGTGCAGCGTGTCCCAGCTGGAGAGCTGGCCTTCCAGAAAGGTCTTCTGGGCGTCGGTGAGGATGCCGTTGAACGGGCCGCTGCCGCTCTGCTGGAAGGCCTGGATCGTCTGGAACTGGGTGAGCAGGTCGGTGCCGAGGCTGTCGGCCAGGAGGCCGGTCTTCACCGTGGTGGAGTCGTCGACCTTGGCGTCCACCGTATAGGTGTCGTTGTGGAAGAAACTGGAGATCGGCTGGCCGTTGGTCAGGTCGGCCATGATCTGGGCCGAGACCGGCTGGGTGTCGATCTGGCCGCCGGCGAACAGGTACTTGCCGCCATAGCGCGCGTTCAGCCCCTCGACCGCGTTGCCGAAGAAGCCCTGCAGATCCTGCATCAGGGTGTCGCCGCGGCCGCTGGCCAGGGCGTCGGCGATGGTCTGGCGCACGGAGTCGGCGGAACTGGCGATCTGGTTGAGCGCAAAGTCCTGGGTGGTGAGCTTGTCCACCAGCCGGGCGTTCTGGTCGCTGTAGCCCTGCAGGCGCGAGTCGACCGCCCGCATGGAGGTCAGGATCTCGGCGTTGCGCGCATAGTCCTTGAGGTTGGTGCCGTTCTTCTGGGTCGCCACGCGGTCGCCCGCATCCATCTGGCCCTGCTGAGCGGCCATGATGTTGGTGAGCACCGAACTGTAGTTTCCACCCGTCGAGACGCGGTTCATCGGTTCGTTCCTACGGTCAGATCATGTTGGTCAGGACGTCAAACATGTCCTTGGCCGCGGTGATCATCCGGGCCGAGGCGTTGAACGCCTGCTGATAGGTGGTGAGGCGCACCAGCTCCTCGTCGAGGTTCACGCCCTCGCTGGATTGCCGGCGCGCCGAGGCCTCGGTGGAGACCGAGGCGGCGGACTTCTTGCTGGTGTCGGCGGCCTCGGCCTGGCGGCCCACCGCGCCGCCGAATTCCGAGGCGTAGCGCGACAGGCTCATGGTCACGTCGCCGAGCGTGCCGGCCGCGCCGAAATTGGTCAGGACGTCGCCGGCCTGGGACAGGGCCGCCCCGCCCCGCCCGTCGCCGGGCCGGATGGACGAGGCCGGCGGGGTGACCGTCAGGTCCAGCTGGGCCAGGGCCAGCTTGGTCGGGTCGCCGACCGGAACCGGATTGACCTGCAGACGGCTCGCACGGCTGGTCTTGGCGAAGGTCGACAGGCCGAACAGCTTGGAGATCGACGGTCCGCCGGCCCCGCGCTGGGTGTGGTCGGCGGTCACCGACAGGGTGATCGGGTAGCTGGTGGTCGCCTTGAAGGCCAGCCGCCCGTCCGAGCTAAGGCTGAACTGTCCATATTGGCCGACCCCCGTGCCGTTGGCGTTCAGGGCGTCGATCAGGCCCTGCATGGTGGTGGGCGAGGCCGGCACCGCGACGCTGACATCATAGACCGGCTTGCCGTTGCCGAGCGCGACCCGGAAGGCGATGGTGTCGCCCGGCGTGTAGCCGTTCTCGTCGGAGGCGGTCATGCCGGTGTCGAAATTGACCGGACCGCCGGTCGACTGCACCAGGTCGTTCAGACCGAAGAAGTGCGAGAAGGCCCGGCCGGCCTTCATCGAGGTGCCTTCGTCGATCGCCACCCCGTTACCGCCTGCGGCCGTGAGGCTCAGGGCGCCGCCGCTGAACGAGGCGGTCGCCGAGCCGCCAAGGGCGGTGTTCAGGTCGGACAGGAAATTGGTGTCCGTGAAGGCCGTGCCCGCCGCGCCATTGACGCTCATGGTGTGGGCGTCGAAGTCGATAGCGACGGTCTGCTGGGTCACGCCGGAGGAGTCGACGACCGCCAGGGTGGTCTTGCCGGTGAAGTGGGCGATGGCCGTGGGCAGGTCGAGGCCGGTGTCCCGACCGGTCATGGTGGTCGGGGCCGGCACGGCCGTGGAGGCGTTGTGAACGGCGTTGATCCGGTCCGCCGCCTTGCTCATGAACTCGCCCAGCTGTTCAGCCAGGCCGGGCAGCTTGTCGTCGCGCAGGTCCATCAGGCCGCGAAGCTCGCCGGACGACATGGCGACCGGTTGGGGCGCGCCGACCCCGCCGGTGGGCTCGATCGCGACATAGGCCTTGGTGGCGTCGGTGCGGTTATAGCTGAGGGTCGCGGCCTGGTCGCCGGCCAGCTGGAAGCCTTCCTCGGTGCGCACCGTAAGCCCGCCGTTGGGGCGCTGGGTGACCTGGACGTTCATCAGCTTGGACAGCTGGTCGACGAGACCGCTCTGGATGTTCTCCGAGCCGGAGGAGTCGGCCCGCGACAGCCGGGCGCGGCTGATGTCGGCGTTCAGCGAATTGATCTGCTTCAGCAGGTCGTTGACATTGTTGATGTCGGTCTGGGCCTGGGCGTCGACCGTATCCCCCAGCGAGGTGATCTGGGTGTTGATCCGCTGGGCTTCGTTGACGAAGTCCTGGACGCTGGAGAGCGCCTGGCCGCGCATCAGGCTCGAGGACGGGTCGTTGCCGGCCGCGCCGAAGGACGACCAGATATTGTCCAGCCGGGTGAAGAAGAAGCTGTCCCCCGACGGGTCGCCGAACAGGCCCTGGGCGTTGTCCAGGTACTGCGACATGGCGCTCCACTTGGAGGAGTCCGAGGCCGCGGTGATCGAGGCGCCCTGCAGGTACTGGTCGGTCACCCGGTTGATGCCGGTGATGTCGACGCCCATCCCCATGCCGCCGACCACCAGCGGGCGCTGGTCGACGGTCTTGCGGACGTAGCCGGGGGTGTTGACGTTGGCGATGTCGTCGGACACCGCCCGCAGGCCGGTCTGGGCCGCGAGCAGGCCCGACGCTGCGGTCTTCATCGCTACGCTCAAGGACATGTCTGCACCCTCCGCCCGGCAACCCTTGCGCGCGACCCGGCGAATTCTGCCGGGACTTTACTGAACGCCCGCGCGAGGGCTTGGGAAAAATCCATAGAATTCAAAGAGGACCCGTCCTGGGCCCGCCTTGGTCGTGGTTAACGGCGCAAGAGCGGCGCCAAGATCGCCGCCCGCCACCTCGGGGGCCGCCGACCGGCGCCGGGCGAGTCCCCGACTTGGGCGGCAAGGGACGCCCCTCACGCCGTCGGCGCCCGGCAAAAAGCGCCGCAACAAGAGGTTTCTGAGGCCTTAACAGCGATATTTTATCGTTATTTTTCCGTTACTTCGCCGACAATCTCAAGTTGGCGCGGAGGTTGCTCTGACAGGTCCGAATGACCGTGGCGCAGCAGGCGCCGCCCTGTCGGACCGTCAAACGGCCCAAGAGATCACGGACACCATGGCTGCAGGCCCCACCATCGCTGCTCAGACGGCTCAGGCTCCCGGCGTCGCCGGTGCGGGCGCGAGCTCGGGCGCGGGCCTGTTCGGCAAGTCGACGACCGCGCACGGCACGGCGGCAGGCTTCGATTCCCTGCTGGCGGCCTTCTTCGGGAACCAGGCGGCGAACCCGATCGGCGCGACCGCCGGGGTGCTGACCGCCGCCGCGGCCAAGGCCGCCGCAGCCCAGGCCTCTGGCGAGACCTCCGCCAAGAGCGCGGACGACAAGACCGCCGCGACCGACGCCGCGCCGACCGCCGACGGCGCGACCGCGGCGACGGACGCCGCCTCCACCGCCCTGCTCTATATGCTCGCCGGCCAGACGGCCCCGACGCTGCCCCAGCCCGCAGCGGCCGGCGCCGCCAAGACCGCCGATGGAACCGCCGCGACCGACGACGTCCTGCAAGGCGGCGGCAAGCCGTCCGCCGCGCCTGGTTCGGCCCTGGCCCAGGCCGCGCGCCTGGCCCAGGCGGCGACCGGCGACGAGGCGAGCGCTCAGCCCGACGGGGGCGACATCGACGCCGCCGCCGGGGAGGCCCCCGCCAACCTCACCCCTGCCCGGCAAGCTCGGCCCGGGCCTGCCGACCGGCGCCGCACCGAGCGCCGCGTCCGCCGGCAAGGACGCCACAGCCTATGCGCCGGCTGCGTCGACCGCGCCGCCGCCACTGCGCCGCGGCCGCGCGCGC
>NZ_JALDPT010000090.1 GCF_022695515.1 Phenylobacterium aquaticum
GCGGGGCTGGTCGCCGCGGGCGGCGGCTGGGTCGCCTGGTCCAGCAGGGCGCCGATCGGATCGACCTCCTGGGCGGCCGCGGGTCCGGCCAGGCCGGCGGCGACGCACAGGGCGCTCAGAACGGCCTCTCTCAGACGCATGGACAAACGGCTCCGGCTGTCACGCACGCCCCGGACCTGGCGGTCGGGCTCAGCCGGGGCTGGGCGGTCGGTCAAGGCGGGAGCCTCCTTCTGCATGGCGAAGCGGGCCTTTTGGTGACTAAGGTGCGGGTATGACCACACGATACGACGCCGATGCAAGAAACGTGCTCGGAGGCGAGCTGCAAAGCTGCTCCCTCGATCCCGTCACCGGCTTTTTCCGCAACGGCTGTTGCGAGACGGGACCGCACGACACCGGCCTGCATACGGTCTGCGCGGTGATGACGGCGGAGTTCCTGGCCTATTCGAAGATGGTCGGCAACGACCTGTCGACGCCGGTCCCCGAATACGCCTTTCCAGGCCTGAAGCCCGGCGACCGCTGGTGCCTGTGCGCGCCGCGCTGGAAGGAGGCGCTCGACGCCGGCGCTCCGCCCCAGGTGGTGCTGGAGGCGACCCACGAGGAAACGCTCGCCATCGTCCCCCTCGGCGTCCTGAAGGACCACGCGGCGGCCTGACGCCTCACCCCACTTCCACACCCACATAGCGCGCCCGGGGCCGGATCAGGGCGCCGGACTGCAGCTGCTCGATGGCGTGGGCGATCCAGCCGGCGCAGCGGGCGGTGGCGAACAGGGCGAAGGGGGCGTCGGCCGGCAGCTTCAGGGCCTCCGACATCGCCACCAGGGCGAAATCCACATTGGGCTTGAGGCCGGTGAAGGCCTCGGCCGCCTGGGCGAGCTCGGCCAGGTGCGGCGGCGGGGCGAACCGGGCCAGCATCGCCTCGGCGCGCGGATCGACATCGGGATAGAGCGGGTGACCGAACCCCGGCAGGGCCCGGTCCTCGGCCAGCCGCGCCGAGACGGCGGCCCGCGCCCCGGCCTGCTGGGCCTCGGCCGCCAGGGCCCGGATCGCCG
>NZ_JALDPT010000009.1 GCF_022695515.1 Phenylobacterium aquaticum
TCCGACGCCCCGCCGCCGGTCCGCGCCGCGCCGCCGGCCCCGGCCAAGGCCGCCGACCGCAATGGCGAGCTGCGCGTGGCGGGTTTCAGCGCCCTGCAGTCGGGCGATCTTGCCCAGGCCGAGAGCCTGTTCCAGCAGGCCCTGAAGACCGTGCCCGGCGACCGGGACGCGGCCGGCGGGCTGGGCGTGGTGCGCCTGAAGCAACAGAGGTTCGCCGCCGCGCGGGGCCTACTGACCCAGGCCTCGCAAGGGTCCGGCGCCGCCAGCTGGAAGGAGGCGCGCGACGCGGCCGACTTCTTCGCCGACCTGCAGCAGGCCTCCGCCGCCCGCGACGCCGGCAAGCTCGCCCAGGCCGAGGCCCAG
Organism: Phenylobacterium aquaticum; assembly: GCF_022695515.1. Classification (GTDB taxonomy): domain Bacteria; phylum Pseudomonadota; class Alphaproteobacteria; order Caulobacterales; family Caulobacteraceae; genus Phenylobacterium; species Phenylobacterium aquaticum. The sequence goes on from NZ_JALDPT010000009.1 coordinate 364, forward strand.
GCCCGCAAGCTGGCGACCCGGCCCCAGGGCTATCGCATCGAGGCCCAGCTGTTCCTGGGCGACCTGCTGTCGGCCGCGCACCGGTCGGCCGAGGCCGAGGCGCAATATCGCGCGGTGCTGGCGACCGTGCCTGGCCGCGACGAGGCGCGCATGGGCCTCGCCCTGGCCCTGATCGACCAGAACAAGGCCGACCAAGCCGAGGCCCTGATCCACGATGTCCCCGACAGCGCCGCGGCCCGGTCGCTGACCGGCCGGATCGAGCGCGCGCGGGCCGCCCGCCTGACGGAGGCCGGCGACACCTTTGGCGCGGGCTCGGCCCTCGCCTCGGCGCTCAACGCCGACCCGGACGATCCGTGGACCCGCTACGACTACGCCAAGTTCCTGGCCGCCAACGGCGACCGGGCCCAGGCCGCCGCCGTCGCCGCCCCCCTGTCGGCCCAGGACGCCAGCCTCGAGGCGCTGTCGGCCGGGGCGCTCTACGCCGCGTCGCAGAACCGGCTGACCGAGGCCGCCGCCCTGGTGCGGCGAATCCCGGAGGGCCGGCGGTCCAAGGACATCCAGGCGCTCAGCCGCCGGCTGTCGACGGACGGGACGATCCAGGAGGCCAAGCGTCTGGCCGACCAGGGCCTGTCGACCCGCGCGGTCATCCTGCTGCGCGGCCAGCTGGCCGGCGGGGGGCTCGATTTCGGGGCCCAGGCCCGCATCGCCCAGGCCCTGTACGATCTGGGCGACACCTATCAGGCCGGGGGCCTGGCGCTGGCCGCCGCCCAGGCGCCCCTGCCGGCCGGGGTTCGTCCCGGCGACGCGGCGGGCTTTGTCGAGGTGCTGGGCGCCGCCGGCCAGGACGAGGCCGCCGAACAGCTGCTCTCGGCCCTGCAAGCCAAGGCGGTCAACCCGGACGACCGCACGGCCTTCACCGGCCTGATGACCGGCTATGCGATCCGCAAGGCCGACCGCCAGCGCACCGGCGGCGACTATGCCGGCGCCTTCGACACCCTGTCGGCGGCGTTCTCGGCGGCGCCCAACGACATCGGCCTGATGTCGGCGCTCGCCCGGCTGTGCCAGGCGGGCGGGCTGTACGCCCAGGCGACCCAGGTCTATGACGCCCTGGTCGCCCGCCAGCCCAATGACGTGGGCGTGCTGCTGGACGCCGGCCGCGCGGCCATCGACGCCCAGGACTATCCCCGCGCCCAGGCCCGGCTGCAGCACGCCCTGCAGATCGCGCCGCGCAAGGCCGAGCTCTATTTCGAGCTGGGCCGGATGGAGAAGGCGCGCGGCAACGATCGGGCCGCCGAGAAGGCGTTCCGCATCGCCGCCAGCCTGGCCAATGGTCCGGCCGCGGCGCCCCAGGCCCTGCCGGGCGCGCCGTCCCTGTTCCGGGCGGGCGGCGGTCTCGGCCCCAATCCGTTCGGCGGCGCCCGAACCGGCGACAGCTTCGGCGGCTTCGCGCCCGGCCTGGGCCAGGGCTTCGCGCCGGTCGGGATCCCGCAGGCCGCGGCGACGCCGATGGGCCTGGCCTATCCCGCCCCGCTGCAGGGCCAGGCCTTCTCCACGGCCTATGTCCCACAGGGCGCGGCGCCGCCCCTGGCGGGCTTCGGCGCCTCGGCCGCGCCGCACAAGAACGCGTTCTCCACCGCGCTCGCCGCCCTGACCCCGAGCTTCCTGGCCCCGTCGGTTCCCGGGTTCGGCGGGCCGGCCATGGCGCTTCCGACCAGCACCCCGCTGAACCAGCAGATCAACCAGGAGCTCTCGCAGCTCGAGGAGGATCACGCGATCGCCGTCCAGGGCGATGTCGAGGTCCGCGCCCGCAGCGGGGACGCGGGCTCCAGCCGGCTGACCGAGGTGAAGACCGGTGTGACGCTCTCGGCCCCAGCCTTTGGCGGCCGGCTCACCGGATCGATCACCCCCACGGCCCTGCGCGCTGGGACCTCGGCCGGGCTGGTCTCGGCGGAGATCGGCACCGCGCCCCTGGCCGTCGCCGCCGGCAAGGTCCAGACCCCGCCGGTCCCCGTCACCGCCAGGTCGGTGCAGCCCCAGGCCTCGGGCGTCGGCTTCGATGTCGGCTACAGGTCCGAGCACTTCGCCGGCGATGTCGGGGTGACGCCGATCGGCTTTGGCCGGACCCAGGTGATCGGCGGGGCCCAATGGACGCCCAGCCTGGGGGCCACCACCCTGAAGTTTGGGCTGGAGCGGCGGCCGGTGACCGACAGCGTGCTGTCCTATGCCGGCATGAAGGACGCCTATACGGGCAAGACCTGGGGCGGGGTGACCCGCGACCAGGTGACGGTGGGCGCCAGCTATGACCGCGGCCACGGGGTCGGGGCCTATGCCGAGGGCTCGATGAAGCGGCTGACCGGGAACGGGGTGGCCGACAACACCGCCTATGAGATCAATCTGGGCGGCTATGTCACCGCCTATAAGGGCGAGCACAGCGAGCTGAAGCTGGGGGCCAACGTCAACACCCAGGCCTATGACAAGAACCTGCGCCACTTCAGCCTAGGCCAGGGCGGCTATTTCAGCCCGCAGCAGTATGTGAGCCTGACCTTCCCGGTCAGCTATGCGCTCTTGGGCGACAAGTGGCGGTGGGACGTGAAGGTCGCGCCGGGCTTCCAGTCCTATAGCGAGGACCCCTCGCTGGTGTTCCCGACCGACCCTGTGCTGCAGGGCCAGATCGCCGGGGCCACGACCCGCTCGGCCGAGGTGTCGGCCTTCCACCAGGGCAACAGCCGCTCGGGCTTCGGCATCTCGGGCGAAGCCAAGGGCGAATACCAGATCAGTCCCTCGGCCTCGATCGGGGGCAAGGCCTCGCTCGACACCTTCGGCCAGTACAATGAATTCAAACTCGGGGTCTTCCTGCGCAAGACCTTCGGAGGACCCCAATGACCCAGTCGAGCAATCCCGTGATCAGCTATTACGCCGAGCGTCAGGTCTCACCCCAGTGGCGGGGAACGCTGGCGGCCATGGCCGCCGAGCTGTTCGAGAATGTGGGGGTGGAGCCGGCCCGCGGCTTCCTGCGCCAGACGGGGCTCAGGCTGGCGGAGGGCTCGCCGCTCGCCGCGACCGAGACCCTGGAAAGCTTCCAGACCGCCGCCAACCAGGCCCTGGCCGCCATGGACTGGGGGCTGGTGTCTCTGAGCGACGCCGGGGACGCGGTGGTCATCCGCCACGAGGCGGGGCCCTGGCGGATCGCCGAGGACGCGGCCGGCGCCTGGCCCGCCGCCTTCGCCGCCCTGCTCGAGGGGCTCTATACCGGCTGGCTGCGCGCCCAGGGGGCGGGGGAGAGCCTGGCGGCGCGGATCGACCTGTCGGCCTCCGACGAGGCGGTGGTGCTGAGGTTCGCGCAGGCCGCCTGAACGAACTGTCCCGCTCATTAAGGTCCGGGATACCGATTCAGCGCCAACTCGGCCGTTCCACCCACCCGGTTGATTCGAGACATGCGGCGTTCCACCCCCAAGGCCTTCGACCACGGCGCCGCGCTTCGCGTGCCCGGGCCCGAGGACTCGCGCAGCTGGCGGGCCCTGCAGACCTGGCTCGGCGAGTGCGGGGCGATGATCGATCCGAGCGGCCTGGTGCAGGTCGCGACGCCGCTGGGCCAGGAGGTGGCGCGGCCGGGCGACTGGATCGTCTTGTCGGTCAGCGGGGATTTCCACGTGGCCCGGACCCGCGGCCAGACTTACGACGCCTAGGAATTGCGCAACCGGGGCTGAGGGGCCGCGCGAGTCTTTGCGACCGATGATAGGGGTTTGACAGGCCGCGCCGTCTCGCCCAAGTCTCGTCGCGCTGACACGGGAGAGCCTGGCGAAAGCCAGCGCCGAAGGAGCAACCGCCCCGGAATCTCTCAGGCAAAAGGACCGTTCAGCAACGGACTTCTGGAAAGAGGCGCCTCCGCGCCCGCCGACGGGATAACGATCTCAGGCAAGACAGACAGAAGGGGCGCAACCGGCTGAATTCCAGCCCAAGGGTTCGCGCATGCCTTCGACGTCCCTGGACGCGCCTGTCGTCCTGGAAGCCTCCCCCGCCCCGGCGCTCAGCGTCGCGGACCTGTTCACCATCGGGATCGGGCCCTCCAGCTCGCACACCGTCGGGCCGATGCGGGCGGCCAAGCGCTTCGCCGCGCTGGCGCTGACGGAAGGGACGCCGATCGCGCTCTCCTGCGACCTGTTCGGGTCTCTGGCCCTGACCGGCAAAGGCCATGCGACCGATGTCGCCGTGCTGCTCGGCCTGGCGGGCTGGACGCCGGAGGGCGTGGACCCCGACCTGATCGCGGCCCTGGTCGGCGAGATCCGCGACAGCGGCGCCCTGCGGCTCGACGGCGAGACCCTGGTCCCGTTCGGGGCGGCGGACCTGCGCTTCCGGATGGGCGAGTTCCTGCCCGGCCACGCCAACGCCCTGCGGCTGCGGGCCGAATACGGGGCGGGCCGCGCGCTGGAGCGGACCTTCTATTCGGTGGGCGGCGGGGCGATCGAGATGGAAGGGGTGGCGGCGGCGCGCGCCAATATCGCCCTGCCCCACCCCTTCAGCTCCGGGGCGGAGTTGCTGGCGCTCGGCGAGCGGACAGGGATGAGCATCGCCGAGCTGGTGCTGGCCAATGAGAGCGCCTGGCGGCCCAAGGCGGAGACCCTGGCGTTTCTGGACGAGGTGCGCGCGGCCATGCTGGCGGTGATCGCGCGGGGCTGTCGCCAGGAGGGGGTGCTGCCCGGCGGGCTGAACGTGCCGCGCAGGGCCGCCAAGCTGCACGCGACACTGTCGGCGCGGACCTGCGCGCCCGATCCCTCCGCCGTGTTCGAGTGGCTCAGCCTCTATGCCCTGGCGGTCAATGAGGAGAACGCGGCCGGCGGGCGGGTGGTGACGGCGCCGACCAATGGCGCCGCCGGCGTACTGCCCGCAGTGCTGAAATATTACGAGACCTTCGCGCCCGGCGCGACGCGGGCCGGGAGCCGGACCCTGCTGCTGAGCGCCTCGGCGATCGGGGTCCTCTACAAGCTGAACGCCTCGATCTCGGCGGCCGAGATGGGCTGCCAGGGCGAGGTGGGCGTCGCCTGCTCCATGGCCGCCGCCGGCCTCACCGCGGCCCTGGGCGGGACCAACAGCCAGGTCGAGAACGCCGCCGAGATCGGCATGGAGCACAATCTGGGCCTGACCTGCGACCCGATCGGCGGGCTGGTCCAGATCCCCTGCATCGAGCGCAACACCATGGGGGCCGTGAAGGCCGTCAACGCCGCTATCTCGCCTGCAGGGCGACGGCCGCCACGTCGTGTCCCTGGACGCGGTGATCGAGACCATGCGCCAGACCGGGCGCGACATGGGCTCGAAGTACAAGGAGACCAGCCTCGGCGGGCTGGCCGTGAATGTCGTTGAATGTTGAATGACTGGAGAGACCGATGACCGCCTTCTTTGACCGCCGGCTGGACGGCGACCCCGTCATCGCCCAGGCCCTGGCCGCGGAACTGGCCCGCCAGCAAGGCGGGATCGAGCTGATCGCCTCGGAGAACATCGTCTCGCCCGCGGTGATGGCCGCCCAGGGCTCGGTGCTGACGAACAAGTACGCCGAGGGCTATCCGGGCAAGCGCTACTATGGCGGCTGCGAGCAGGCCGATGTGGTGGAGGCGGCGGCCATCGCCCGGGCCACGGCCCTGTTCGGCTGCGGCTTCGCCAATGTGCAGCCGCACTCCGGCGCCCAGGCCAACGGGGCGGTGATGATGGCGCTGGTGAAGCCGGGCGACACGATCCTGGGCATGTCGCTGGACGCCGGCGGCCACCTGACCCACGGGGCCAAGCCGACCCTGTCGGGCAAATGGTTCAAGGCTGTACAATATGGCGTGAAGCCGGAGGACGGCCTGATCGACTATGAGGCGGTCGCCGCCCTGGCGCGCGAGCACCGGCCCAAGCTGATCATCGCTGGCGGCTCGGCCATTCCGCGCCAGATCGACTTCGCGCGCTTCCGCGCCATCGCCGACGAGGTGGGCGCGAAGCTGATGGTCGACATGGCCCATTTCGCCGGACTGGTGGCGGGCGGGGCGCATCCGAGCCCTTTCCCGCACGCCCATGTGGTGACCTCGACCACCCACAAGACCCTGCGCGGGCCGCGCGGCGGGCTGATCCTGACCGACGACGAGGCGCTGGCGAAGAAGTTGAACTCGGCGGTGTTCCCCGGCCTGCAGGGCGGCCCCTTGATGCATGTGATCGCCGCCAAGGCCGTGGCCTTCGGCGAGGCCCTGCAGCCCGACTTCAAGGCCTATGCGGCCCAGGTGGTGGCCAACGCCCAGGCTCTGGGCGAGGCCCTGATGGATCGCGGATTCAACCTGGTCACCGGCGGCACCGACACCCACCTGATCCTGCTCGACCTGCGCGGCCAGGCGATCACCGGCCGCGACGCCGAGGACGCCCTGGGGCGCGTTGGCCTGACCTGCAACAAGAACGGCGTGCCGTTCGACCCCCTGCCCCCGGCGCTCACCAGCGGCGTGCGCTTCGGCAGTCCGGCGGGGACCACGCGCGGGTTCGGGACGGCGGAGTTCCACAAGATCGGCGAGCTGATCGCCGACGTCCTGGACGGCTTCATCGCCAACCCGGCCGACAACAGCGCGGCCGAGGCGAAGGTGCGGACGGAGGTGGCCAAGCTGGCGGCGGCCTTCCCGATCTATGCCGGGGCGGCGGGGCTGGCGCAGGGGGTGTAGCGCACGCCGCCGCGACCTAGCCCGGAACGGCGACGAACTTGCGGGTCGGCGGGTGGCTGGTCATGTCGTGGTCGTGGCCGGTGAGCGCGTCGACCAGGCCGCGGAGCTTGTCCATGTGGTTGTCCAGCAGGCCCCGCGGCGTGGTGTCGTGCTCGTTGCAGAGGAAGGCCGCGGCGGCGACGGCGACGCCATGCTGGGCGCCGTTGCCCATCAGCTTGACCGCCGAGCCGGCCACATGGGTGACGCTGATGTGCTTCCCGGCCATCAGCAGATTGTCGATATTGGCCGAGTACAGACAGCGGAACGGGATGCCGTAGGGCTGCTGGTCGCGGACATCCATGATCCAGTCCTTGAGGCGGAAGTCGTATTTCCCCTCCCCCGGGTTCCAGGCGCAGTGGATGCAGAAGAACCCGTCATTGGCGACCAGCATGTCGTTGTGGCGGGTCTGGTTGCGGACGTCGTTTTCGGTCAGGACATAGTCGCCGCGGTAGCGCCGGAACTCGCCTTGCGCGGCCACGAAGGCCATCCAGTCGAACTCGAGATTGGCGTGGGCCTCGGGCTCCATCGTCTTGACGTTGGAAAAGGTCCCGTAGAGGGCCCGCATCAGATAGTCGCGGACCTGCTCGCCGGAGACATAGGGGTCCAACCATTGGCCGTATTCCCAATAGTGGGTGGCCGGAAACTGCATCATCCAGGCCTGGCTGGGGTCGGCGCTGAACTGGAAGGCCGGCGTGTCAGGATTGGCGCTGGCCGCCGGGCCGGGGCCGTTCTCCAGGCCGGGCTTCATGAGCTGGCCGCTGAGATTGGCGTAGTCCTTGGACACCTCGGTCGCCCAGGGGACCCCCGGGAACGGGACGGGGTGGTCCGCCATCCGGGTCCGGAAGAACAGGGTGTTGCCGTGGTGCATCTCGTCGGCGACCTCCGGCGCATAGGGCTCGTCGAAGTCGGCCCGCGCCTCGCGACCGAACAGGGTCTCCGCGCCGGCCAGCACGCCGAGGATCGCCACGCCGCTGGCATCGATGAAGACGCGGCCGGTGAAGCGACGTTCGAGACCGCCGCGGGCTTCGACCGCATCGATGGAGACGATCCGGTCCCCCTGGCGGTCGGCGGCGATGATGCGGTGCTCAAGGAACACCTCTGCGGTGGGCTCAGCCTGCAGCAGGGACAGGGCGGCGAGATCCCCGTCGGGGGTGCGGGTCGCGAGCTCCGCCAGGATCTTGCCCTGGGCGCCGCGCGGCATCAGGCCGATCTCCTTGCTGGCGTTGCCGCCCAGCACCGGACGGTCGTGGATGAGCGCCACCCGCTGGCCCAGACGCGCCGCGGTCAGGGCCGCCGCGCAGCCGGCGACGCCGCCGCCGACCACGATCACGTCATAGTCCCCCGCCTCGACCGGCTGATCGGGAAGCCCCCGCAGGGCCCGGCGCCAGGCGCGGCTTGACCCATCGACGGCGTTGGGCGGGACCGCGCCGTCGCGGCCAAAATAGATCGCGTCGCAGCGGCCGTCGAAGCCGGTGAGGTCGTGCAGCGCCAGGGTCGCCTCGCCGCGGGCCAGGGTCACCTCGCCGGCCGACACCCAGGACCAGTCCGGGTCATGGACGCCGAATTCGGTGTCCAGGGCTACACCGTCAATGGACAGGGCGAACCGGCCGGGCCCGTGGGGCGCCGCCCAGTCCCGGGTGCGCACCCAGACCTCATATTCGCCTGGCTCGTCGACCGTGATCACCGTGGTCGCATCGGCGACCGGCCGCCCCAGGCCATGGGCCAGCAGATAGGGCGATCCCATCTGGGTCTCGAACTGGGAGTCCAGCACCCAGCCGCCATAGCTGGCGAAGTCCTCGGCCTCGACCAGAATGCCCGAAATCCGTCCCGACCTGGTCATGGCCTGTCCTCCCCCATCGCCCGACGCGCCTTGGCGTCGTGGTCGGGAGATTGATACTATGATTTTCATAGGGTCAAGCGGCTATGATGATCATAGGCCGCAGGCTAAGGTCAGACCCCGCCGCCCGCCGGAGACACCCGCCCTGCCGTCCCAGGATCTTCCAGACACCCTCTGCCCGATCGCCCGCTCCACCAGTCGGGTGGGCGACAAGTGGTCCCTGCTCATCATCCGCGAGCTGTTCATGGGCGTGTCGCGGTTTCAGGATCTGCTGGCCCAGACGGGGGCGACGCCCCAGCTGCTGACGGCGCGGCTGAAGCAGCTGCAGGCGGATGGGCTGATCGAGCGGCGCGCCTATTCCGAGCGGCCCCTGCGGTTCGAATACCGGCTAACCGCCATGGGGCTCGACCTGATGCCGATCATCCTGGCGTTCCGGGCCTGGGGCGAAACCTGGTGCAAGACGCCCGAGGAGGGCGTGGCGGTGCGTATGTTCCACAACAGCTGCCGGACCGAACTGGAGCTGGATGGCCGCTGCCCGACCTGTGGGGTCACGGTCCCCTGGACGGAGACCCACGGTCTGCCCAACCCCGCCTATCTGGAGGAACGGATGCAACGGGCGGCGGCGGCCGCCCGGAGCGTCAGCGAGCCTTGAACGGGTTCGGCCCCGGACGAGCGGTCATCCGGGGCCGAGGTTTCCTGCCGGGAGCTTGGGGCGGGAAGTCTAGAGGTCGTCCATCCAGTCGGTCTCGGCGCCGATCGGCATGCCGGGCGGGACGGAGGGGGCGCGGGGCGCCTTGGCCAGTTCCTTTTCCAAGAGGGCGTCGTCGCCCAGCGTGCGGGCCAGGCTGCGGCTCCAGCCGCCGTCGGGCCGGCCCCGCCCTTGGCGAACTGATCGGCCAGGGCCGCCAGCCTTGAATTGAGCGCGGCGGCCACGTCCGGCGACGTATCGGGGTCGTGGGCGGCCTGGGCGATCGCCATCACCGCACGATAGGCGATGCGGCGCTGGAGGTCAGTCTTGCGGGTCTCGACGGCGGTCGTCAGTACACGGTCGATCAGCTCGTCGAGGCCGAGCGCGCTGGCGTCGCGGCGGTGCTGTTCGAACACCCGCGTCAGACGTGGGGGCGCCAGCAGCGTGTCGAGCGTCACCCGGGCCCCCACGTCAGCCGCCACCAGCGGATCGAACGCCGCGGCCCCGGCGTTGGCGAAGACTTCGATATCGGACTGGCGGTCCGGCGCGCCGTTGATGCCGGCCGACAGCAGGCCGACCAGGGCGTCGGGGACCTCCAGCTGGTCCGCCGCCAGGGTTCCCATCAGGGCGTCGAGCGCCGCGCGCTGGGTGGCGGGCGCGACCGGCTTGGCCGGGGGCGTGCCGTCGCCCTTGACCGCATAGACGTAGTCCACGCCCCCGATCATCTTGGCGGTGGCGTCGACCTGGTAGCGGTGCAGCAGCCAGATCGGCACGAAGCGGCGGCGCAGGGCGGCGACCGGCTCATTGGGCAGCAGAGCGTTCTGGCCGAAGCGGGCGATGGCGGCCTTGCGCACGCCCATCATGCGGGTGAGCTCCATGGCCGGATCGGGACCATTGTCCCACATGCTGCCCCAGGGATTGGGGGTGTCCGGCGCGCGGCCGTCGATGTCGGTGATGTAGCGGACCCCGGCCTTGACCGAGGCCTCGACCTTCTTGCGCGCCTCGGCCTCGGGATCGACGCCGGGCGCAGCCTGGCCGTAGAGCCAGTCGACGGTGAACTTGTCCCAGGCGCCGATGTCGCGGGCATAGGCGTCGGTGAGGTCCGGCGCGCCATCGACCAGGCCGATCTTGGGGCCCGGATAGTCCATGACCGAGATGCGACCCTGGGTGCTGGCGGCGAAGTTGTGCATGAAGCCCAGCGCATGGCCGACCTCGTGGGCGCCCAGCTGGCGCAGGCGGGCGAGGGTCACCTCCACCGGATCATTGGGTCCGCCCTTGCCGAGCTTGTCGGTCCCGACCAGGCCCTCGAAGATGATCATGTCCTGGCGCGAGCGCAGGGAGCCCAGGACGACGTTGCCCTTGAGGATCTCGCCCGTGCGCGGGTCGGTGATCACCTGGCCATAGGACCAGCCGCGGGTGGCGCGGTTGCTCCAGTTGACGAAGTTGTAGCGCACGTCGAGGGGATCGACGCCGGGCGGCAGCAGCTTGGCCTGGAAGCCGTCGATGAAACCGGCGGCGTCAAAGGCCTGGGACCACCAGCCCACGCCCTCGATCAGGGCGGTGCGGATCGGCTCGGGCGCGGCCGGGTCGATATAGAAGATGATCGGCTTCTTGACCTTGGAGCGCGGGGCAGTGGGGTCGACCTTCTCCAGCCGGAAGCGGTTGGCCAGCTGGTAGACGACGTTCTCGCTGAGCGGGGTCCCGAAATCCACGATCTGGGTCGAGAAGCCGCCGGTGCGCGGGTCGAAGCGGCGCGGGACGTAGCCCGGCTCCGGCAGGCGGACCAGGGAGTGGTGGACCACGAAGCTGATCTGGCGGGCGTCGGGCGCCAGGCTGTTCACCTCGCCGGTCGGGGTGTCCGACTGGTAGGTCTGCAGGGCCTCCAACTCGATATTGTCGGGGAAGACCTTGACGGCCGAAAGGTCCGGGGCGCTGAGATTGTCGGCGAGCTTGAAGCCCTTGGCGCCGCTTTCGGCCAGCTCCGGTCCGATGCCGATGACGTCGCGGGTGAGGAACGGGGCGATGTCGATGGTCACCCGGCCGTCAGCCTCGCTGGAGACGATGTCGCCCATCCAGGCCGTGGTGATCGGGAAGCTGTCGCGGGCCGAAGCCTGTTCGGCCGGCGAGCCGCCGGTGGCGCGGAACCGGGGGTTCTCGAACTGGATCGCGACCTTCTTGCCGTAGCGGCGGAAGACCATGAGGCGGCTGGGGCCCTGCATGCCGCGGTCGAGGCGCATGTTGGGCGAGCCGATGCCGGTGCGCAGGCTGGTCGCATAGATGAAGCGGCCCAGGACGCCGTCGGCGCCGGGGGCCGGCAGGGTGACGAGGATCTTGCCCGCGGTCGTGTCGATGCGGACCGGCAGGAGGCCGGTCATCAGAGGGGCGGCCGGGGCGGCGGCGGGCGGGCTGGCGGCGAGGGCCGGGGCGGAGATCAGGGCCGAAGAGGCCAGCAGGGCGCAGAGGGCTGCGCGCAATCCACGTGTCATCGAATCTCCCCGGAAACGCTTATTTCGGTACTGAATACATCCGCCCCGGCGTTCTCACACCGGGGCGGGCCGTCACTCTCCTCAGACTTTAGAATTCCATCCGGACGCCGACCCGGAAGACCCGGCCCATGACGTCGTAGAGACTGCGGTTGGTCTGCAGGTACCCGACCGTGTTTTCCGCCCCGAGATTGGCGGGGTTGGAGGTCAGGACCGGATCCTTGTTCAGGACGTTCTTGATCGAGACATAGGCCTCGCCGCTGACGTCGCGGACCGTGAAGGCGTAGGAGGCCGACAGGTCGAGATAGGCGGCGCCGTCGATGTGGTTGTCGTTGATCGTGTAGTAGGGCGAGACGCTGGCCGGGCAGTTCGAGGTGCACTCGGTATAGGCGTTGGAGACCACACCGGCGCTGACGCCGCGGACCGTCACGTCGAAGGTCCAGGGCTCGATCTTGTACATGGCCGTCAGGCGGTAGATCCAATCGGGCGTCGAGCTGGTGTTGGCGCCGGCCAGATTGATGTGGGTGACGCCGTCGTCGGTGACGTTCTCGATATAGTGGGTGCCCTGGGCGCGCAGGCTCAGATCGCCCTTCAGCGGCTCATAGAGATCCTCGAGGTGCACGCGGTAGGAGGCCTCCACGTCCAGACCGCGGGCGATCATCTTGTTGAGGTTGGCGTAGTACAGGTTGATCGTGCTGAGCGTCGTGCCGGTATAGACGAGCTGATTGCAGTAGCTGTTGATCTTGTTGATGTAGCAGTAGTCGGCGACCTGCTGGGCGGTGACGAAGCTGATCACCCCGTCGACCTGGATGTCGTAATAGTCGACCGAAGCCTGGAAGCCCGGCAGGAAGCGCGGCTTGACCACCACGCCGATCCCGTAGCCGTCGGCCACTTCCGGCTGGGCGTCGGGATTGCCCTGCAGGTTCTGGACGAAGGCGGTGGCGACGCCGTTGATGTTGACCGAGTTCGAGCGGGCCGTGCCGGTGTCGTAGAGCTCGCTCATATTGGCCGCGCGGATGTCGCGCGACTTCGACGCCCGGAAGGTGATGTCGTCGATCGGGGTGTAGGTCAGGCCGGCCTTCCAGGTGGTCACGCCGCCGGAGGTGGAATAGTCGGTGTAGCGGGCCGCGCCGTTGAAATCCAAGCCCTTGAGGATCGGGACCAGGACTTCGACATAGGCTTCCTTGACGTCGTATTCGCCCTTGGTGACCTTGAAGTTGCCGTACTTCCAGCCGCTCGCCTGGTACTCGGTGGGCACGAAGCCGCCCATCTGCTCCTTGCGGTATTCGGCGCCGACGGCCAGCGAGATCGGACCGGCCCAGCCCTGGAGGCTGTTGGTCCGCAGGTTGATCGCCGTGACGTCCTGCTTGAAGTCCTGGTCGCGATAGGGCGTGCCGAGCACATAGGCGAGCGCCGCGGCGCTGGCGACGCCGACCCCGAAGCGGTTCAGCGGCACGCAGCCATTGGTCGGATTGGTCAGGGTCGAGCGGCAGACGATCGCCCCGGTGGTCGGATTGACCACCGCGTCGGTGGCGAGCGCCAGGCGGGCGGTGTTCCAGGTCGCGGTCAGGGACTCGTGGGTCTGGGTCTCGCCGTGCTGGTAGTAGCCGTCCCAGTCAAAGGCCAGGCCGAAGGCGTCGAAGTCGCCCTTGGCGCCGACCACATAGCGCTGAGTCTCACGCTCCATGGCGCTGCCCGAGGCGGGCATGTCGGCGTTGCTGGTCCCCATGGTGAAGGACTTCAGGCCGAGCGCCGTCATCTGGGTCTTGATCGAGGTCGGCAGATAGGCGTTGTCGGCCTGGATGACGATCCCGGTCTGGGTCGGGTTGATGTAGTAGGAGAGACCCTTGTACTTGGCGTAGGACCCTTGGGCGAAGACCTGGACGTGGTCGGTCAGGTCATAGCTGACGCGGCCGAAGACGCTGTCGCGATCCTCGTCGGGCGCCAGGCTGTTGGTGCCGTTCATGCCGGAGGACGAGTACTTCCAGTCGCCGCCGATCATCCACTGGCCGGTCACCTGGCCATAGGCCAGCTGGTTCACCGAGCCGTTGACGCCGAAATAGGTGCCCTTGAGGGCGGTGTTGGTGATCAGGCCGCCGGGCGTATAGGCCGAGATCCCGACATTGTGGGAGACCACGTAATAGGGCAGGCCCGCCGTGGTGGTGTCGGGATTGCGGACGGCGAAATAGCCGGTCTTGTTCCAGTCGCGACTGTAATAGTGGACGCCTTCCTGGCGAACCCGTTCAGCGCTGAACAACACGTGGCCGCGCTTGTCGGCGAAGCCGCCGCCGGCGGTGATGTTGAACTTGGAGTTCGGGTTGTCGCCATAGGTGGTCTCGCCGTATTCGGCGGTGGCCTTCACCCCGGTGTAGTCCTTGTCGAGGATGAAGTTGACCACCCCGCCGACAGCGTCGGAGCCGTAGGCCGAGGAGGCGCCGCCGGTCACCACTTCCACCCGGCTGATCAGGGCCTGGGGGAAGGTGTTGGTGTCGACCTGGCCGGTCGAGGCGGAGACCACCGAGCGCTGGCCGTCGAACAGCACGAGCGTCCGGCCCGTGCCGAGCGCGCGCAGGTTCAGGGCGCTGATCCCGGCGGCGCCGTTCGACAGGCTGCCCGAGGAGTTGGAGGCCGTGGTGCTGCCGGCGATGGACGGCAGGGTGTTGACGAAGTCGGCGATGTTGGCGGCCGCGGCGGCCTTGATCTCGTCGGTGCCCAGCACGTTCACCGGGGTGGGGGCGTCATAGCCGTCGCGCACCACCCGCGAGCCGGTGACCAGCACTTCCTCGACCACCGCTTCGCCCTTGTCGGCGGCGGCGTCGGCCGCGGCGGCGGTGTGGGCCGAGGCGAGCAGGGCGGCCAGGCTCGCGGTCGCAAGCGCGTAGCGGCGAAGGTTCGACTTCGGCCTCAGGTTCGTTGAATGTTGCATGGTTTTCCCCGGCTGCTTGTTCGTCAGTGAAGGCGGATTTCACCCCGCCGATGCTCGCCGCCCGCCCCCCGATACGAAGACAAAGCGACCCCCCGAGCGCCGAAAGACCGGCGCACTGCTTGTTCAATTCAGTCTCGAATTCCCGCCCGACCGATCCTTGCGAGTACGGATCAGTAAAACGCGCCGCCGGTGTTGCTCCCTGAGCGCTGCGACTGCAGCGCGGCGGCTCGCCCCTGTTTGTTCCCACCCCCGTGGACCGCCCGGTCAGAGCGGCGTACACCTGTGCGCACGACGTACGCAGGAAGGCAGGGAGACATCTTTTCGTTGGGTGACGCCCATTTCCTGCCCGCCACATCCACACCTTAATCCGGCGTAAAATTTGGACTTGCGGAAAGCGGGTTTTCAGCGCCGAAAATGCATTTCTGCCGCCGATTTATGCACGGAGTTGGAAGTTCAATGTCGAAATCCGAACAGCTCGACCTGGATGACGTGGATTATCGGATCCTGAAGGAGCTTTGTGCGGATGGACGGGCGTCGGACGTCTGGCTTGGGGAGAAAATCAACCTCTCCTCGACCGCCGTGGCGCGCCGGCGCAAGAGCCTGGAGGAGCGTCAGGCGGTGCTCAGCTATTCGGCGAATCTGAACATGCCGATGCTGGGCTACAGCGTGGTGGTGTTCGTCGCTATCGAGCTGAGCTCCCAGGCGGAGAAGGCGTTGAACGAGTTTGAGCGGGAGGTGGTGAAGTGCCCCTCGGTCTCCTATTGCGGCTTCGTCTCGGGCGACACCGACTTCCTGATCATGCTGAACGTCGAGTCCTTCGAGGACTATGACCGGGTCTATCGCCGCGAGCTGTCGACCCTGCCGCATGTGGCCAAGATCCGCTCCAGCTTCGTGATGCGCGAGGTCGCCCGCCGCTCCACCCCGCCGGTGGTGTTCCAGGACAAGACCAGCGGCTGACGCCGCCGCTTCGCTGGCCCCGGAATCAGTTCGGGGAGGCGCTTGCGCACCTCCCCGAACCCAACCCGCGCCCAAGGGGATGGAAACGCGGGATCTCCGCGACGGCCTATTTCACATTGCCGTTGGGATACTGGATGCCGAGCTGCTCCAGATAGGTCCCGTACTTCTTGGGGTTATAGTAGAAGGGCTCCATCTTCGGGCGCAGCTTGGCCATGATGTCGGTGTTCAGCCAGATCGCCGGCTTGTCGTCCTTGGTCAGGACCGGGTCGTACTTGGTGTCCTTCAGCTGGACGTTCTGGAAGTAGTCCTTGGCGTCGGCGACCAGCTTGGGCGTGGTCATGATGTCCAGCACGGTGAGCGCGACGGCCTTGGCGCCGACCACCACGCCCTTGTGGGCGATGGGCGTGGCCATCGCCATGGCCGAGGTCACGTTGTGGCCGATGGCGCCGGGGATGTTCGACGGATAGCGGATGGTGATGGTGGGCACGGTCCACATCACGTCGCCGATGTCGTCGGAGCCGCCGCCCATGGAGGGCCCGCGACCTTCAGGCGTGGAGAGCGGCGCGACCTCGGTGGCCAGGGGCTCAATCTTGAAGTGCTGGGCCGTCTGGACCCGCTTGGCGAAGATCTTGTCGTCCTCGCTCCACTGCGGCATGCCGACCGCCTTGATGTTGGCGTAGGCGGCCTCGGCGAGCGGCTTGTTGGAATAGTTGGGCGCGGCGTAGCCCAGGACGTGGTGCTCGACCGTGGTGTCGGTGGCCATGGCCGCGGCGTCGGCGGTCTTGTTGCCGAGCTCATAGAGCTTGCGGATCGAGTCGAAGCTGTTCTCGCGGAAATAGTACCAGACCGAGGCGACGCCCGGGACGACGTTGGGCTGGCCGCCGCCATTGGTGATCACATAATGCGAGCGCTGGGTGAGCGGCAGGTGCTCGCGGCGGAAGTTCCAGGCGGTGTCCATGATCTCGACGGCGTCGAGCGCGCTGCGGCCGTCCCAGGGATCGCCGGCGGCATGGGCGGTCTTGCCGTGGAAGGTGTACTCCACCGAGACCATGCCGTTGTTGCCGCCCGGTCCCCAGCCGGTCGAGAAGTCGCGGCCGACGTGGGCGAAGATCGAGGCGTCGACGCCGTTGAACACCCCGTCGCGGGCGTAGAAGGCCTTGGTCGCCAGCAGCTCCTCGGCGACGCCCGGCCACAGCATGATGCGGCCGGGGATATGGTTCTTCTCCATGACGTCCTTGGCCGCCAGGGCCGCGACGATCATCAGGGGCATGCCGGAATTGTGGCCCTCGCCATGGCCGGGCGCGCCCTCGACCATCGGTTTGATGTCCGGAATGCCGGGATATTGCGAGAGGCCGAGCAGGTCGTCGATGTCGCTGCCGAGCGCGACCAGCGGGCCGCCCGAGCCCCAGGTCGCCGTCCAGGCCGTGGGGATGCCGGCGACGCCGCGGGTGATCTTGAAGCCGTTCTTCTCGAGCACGCCGGTCAGATATTCCGAGGTGCGGAATTCCTGGAAGCCGGATTCGGAATAGGAGAACACCTGGTCCACCATTTCCTGGACCATCTTGGTGCGGGCGTCGACATTGGCGATGGCCGCGGCCTTCATGGCCGGGGTCGTCTCCGCGTGGGCGGCCGCGGCCGGCAGGGCCAGGGCCGAGGCCATCAGGAGCGCCGCCAGCGGCCGGGTCTTAGCAGTGGTCTTCATGTTCTTCCCCCACGGGTGTTGCAAAGCCCCGACGCGCGCCGCCGCCCATTGGGCGAAATTGATACGCCGGTTTTCATCCCAAAATCGCCGAATGGCGACGAAAACTCGCTCAATGAAGACAAACCAGCATGACAATCCGCGCGTGTAAACGCGAGGGCGTGCAAAATCGCCGGATGGTGCGAATTGACCGATCTCCAAGCGATTCCGTAGCGGCAGCTGCTTCTTTGCTGGTCGCACCGCTTCGCGGAAGACGAGGGTTGCGCACGAGCGGGCGGGCCCCTAACCCATCGCCAAGCATGGCGCCGAAGGCGGCGACGGCGCGCAGGGAGGCGCGAACATGAACGTCCAGGACAAGGTCATCGTGGTCACCGGCGGGGCCGACGGCATCGGCGCGGCCATGGCGCGGCGATTCGCCCGCGAAGGCGCCCGGCACGTCGCCGTAGTCGACCGCAACGGCGAAGGCGCCCGCGCAGTCGCCGCCGAGATCGGCGGCAAGGCCTATGAGACCGACGTCTCCGACGGCGCCGCGGTCGCCGCCATGGTGGCCGCCGTCGAGGCCGACCAGGGCCATATCGACCTGTTCTGCTCCAACGCCGGCGTCGGCGACGGCGACCCGGACCGCAACAACGCCGTCTCCTCCCCCGACCCGGTCTGGGCGCGGGCCTGGGGCGTCAATGTCATGGCCCACGTCCACGCCGCCCGCGCGGTGCTGCCGGGCATGATCGCCCGCGGCGAGGGCTATCTGCTCAACACCGTCTCCGCGGCGGGCCTGCTGTCGCAGATCGGCGGGGCGGTCTATTCGACCACCAAGCATGCGGCCATCGGCCTGGCCGAGAGCCTAGCCATCACCCACGGCGACCAGGGCATCAAGGTCTCGGTGTTGTGCCCGCAGGGCGTCGACACCGCCATGCTGCGGGCCGGCGGCTCGGGCTCGCCCCAGAGCCTGGACGGGGTGCTGACCCCGGATGAGGCGGCCGAGCATGTGATCCAGGGCCTGGCGGCCGAGAAGTTCCTGATCCTGCCTCACCCCGAGGTGTTGACCTATATGCAGCGCAAGACCGCCGACTATGACCGCTGGCTGGGCGGCATGCGCCGCCTGCGCGCCAAGGTGATGGGCGGCTGACCGGGCCCGCGCCCGCCATGACCGAGCCCCCCCAGATCTATGACGTCATCATCGTGGGCGCCGGATCGGCGGGCTGCGTGCTGGCCAACCGGCTGTCGGCGGATCCGTCGCGCCGGGTGCTGGTGCTGGAGGCGGGCGGCCAGGACGACTGGATCTGGTTCCATATCCCGGTCGGCTATCTGTTCTCGATCGGCAACCCGCGCGCCGACTGGATGTTCAAGACCGAACCCACGGCGGGACTGGCCGGGCGCAGCCTGGCCTATCCGCGCGGCAAGGTGATCGGCGGCTCCTCGGCGATCAACGCCATGATCTATATGCGCGGCCAGGCGGCGGACTATGACGGCTGGCGCCAGCGCGGCCTGGCCGGCTGGGGCTGGGATGACGTCCTGCCGCTGTTCCTCGACCAGGAGGACCACATCGCCCCGCCCGGCCCCTTGCACCGCTCCGGCGGCGAATGGCGGGTGGAGCATCCGCGCATGCGCTGGGACGTGCTCGACGCCTTCGCCGAGGCCGCGGCGCTGGAGGGGATACCCAAGGTCGCCGACTTCAATGGCGGGGACAATTTCGGCTGCGGCTATTTCCAGGTGAACCAGAAGGCCGGGCGGCGCTGGAGCGCGGCGGCGGGCTTCCTGAAGCCTGTGCTGAAGCGACCCAATCTGAAGCTCGAGACCCACGCCCAGGTTAGCCGGGTGATCGTCGAGAACGGCCGCGCCGTGGGCGTGGCCTGGACCAAGGGCGGCCAGAGCTTCGAGGCGCGGACCACCGGCGAGGTGGTGCTGGCCGCCGGCGCGGTGGCGACGCCCAAGCTGCTGGAGCTGTCGGGGATCGGCGACGGCGCGCGGCTGCAGACCTTGGGGATCGAGACCCAGGCGCACCTGCCTGGGGTCGGCGAGAACCTGCAGGACCATCTGCAGATCCGCCCCTATTTCGGCGTGACCGGCGTGCCGACCATGAACGACCTCTACGCCTCCTGGTGGCGCAGGCCGCTCATGGCGCTGGAATATGCGGTCCATCGGCGGGGGCCGATGTCGATGGCGCCGTCGCAGCTGGGCGCCTTCGCCCGCTCCTCGCCGGAGCACGCCACGCCCAATGTGCAGTTCCACGTCCAGCCCCTGTCGCTGGACCGGTTCGGCGAGCCGCTGCACGCCTTTCCGGCGGTGACGATCAGCGTCTGCAATCTGCGCCCGACCAGCCGGGGTTCGATCCATGCTGCGAGCCCGGACGCCGACGCCGCGCCGGTGATCCAGCCCAACTATCTGTCGACGGCCGAGGACGAGCGGGTGGCCATAGATTCCATGCGTCTCGTCCGGCGGATCGTCGCTCAGGCGCCGCTGCAAAAGTTCCAGCCGCGCGAGCATCGCCCCGGCGACCAGGCCCAGTCCGACGCCGAGTTGCTGACCGCGGCCCGTGAACTGGGGACCACCATCTTCCACCCGGCCGGCACAGCGAAGATGGGCCTGGCCTCCGATCCCACCGCGGTCGTTGACGAGCGCTTGCGGGTGCATGGGGTGGCGGGGCTGCGAGTCGCCGACGCCTCGGTCATGCCGACCATCACCTCGGGCAACACCAATTCGCCGACCATGATGATCGCCGAAAAGGCCGCGCGCATGATCATCGCCGACGACTGAGACCGAACTCCCGGCGCCGCACGCCTTGCGGCCGGCGTCCGGTCCGCCCAATTCCACACAACAACCTTCGAGGAGACGCCACATGGACAATCAGGGCACGGGCCTTCAGCTGCGCTCACTGGTCAAATCAAGCGGGGAGCTGGAGCTGTCGCTCGCGCGGATCCCGATCCCGCAGCCCGGCCCCGACGAGGTGCTGGTGCGCATCGAGGCCGCCCCGATCAATCCTTCCGACCTTGGCCTGCTGCTCGGCCCGGCGGACATCTCCGCCGCCAAGGTCTCGGGCACGGACGAGAGCCCGGTGGTCACCGCGCCGATCCCGCCGCAGTTCATGCGGGCCATGGGCGCGCGGGTGGATGAATCCATGCCGGTCGGCAACGAGGGCGCGGGCGTGGTGATCGGCGCGGGCGACAGCCCCGCCGCCCAGGCCCTGCTGGGCAAGACCGTCGCCCTGCTGGGCGGCGCCACCTATGGCCAGTACCGCGCGGTCAAGGCCGCCGACGTCCTGGTGCTGCCCGAGGGCGCGACGCCGCGGGACGGCGCCTCCTGCTTCGTCAATCCGCTGACCGCTCTGGGCATGGTCGAGACCATGCGCCGCGAGGGCCACACCGCGCTGGTCCACACCGCCGCGGCCTCGAACCTCGGCCAGATGCTGAACAAGATCTGCCTCAAGGACGGGGTCCAGCTGGTCAATATCGTCCGCAGCCCGGAACAGGCCGAGCTGCTGCGCGGCATCGGCGCCAAGCATGTGGTCGATTCCACCTCCGCCAACTTCATGGAGGAGCTGACCGACGCCCTGGTGGAGACCGGCGCGACGCTCGCCTTTGACGCCATCGGCGGCGGCAAGCTGGCCGGCCAGATCCTGACCGCCATGGAGATCGCGGCCAACCGCAAGATGACCGAGTACAGCCGCTATGGCTCGACGACCTATAAGCAGGTCTACATCTATGGCGGCCTCGACACCCGGATCACCGAGCTGTCGCGCGGCTTCGGCATGGCCTGGGGCCTGGGCGGCTGGCTCTTGACCCCGTTCCTGATGAAGATCGGCCCGGTCGAGGCCGGCAAGCTGCGCCAGCGGGTGGCCGACGAGCTAAAGACCACCTTCGCCAGCCACTATTCGCACGAGATCTCGCTGGCCGAGGCCCTGAAGCCCGAGGTCATCGCGGCCTATAATCGCCGCGCCACTGGCGAGAAGTACCTGATCAACCCCGCCAAGGGGCTCTGATCGGAACATGGCGGCCGATCGCCTTGGCGTCGTGATCCTCACCGGCGGGGCTTCCCGCCGGATGGGGGCGGACAAGGCCGCCCAGGACTGGGGCGGCCGCCGGGCGGTCGATCGCGTCGCTGACCTGGCGCGGGCGATCGGCGCGGTGCGGATCGTCAGCGCCGGGGACGGCGACTATGGCCTGGAGCGGGCCCCGGACCCCGCACCGCAGAGCGGGCCGGTGGCCGGGGTTCTGGCCGGGGTCGCGGCCCTGGGCGAGGCGGTCGATCGCATCCTCGTGCTGGCCGTCGATGCGCCGACCCTGACGGCGGCCGACCTCGCGCCCCTGCTGGCGGCGCCGGCGCCGGGCGCGACCTATGAGGGCCTGCCCCTGCCCATGGTGGTGGCGCGGGGGGCCCTGCCCGTGGACGCGGAGAACGGCTGGCCGCTGCGACGCCTGGCCGAGCGTGCCGGGCTGAGCGCCCTGCCGGTCAGCCCGGAGGCGGCGGCGCGGATCCGCGGGGCCAATACGCCGGAGGAGCGCGAGGCGCTGTTGCGGACGGCGACCGACTAGGCGCCCAGCACCCTAGCGCAGAGGGCGGCGACGCCCCCCATCGGCCAGACCAGGGTCGCCGCGCCGATGGCGATCATCACCCCGCCGATGGCCCGCCGGGTCCAGGTCCCCTGGGCCAGGCGCGGCAGCCAGCTGACCCCCATGGCGACCGCCACCACCGAGGGGGTCACCCCCAGGCCGAAGCCCAGCATGACGAGCGCGCCGGAGAGCGCCGTACCCGACAGCATGGCGTAGAGCAGGGCCGAATAGACCATGCCGCAGGGCAAGAGGCCCCAGACCAGGCCGGCCACGCCCGCCGCGATGCGGCGATCTCCGCGTCGCGCGTTCCAGGCCCAGCGGCGCAGGGGGGCGAACAGCCGGTCTATGGCTGAGGGCGGCGGGGCGAGCCCCAGCAGGGAGAGCCCCACCCAGGCCAGGCCCGCGGCCCCGACCCGTTGCAGCACGAAGAAGGCGCCTTGCCGGTCGAGCAGGCCATAGACCCCGGCGCCCAGGGCGCCGAGCAGGGCGCCCGCCAGCATGTAGGAGACCGTCTTGCCCGCCTGGGCGGCGGCGAGCGCCTCGGCCCGGTCGCGGGCGCCGCCGGCGCCGGAGAAGGTCAGGGTGAGTGACGAGGCGATGCCGCCGCACATGCCGGCGCAGTGCAGGGAGCTGGCCAGCCCCAGCAGCAATCCGCCCAGAAAAGTGATCGGGTTCATGACGCGTCCTGGCGGGACGTCCCTCCCGCCTGCCCCTCATCGCCGCGGAACCATGCCCCGGCCATGACCTGGGTCAAGCTAGGGCGCCGGGCAGTGCGGCCCGCCATGGTCCAGGCAAAGGGCCTCACCGCCCGCCGGGACGTGGCCGGTCTTGTCGAGCACCCCGTCCAGCTTGAGATTGGCGATGTCCGGGCCGTGGTCGGTCATGGTGATCCACATGACGTGGTCCATGGCGCCCGGCGATCCGTCGAAGTCCCGTTCGCCGCCGGTGGTGCCCAGCATGATGTAGTCGGACCCGTTCCGCTGGGCGTAGCTGTAGCGGTGGAAATGGCCGTTGAGGATCGTATAGGGCCGGCCCTTCAGCGCCGCCTCGATGCGGGCGAGGCCCTTGTCGCCGGGCCGCGCATAGACCGGCTTGTGCATCAGGGCGATGGTCCAGCGCACCTTGGGATGGGCGGCGATCAGCTTTTCGAAATAGGCGCTCTGGGCAGGCCCTATCTCGCCGGTCTTGGATTCCTGCATCGACGTATAGGGCAGCTTGGCGCCGCGGCCGGGTCAGTCTTCCGTAGGCTGAGGAAGTCGGCGCGGGCGCGGTAGATCTCCTGCATCCGCTCGGGCGAATAGTCCTCGGTGTCGAGCACCATGAACAGGACGTCGCGATAGACGAAGCCGTAATAGCGGGCGCCATAGCGGGCCTCCCAGACCTTGCGCTGGGTCAGGTTGGTCATGTCGTGATTGCCGGCGACGTGGAAGAAGGGCGCGGGGGCCTTGGCGGCCAGGCCGTCGAAGGCGTCCCATTCGCGGTTCAGCAGGGCCTCGTCCTCCGTGCCCCCCTCGATCATATCGCCGACGGTCATGATGAAGGCCGGGTGCAGCAGGGCGAGCTCGGCCGCCGCCACGTCGAAGACGCCCGGCCGGTAGCCGGACTCCAGGTCCGAGACCACCGCGAAGCTGAAGGTCTGGGGGGCGTCGTCGAACCGCTCGTGGGTCCAGGGCTTCGGGCCCGCCGGCAGGGCGGCCTCGAAGGGCGCATGCGGCGCGGCCAGCGCCGGGAGCCCGGACAATCCGATCGCCGCCGCCAGCGCGGCCGCCGCCCAATGCCTGATCCTGATCATGGATTTGCTCCCTGCCCTGCTCGCATCCTGAGCCAAGACGGGCCGCAGGGAAGCCCCTTTCTCGCGGGGTCTTCCGCCGGCCCGTGAAATGTTAGATGCAGGTCGCCGGTCAAGGGCGGGAGGTTCCGATGAGCGTGTGCGTGCTGGGCGGGATCAATCTGGACCATGTGGCGACCGTCGAGGCCCTGCCGGCGCCGGGCGAGACGGTGACCAGCAGCCGCCTCGAGCGGTTTCCGGGCGGCAAGGCCGGCAACCAGGCCGTGGCGGCCGCGCGGGCGGGGGCGGCGACGCGGCTGCTCGGCGCGGTGGGCGACGACGAGCCGGGCGCCTATCTGCGCGGCTTCCTGGCGGAGGCCGGGGTCGATCTGAGGGGCGTGATCACGGTGGCGGACGCGCCCACCGGCCAAGCCTTCATCACCCTCGATACGGCCGGCCGCAACAGCATCGTGGTGGCCCCCGGCGCCAACGCCCGCTATGGCGCGGCGGAGGTCGCGGCCGCGAACCTGTCGGGCGCGACGGTGTTCCTGACCCAGTTCGAGGCGACCCTGCCGGCGGTCGAAGCCCTGTTCCTCAGCCCTGAGGCCCTGGGCGGGGTGAAGATCCTCAACGCCGCCCCGGCCCTGGCGGCGGGCGCGCGCCTGCTGGCCCTGGCCGACATCCTGGTGGTGAACGAGACCGAGCTGGCGCGGTTCGCCGGCCTGAGCCAGCCGCCCGCCGACGCCGAGACCGCCGCCGCCGCGGCCCTGACCCTGGCGGGTCCTGGCCAGGCGGTGATCGCCACCCTGGGCGGCGACGGGGCGGTGATCGTGCGCGACGGCGAGGTCATGCGGGTTCCAGGCCGCCGGGCCGAGGTGGTCGACACCACCGGCGCTGGAGACTGCTTCTGCGGCGCCCTGGCCGCGCGGCTGTCCGCCGGCGACGACCTGGAGCGCGCGGTGATCTACGCCAATGCGGCGGCGGCCCTCTCGGTCACCCGCGCCGGCGCAGCGACCTCCTCGCCCAGCCAGGCCGAGGTCGAGGCGCTGCTGGCGGGCTAGCCGCCGCCGGCGTGAGCGCGGCGGTATTCACGCGGCGAGGCGCCGTACTGGTTGCGGAAGGCGCGGCTGAAATGGGCCGAACCGTTGAAGCCCCAGCGGAAACAGATCTCGGAGATCGACAGCTGGCCGCGGGCCGGGCTGGCGAGGTCGGCGCGGCATCGCTCCAGCCGGCGGGCCCGCACATAGCCGGTGAAGCTCTGGCCGTGGGCGGCGAACAGCTTCTGCAGATAGCGCGGCGAGACCCCGTCCTCGTCGGCGACCCGGCGCAGGGTGAGGTCCGGCTCGGCCAGCATCATCTCGATCACCTGGCAGATGCGGTGGAGTTGCACAGCGCGGGCCCCGGCCGCCCCGCCCTGCACCGCCGGCCCGCCGTCCAGCGCCAGGCTGGCGACCAGGAACTCGGTGAGCGCCAGCTCGACCGGCCGCAGCTGGTCCGAGGTGAGGTCGTCCAGCGCCTCGGCCGTGGCCTTCAACAGGCCAGAGAACACGTGATTGATCCCGCCTGCGGCCGGCAGGCAGCCGACCTTCAGCGACACAGGCGCCAGCAGCCTGTGGTCGAGGGCCACGCGCGGGGCGGTGATGAACAGCAGGCGGAAGCGGGTGTCGAAGCGCAGGGCGGCGGCGAGGCCCGTGGGGCCGTAGATGATGTCGCCCGGCCGGACGGCGACCGCCTCCTCCCCGTCCATCAGGATCGCCTCGCCCTCCAGCAGCAGGGCCAGCCAGACGGCGGCGGGCTGGTCCGTATTGCGGCCGGCGATCTCCTGGGCGGTCGCGGAGACGCGGGAGAACTCCACCCCCATGGGCGAGGTCAGGCTGGAGACCTGGGCGTGGAAGGGGTCGGCGGGCGGCAGGTCTCCGATCGGCAGGCGCAGGCGCGCCATGGCGTCGCGCCAGGCGGCGCGGCGCTCGGCCTTGGGATAGGCGTCGGTGGTGAACTGCCAGGCCTTCACGGTCTCATCCCGCGCCCTTGCGCGGGAAGATGGTTCGGGGAATGCGCACATGCACCCCCTGGCGGCCATCGACCACCTGGGTGACGGCGAAATCGGCGGCGACGCTCATCAGCGAATAGGCGTCGTTGCGGCTGAGGCCCTGGTGATCCGAGAGCAGGGTCAGCATGTCGAGCGAGGCGTTCTTCATGGCCTGGTCCAGGTCCTCGTCGAAGCCGTGGACGATCCAGAACTTGGGCGTCTCCAAGAGCGGGCTCGGGAAGGTGAAGTCCTTGCGCAGCACCACCTGGAACAGGACGTCGAGGGAGGCCTCGATGGCGGTGCCGGAGATCTCGCCGTCGCCCTGGCTGACATGGGGGTCGCCGATGG
Organism: Phenylobacterium aquaticum; assembly: GCF_022695515.1. Classification (GTDB taxonomy): domain Bacteria; phylum Pseudomonadota; class Alphaproteobacteria; order Caulobacterales; family Caulobacteraceae; genus Phenylobacterium; species Phenylobacterium aquaticum. Next base: position 26,359 of record NZ_JALDPT010000009.1, read on the forward strand.
AGAACAGGGCGCCGTCGACCTGGACCGGATAGTACATCACCGCCCCGGCCCCGATCCGCCAGTTGTCGATATTGCCGCCGTGCAGGCCGGGCGGAATGGTCGAGACCCGGCCGTGGACGTCGGGCGCCACGCCCGCGGTGCCCAGGTGGGGCCGCACGGGCACCCGCACCCCGTTCAGCGCCGGCTGGCGGTCGCAAACCGGGCAGTTGGTGATCGTGCCGGGCACGAGATATTTGCCCGGGAAGTCATAGGCGTAGAGGGCGCTGGCCTGGTTCGAGTTGGGGTCGAGCTCATAGATCGTCACCCGCTCCTTCTCGTCGAACTCCTTGTAGAGATGGCCCCAGTTGGCGGCGAGGTTGGAGCCGTAGTTGCAGCGCGGGCTCATGCGCAGATAGCGCACCTCGAGGATGTCGCCGGGCTTGGCGTCCTCGACATAGATCGGGCCGGTCATGATGTGGACGCCGGGATTGCGGTCAGCCTCCGGCACCTCGCGGAAGATCTTCCAGATGGCCTCGTCCATGAGCAGGTCCGGCGCGTCGCCCGCATGGTGGGTGATGGCCTCGGCCTGGATCAGGTCGCCGCTCTTGACCTTCATCACCGGGGCCTTGGCCGGATCGAAATAGCCCCAGTGGATGGTCTCGGGCGTGGCCCTCAGGGTGTGCAGGGCGCCGGGCAGGGTGTCGGGGCGCGTCTCGCCCGCTTCGCAGATAAAGGGCATGGGGTCCTCCGGCGGCCTAAGCCGCAGCTGGGCGGCTGTCGAGCATGACGCTGGTCATGCTGAGCGAGCCGTGTTCGATGTGGTCGGGCGCGAAGACCGCGCGGTCGCCGGGACGCCGGGCGCCCAGGACGTAGAGCAGCGGCCAGTAGTGATCCGGGGTCGGAACCGATTTTGCGGCCGCCTCGCCGAAGGCCTCGAAGTTCACCGCGCGCTCGGGCGCGTCCTCGGCGATGGCGGTCTTGATGAAGCCGTTGAAGGCGGCCGCCCAGTCATAGGCCGGCCGCAGGCGGGCGCCCCAGTCCATGGCCGGCAGATTGTGGACGATGTTGCCGGAGCCCACGATCAGCACGCCCTCGTCCCGCAGGGGCGCGAGGCGGCGGCCCATCTCATAGTGCCAGGCGGGCGGCTGGGTGGCGTCCATGCTGAGCTGGACGACCGGAACGTCGGCGTCCGGATAAGCCTTGCAGAGCACCGACCAGGTCCCGTGGTCGAGGCCCCAGGCCTGGTCCTGGACCACGGGCGTCGGCGCAAGGACCTCGGCCACGCGGGCCGCCAGCGCCGCGCTGCCGGGGGCGGGGTACTGGACCTCAAACAGGGCCCTGGGGAACGAGGCGCCGAAATCATGGATGGTGCGCGGGGCCGGCATGGCGGTGACGCCCACGCCCCGGGTCAGCCAGTGGGCCGAGACGCAGAGGATCGCCTTGGGCTTGCCGATCGACGCGCCCATCGCGGACCAGGTCTCGGTGGTGGCGTTGGTCTCCAGCGCGATCATCGGACTGCCATGCCCGAAGAAGACCACCGGCAGGGGCGCGTCGCTCATGCCGGGACCTTCGCGTCGGACTTGGCGGACCAGGTCTGCTGGTAGCGCGGGGTGAGCCAGCGGTTGAAGGCGATCTGGGCGCCCTCCTGCCAGGAATAGCGGCCGCGGATGGCGAAGCGGGAGCGCAGGCCGACCTGGACCAGGCCGTCGACATGCATGTCCTGGGCGATGATCGACATTGCCGCGGTCATGTTGGCCTCCAGCTTGTAGCCGAAGGCCGGGTCCTGCATGGCGCCTGGCGCGAACAGCAAGCCGGTGTCCATCTCGTGGGTCTCGGGGCCGGTGGCCCGCACGATCAGATAGATCACCATGTCGGCGGTGATCACCAGGGACAGGGTCGGCGGGATGTTAGCGAACACCATCCGGTTGCGGTCGACCTCGGTCAGGCCGGGGAACACCGGCAGCAGGGCCTTCTGGGTGACGTTGAAGCTGGCGTCGGGATGGGTGGTGCCGTTGAAGCGCAGATAGCCGGCCGCGCCGTCGGGCATGGGCGGGAACACCGACTGGGCCGAGGGGACGAAGTCGTGCAGCGGGCCCTGGTGCAGACGGCTGGCGTGGTAGCCGTCGTTGTTGTTCTCGAACATCACCTTCCAGTTCCAGGGGAACTTGCCGGCGGGGTCGGGGCGCGGGCCTTCGGCGCTGGCGAGGTCGTACCCCGCCAGCGCCGTCTCGACCTGGGTGAGGCGGGGCGCGAGCGGCGCGGCCTCCAGGTCGAAATTGACGAAGATGAAGCCCAGCCAGACCTCGACCTTGAACCTGGGCAGGGCGATCTCGCCCTTGTCGAAGCCGCAGGTCTGCTCCATGGCCGGCGCGTTCACCAGCGCCCCGTCCAGGCCATAGGTCCAGTGGTGATAGGGGCAGACGAAGCCGCGGGTGTTGCCGTGGCCCTCCGCCACCAGCATGGCCCGGTGCTGGCAGACCGAGGACATGGCCACCAGCTCGCCCTTGCGGGTGCGGGCCACCAGGATCGGCTCGCCGATGATGTGGGTGGTGAAATAGTCGCCCGGCTCCATCACCCAGGCCTCGCGGCCGACGCAGAGCCATTCGTGATTGAACACCGCCTCCTTCTCGAAGGCGTAGAAATCCCCGTCCACATAGCAGGCGGGCGGCAGGGTCTCAGCGGTCTCGAACCCCTCCATGGAGGTCGAGAGACCGGCGAAGAAGGCGTCGTTCAGAAGGTCGGCTGGCATGCGCTTCCCCGGGGCAAGGGCGTCGATCGGGAGCCTTGAGCCTAGGCTCGCGCGGCCGCCGCGGTCTTGCACGTGCGCGCACGACAACTTGGCCGGCGCGAAGGCGAACCGGCGCATTCGCCGCCTTTCCGGGCGGGTCTGATCAGGGGCTGGGCAGGCGGGGCCCTCGGGTCCCCTCGCCGAACAAAGGATCGGGCGCGCTCGTGCAAGACCGGGGGCGGCGGGGCCTCCTAGTCTAGGCTTGCGCCTTGCGGAGGATGCTTCCCATGACCACGACCGTTCAGCTCAAGACCCGCCCGCTCAAGCCCGGCTTCGGGGCCGAGCTCATCGATGTCGATCTCGCCCACGCGGACGCCGAGACCGTCTCAGGTGTGGTCGAAGCCTTCCACAAGCACGGCGCCATCCTGCTGCGCGGCCAGACCATGGACCCGACCCAGCTGGTCCAGTTCATCTCGGCCTTCGGCGAGCCCGAGGATCACACCCAGACCCAGTTCACCCTGCCCGGCCATCCCAAGGTGTTCATCCTGTCCAACCGCGTGGTCGACGGCAAACCGATCGGCGCCCACAATGACGGAGTTGGTTGGCATACGGACTATTCCTACAAGGCCGAGCCGGTGATGTGCACCATGCTCTATGCGGCGGAGGTCCCGGACGAGGGTTCCGACACCCTGCTGGCCGACCAGTGCGCCGCCTGGAACGCGTTGTCGCCGGAGCGCCAGGCCGAGCTCGACGGCCTGATGCTGCACCACTCCTACCAGTACTTCATGTCGACCCGGGAGTTCGGCCGCCAGGAGCTGTCGGACGAGCTGAAGGCCGCCAATCCCGACGTCATCCACCCCCTGATCCGCACCCATCCGTCCGACGGCCGCAAGGCCCTGTGGGTCTCGACCGGGACGGTGAAGGAGGTCGTGGGCATGCCCAACCCGCAGGGGCTGGAGCTGATCGACGAACTGGTCGACTGGGTGACGCAGGACCAGTTCGTGTTCCGCCACAAGTGGCAGGTCGGCGACATCCTGATGTGGGACAACCGCTGCACCCTGCACACCGGCACCCTCTATGACGACACCAAGTACTTCCGCACCATGCATCGCCTGTGGGTGAAGGGCGACAAGCCGTTCTGATGGCGAAGACCTGGCTCATCACCGGCGTGTCCAGCGGCCTAGGCCGCGCGCTCGCCGAAGCGGCCCTGGCCGCGGGGGACCGCGTCGCCGGCACGGCCCGGCGCGAGGCCGATGTCGCCGCCTTCGCGGACCTGGCGCCCGGCCGGGCGTTCGGGGTGCGGATGGATGTCACGGACGAGGCGGCGGTCGCGAACGGCGTCGCCGAGGCGGAGGCCGCCCTGGCCGGGATCGACGTCCTGGTCAACAATGCCGGCTACGGCTTGGTGGGCGCCATTGAGGAGACCAGCCTCGCCGAGGCGCGCGCGCAGTTCGAGGCCAATGTCTTCGGGCCCCTGGCCCTGATCCGCGCCGTCCTGCCGTCGATGCGGGCGCGGGGCGCGGGCCACGTGATCAACATCACCTCGGTCTCAGGCCTGGCCGCCTGGTCGGGCACCGGGGTCTATTGCGCCAGCAAGTTCGCGCTGGAGGCCCTCGGCGAGACCCTGGCCCAGGAGGTCGCGCCCCTGGGGATCAAGGTCACCAATGTCGCGCCGGGCGGCCTGCGCACCGACTATGCCGGCCGCTCCATGCTCCGCGCGGCGACCCTGATCGAAGACTATGCCGGCACGGCCCATGAGGCCCCGCGTCTGCTCGGCGAATATGCGGGCCACGAGTCCGGCGATCCGGCCCGGGCCGCCCAGGCGATCCTGACGCTCGCGGCGATGAGCGCCCCGCCCCTGCACCTGCTGCTGGGGGCCGACGCCATCCACTATGCGACCCGCAAGATCGGCCAGCTGACCGCCGAGATCGGCGACCATGTGGCGCTCTCGACCGGGATCGCGTTTCCGGACTGAGGCGGAGGCCTCGGCGCTCGCCCCTCACCCTACCCTCTCCCCGCAACGGGGAGAGGGATAAGATCCCCGGCCGCCGAGTTGCGCACCCGCGTCACAGGGGCCGCAACCCCTCGCCTTCAGAACGGCTTGTCGCCGGCGATGGTGACGCGGAAGCCGGAGCGGGTGTCGGGGAAATAGTCCCAGATCGCCTGGTGCCAGGTGCCGCGGTTGTCCCAGAAGGCCACCGAGTTCGGCCGCCAGCGGAAGCGGACCTGGAAGTTCGGGTTCATGCAGTGGCGGTAGAGGAAATTGAGGATCGCATCGCTCTCCTCCTTCTCCACCCCGACGATCTTGGTCGTGTAGGAGGGATTGACGAAGATCGACTTGCGCCCCGTCACCGGATGGGTGCGCACGATCGGATGGGTCGAGCAGGGGTACTTCTTGTCCACGTCCGGGAACAGCGGCCGGTAGACATGGTCGGCGTCATGGACGGCGCTCATGCCCTCCAGATAGGCCTTCATCTTCGGCGACAGGGTCTCATAGGCCGCGGCCATGCTGGCGAAGACCGTGTCGCCGCCCGACTCCGGCACGATCGGCATGTAGAGGATGCTGCCCAATGGCGGCTCGGCGTCGCAGGTCAGGTCGGAGTGGAAGTTCTCCCCGGCCACGAACTTGGAGTTCTCGTCGGCGTGGATGGCCACGATCTCCGGGTGGTCGGGCAGGCCCGGCACGCCGGAATGGATGGCGAGTTCGCCGAACAGCCGGCCGAAGGCCTTGTGGGCGTCATGGCTCAGCTCCTGGTCGCGGAAGAACAGCACCTGGTGCTCGGCGAGCGCGTCGCGCAGCTCCGAGGCCTGGTGGTTGCTCAGGGGGCGCGACAGGTCGATGCCGAGGATCTCGGCGCCGATGCGCCGGGTCACCGGCCGCACGTCGATCGCTTCATAGGTGGTCATGTACGCCTCACTCCGCCGCGTCGTGAAAACGGCCCTGGCTGTAGATCAGGGGGCGGCCGGCGCGGGTCTCGAGCTCGAGCCCGCGGCCGACCAGGATGTCATGGTCGCCGGCGGCGTGGACCGCGTGCAGCCGGCATTCGATATTGGCGAGCGCCCCGCCGATCAGCGGCATGCCGAGCGCGCCGCGGGCGATCTCGACGTCCTTGAAGCGGTCGGCCGCCGACATGCCGGCGAACAGCTTGGCGAGCGCCGACTGGCCCTCGGACAGGACATTGATCCCGAAGGCGCCGGTCTTCAGCACCGCCTGGCGGGTGCGGCTCTTGTGGTCCAGGCAGACCAGCAGCAGGGGTGGAAACAGCGAGACGGAGGAGAAGGCGCTGACCGTCGTGCCCACCGGCCGGTCGCCGTCGAGAGAGGAGACGATCACCACCCCGCTGGCGAAGGCGCCCATGGCCATGCGCCAAGCCGCCGGGTCGATGACCTCCGGCTCGCGATCCCCGACCAGGACGGGCTCGAAGCTCATGGCTCGGTCCCGAAGGGATTGTCGCCATAGACCGGGGCGCGATGCTCCACGGTCTCGACGCTCTCGGCCCGGCCGCAGACGGCCAGGGCGGTGAGCGCATAGACGAGGGCGCTGTCCGTCAGGTCCTTGGGCGTCGGCCGCCAGCGCCGAAAGCCTGTGGTGATGGCCGGAATCCTGTGCATGTTGAAGACGTTGTGGTCGCGCCACATGCTGGAATAGACCGGCGCGGCGCGCTCTACCGGATGGCCCAGCGTCAGCTGGGTGGCGATGTCGACCGCGCCCACCAGGGGGCTGACCTCGGCGCCGTCGGCCTCGAAGCCGTGGCGGACCACCACCGGCTCGACATCGACCTCGCCGAGCCCGGCGGCGCGCACCGCCTTCTCGAGCGAATGCTGCAGGTCGGCGATCCGCTGCTTGGGGTTCAGGCCCACCTCCAGATAGAGCGAGACGAGCTCGGTCCCGGCTCCGAAGGCGTAGGGGATGCCGCCGCGCACCGAGGCGATCTGGGACTTGGGCTGAGCGATGCCGCCCGGGCTCTCATAGAGGCTAGCCGCCTCGAATTCGCGGCTCCAGGCGTGCAGGCAGTCGGTCAGCTTGCCCAGTCGGTAGATCGGGTTGGGATGGTCGGACGCCTTCTCGGGGTGGGTCAGCAGGGGGGTGAACACCCCCTCCCCCCACAGCCGGATGCGGAACACCGCGTAGCCGCAGCCGACCCAGGTCAGGCCGAAGTCGCAGCCCTCGGCGGCGATGGCGTAGTCGGGGGCGACCCCGCCGTGGTGGAACAGGTAGTGGGCGCCGATGTCCTTGCCCATATAGGCGATGCCGCGGTGCTCCTCGATCGGCTCGGGGCCGATCTCGCCAGGGCAGGCGGTCAGGTACATCTTGCCCGACAGGTCGTAGCCCGCCGTCTTCAGCGCCTTGGCGGCGATGAGGAAGCAGCTCATCGGTCCACGGTCATTGGCGATCGGATAGCCGTAGAGCTTGCCGTCCTCCAGCCAGCACTTTTCCCATTCGGGATTTTCCAGGGTCTCGGGCCGGTACTTGAAGGCGTCGAGGTCGGGGTTCCAGGTGGGGGCCTCGGTGTCGAGGTGGGCGGTGAAGAGGAGGTTCTTGCCCTCGCCCTTGCCGCCCCAGGTTCCGATGATGTTGTTGCGTTCCGGGGTCGCGCCGACCTTGCGCGGCGAGAAGCCTTCCTTGGCCATCCAGTCATAGACGAAGTCGCCGGCAGCCTTCTCGTGGCCGGCCGGACTGGGGATGTTGCCGAGCGTGAGCGCGAGTTCGACGATCTCGGGCTCGCTGATCGCCGCTGCGATGGCGGCGCGGTCGGCCTCGGTGACCGTATAGGGCGCGGTGGCGCCGGCGAAGGGAAATCCGTCGGCCATCACGCGGCCTCCGTCCAGGCGGCGACCACATCGTCCGTGGACGTCAGGATCGCGCAGTTGAGTTCGAGGATCTTCAGGGTCGCGTCGTGGATGTCGGCCTCATAGGCCGCGCAGGCGTCCGCCGGAATGAACACGTGATAGTCCAGGTGGAAGGCGTCGCGGACCGTGGAGTCCACGCAGCACTCGGTGGTCAGGCCGCAGGCGACGATGGTGTCGACGCCCAGGGCCTTCAGCCGGGCATCCAGATCGGTGCCGTAGAAGCCGCTGTAGCGGGCCTTGCCGACCACCAGGTCGCCGGGCTGGGGCGTCGGACCATAGAAGTCGGCCCCGACCTCGCCGGTGCGGCACAGGCCGCTGTCCGTATCGGGATCCCCACCGCGGCGGCGCATGCGCTCGCGCCAAGCCGGGGAGTCGGTCTGGGGCGAGGTCTGCAGGCCCACGAACACCACCGGCGTCCCAGCCTTCCGCGCAGCTGCGGCCAGGCGCTGGGCGGCCTCCAGGGCCGGGACCACGACGGACATGTCGACGCCGTATCCGCCCAGCACGCCCTCCGGCGCGGCGAAATCGACCTGCATGTCGATGATCACCAGGGCCGTGCGCCCTGGCGCGATCCAGGCGGCGAGACCGTCGCCCGCCGTCCCCGCGACGCTCACCTTGCCGTTCATGCGAAGGCCGCGCGCAGGCCGGGCAGGATGTCGGCGCCGAACATCTCCAGCCCCTCGACATAGTCGGGGAAGATCAGCATCAGCCCGTCCAGCTCGGCGAACTCGACGAACTCATGGACCTGCTGGCCGCAGCTCTCCGGCGTGCCGATCGCGGTCTGGGTCATGAAGGCGCCCTGGGCCTGGGCGGCCTTGTCGAGGTGCTCGGCCGGCACGCCCCAGTTCTTGAGCATCTCCAGGATCGCGCCGATGTCGGCGCCGTCCTTGTAGCGCTCGACCAGGCCTTGCGCCTTCGCCTCGGTTTCGCCGTGGACGATGGTGCACATGGCGTAGGTCTTGATGGTCTTGCCCAGCTGATCGGCGACCTGCTTGGCGCGGCGGCTGTTGTCGCGCCGCTCCTCCGGGGTGCGACCGCCGATGAAGCAGGCGTCGGCCTCGCGCACCGAGAACTGGAAGCCGCGGTCGGACTGGCCGGCGCAGATCAGCTCGGGCCGCGGCCGCGACAGGGGCTTGGGGTTCGACTGGCAGTCGTTCATGTGGAAGTACTTGCCGTCGTGGGTGACGCTGTCTTCCGCCCACAGACGTTTCACCACCGCCGTCCATTCCTCGGTGAGGACGTAGCGATCCTCGTGGGTCATGGACTCGTCCCAGGCGCCCATCTGGTCGAACTCGGCCTTGTAGGCGCCGGCCACGATGTTGAGCCCCGCCCGACCGCCTGAGATGTGGTCGAGGGTCGAGATCATCTTGGCGGTGACCGCCGGGTTCTGCAGCAGGGGGTGGACGGTCGCCCAGATGCGGACGTTCTTGGTGGCCTCGGCGATGGCCGCCATCATGGTCACCGACTCCAGGGACGCGCCCCAGTGGTTGGTCTCGCCGCCGAAGCCGCGCCACTTGCCCATGGACATGACGAAGTCCATGCCGACCTCGTCGGCCGTGACCGCCGCGGCGCGGTTCTGGGCCCAGAGATCATTCAGCGGCGGGGAGGTCTTGGAGATGATCCAGCCGCCGTTGGCGACCGGCAGGAAGACCCCGAAATCTTTCTTGCGGATGGGTTGGTGCAGCATGGGGGGCCTCAAGCGGGATCGTTGACGAGGGTGGGGGCGACGGCCAGCGGGTCGCGCTGACGGCGGACCGTCGGCGGGCGCTGGGTTTCGAGATGCGGCGGGCGCATGAACAGCGCGGCGACGAAGATCACCGTGGCCACCACGCCGAACAGCTGGAAGGTGGGCGTGAAGCTGCCGGTGAGGTCGCGCAGCGAACCGCCGATCCAGGGACCGAGCGCCGACAGGGCGCCGACCAGGCAGACCGAGGAGAAGATCTCCAGGTTATGGCGGCGGCCGAAATAGTTGAGCAGCAGGACCGTGACGCTGAGCGCGGTCAGGCCGAAGCCGATGCCGGTGCCGGCGGCGTAGAGGATCATCATCGGCAGGGTGTCGGCGATGCTGAGCGCCACCGAGCCTATGCCGAGCGCGCCGACCGCGAAGACCAGCAGCCACTTGGGATCGAAGCGGTCGCCGATGGCCCCGCCGCCCAGCCGACCGAAGGTCGACATCAGCCCCTCCAGGCTGAGCATGCCGGCGGCCAGCGCCGGGCCGACGCCCTTCTGGGTGAGGTGCGCCACCGACAGGCTGGAGACGGTCACCCCGCTCAGGAGGTGGACGAAATAGGCGGCGACGAGGATGTAGAACTGCACCGTCCCCATGGCCTGTTTCAGGGTCCAGTCGCGGGTGGTGCGATAGACGGCGACGGGGGTCTTGGACTTGGCGGCCGTCTCTGCCTCGGTCTTGACCTCCTCGTCGATCTGCTCGGACGAGGCGGCCAGCCATTGCGGGCTGGGGATCAGCAGCGAGCAGAGCACGCCGATGACCAGGGCCGCGGCGATCTGGGCCAGCCAGAAGGGCCGCCAGGCGCCGCCGGTCGCCCCCATGATCGCCACCGCTGCCCAGGGGCCGGCGACGCTGCCCAGGCCGCCCAGGGTGAAATAGAGGCCGAACGCCATGGCCCGGCGCTTGAACACCGCCGCCAGCACATGGGTGCCGGGGATGAGCGCCATCAGCTGATAGGCGACGCCGCAGAGCGCCGTGCCCAGCAGATAGAGCCAGATGGAATGGGTGAGGTAGAGGCAGAGGAAGCCCGCCGCCATGACGCCGGTGCCGAGCAGCAGGGCGGCGCGGACGCCGAACCGGCGGATGACGATCGGCGGGAACCAGGCCGAGCCGCCGCAGCAGGCGCCCAACAGGGTGAAGCCCAGGCCCGCCTGGGCCCAGCTCCACTTCTCGTCGGCCACCATGGAGGGCAGCACCACCCCGAGCGACGAGAAGGTCGCCCCGGTGATCAGGAACAGCAGCAGGCTGAAGACCCCAAGCAACAGCCAGGGACGCCATTCCAGTTTCGACATCTTACGCGCCTCCACGGAGGGGGCGCGGCCGACGACCCGCGGGCCGGCGGCCGCGCGGATCATCAGAACTTACGCTTCAGGGTCAGCCGCCATTCGCGACCATGGCCCGGCAGGGCGGCGAGGTTCGCGTAGGAGTCGGCGGCGGGCGTGAAGTAGAGCTTGTCGAACAGGTTATCGACGTTGAGCGTGGCCGCGAAAGGCCCCTTCTCATAGAACAGCGACAGGCTGGCGACGGTGTATTCCGGATAGGTGATCGGGTTCTGCACCGTCTGGGCGGTCTTGCTGACGCTGGTCGCGCCGAAGGTCCCGCCCACCTTGCCCCAGCTGTAGTCGCTGGAGGTGTAGGTGCCGTACAGGCTGGCCACCGCATGCGGGATCAGGGTGTAGGCGTAGTCGCCGCTCCGGCCCGGCAGGCTGTTGAAGTTCCAGACGACATAGGTGCCGCCGAAGGCGTTCACCGGCGAGACGCCCGCCACATAGTAGGGGATGTAGGCGAAGCTGGTGTCCGGCCCCTTGACCTCGGTGTGCTGCAGGTCGCCGGCGAAGGTGAAGCTGAGGTGCTCGGAGGCCAGGTAGCGGACCTCGAGTTCAACCCCCTTGGCGCGGGTTCCCTGGATGGTCGGGGACGGGCCGCTGGTCAGCTGGGTGCGGTTCTGGCGATAGCCGGCGACCGAGCCGACCAGGGTGCCCTGCAGCAGCTGGAACTTCACCCCGGCCTCGGCCAGGTCGGAGTCCGACAGCCAGGAGCCGTTGGCCACCAGGGAGGGCGCGATGTCGCCGGCCTGGCTCATCTCCAGCGCCGAGGATTGGGCGTAGGTGATGTAGGGCATCAGGCCCAGGTCGGTCTTGTAGCTGAGCGAGGCGGTGTAGGTGCCCTTGCTCTTGCCGTCCTTCTGCAGACCCGACGGCTGGTAGGACAGGAAGCCTGAGTCCTTCGACTTGACGTCGTAGTTGTCGTAGCGCCCGCCGACCATCAGGTTCAGGCGCTCGCCGAAATAGATGTCGGAGGTGAAGAAAATCCCCGCCTGGCCCCACTTGCTGCGGTTGTCGTTCTCCCACAGCAGGCCGTAGGACTCGGTGGAGAAGGGATCGTCGATGATGTCGGTGGCCGTGGCCCCGTAGGAGATGTCGCGACGGTCCAGCGCGATCAGGCCGGAATTGTAGCTCTCCCGACGCCGGCCATCGAACCGGCGGTAGGACGCGCCGACGAAGGACTTGGTCTTGATGAAATCGTTCGAGAAGTTCAGGTCGAAATTATAGGTGAGCCGGGCTTCGCCGACATTGGAGTCGAACCAGGCCGGATAGCCGTAGGAGACGAAGCGCTTGTTGACCAGGCTGTCATAGAACAGCTGCAGCTTGAGCGCCGAGCCGTTGTCGAAGGACTTGGCCAGGTCCCAATAGGCGGTCTTGGTCCAGGTGTGGGAGAAGTCCGACTTGGAGATATAGACCGTACGCGGATCAAGCTTGGTCGTGCCGACGCCCACGTCCAGGGTGTGGTGCGCGTCCGTCGACGGGAAGCCGTAATAGGCCTGATAGAGGGCGGTCCCGTAGGGGTAGAAGCCGATCTCGTTGGGGGTGATCTTGCCGTTGTTGTCGGCGTCGACCAGGCTGGTGTCGCGGCCGGTGATGTAGGTCTGATTGTTGATCAGGTCCTGGGTCAGGCGGTTCCAGCCCGGGGTCTGAACGTCGCCATCGGAGTGATAGAACATGGCGCCGAGCGCCGTGGTCCAGCCGTCGTTCAGGTCGAAGTCGGTGGACAGTTCCAGGATCTGCCGCTTGGGCGTGATGCCGCGGTAGTAGCTGCCGGAATCCTCGCCCTCGCCATAGATGTGCAGGCCGCCGTCGACCTGGCCCAGCTTGAGCGGAATGCCGATCTGGCCGGAGAACTGCTTCTTGTCATAGGAGCCGATGGTCGCCTCGACCTCGCCGCCGACCTCCGAGATGTAGCTGTCGCCCGCCTTGCCGGTTTTCGGCACGAAGTTGAGCATGCCGCCCACCTTGCCCGAGCCGTAGATGGGGGTGGGCGGACCGCGGACGATCTCGATCTGGGCGGCGTCGCCGATCGGCGTCGAATAGGTGCCGCGGTTCTCGATGCGCTTGAAGCCGCGGAAATAGTTCTCGGCGAGCGTGCCGCGAATATTGAGCGCGCCCGGCACGCCGTAGAAGCTGGCGGTGTAGGTGCCCGGCGAGATGGCCGTCAGGTCGTCGATCGACTGGACGCCATAGCGCTGCAGCGTCAGGTCGCTGGCGAAGCTGGCCGAACGCGGCGTCTCGATCAGCGCCTTGTCCAGGCCGAACACCGAGTCGCTCGGCGCCTTTTCCAACAGGCCGGCCTTGTCGCGGGCGACCACCACCACCTCGTCGACGGTGCCGATGCCGGAGTCCGCGGCCGCGGCCTGCGCCTGGCCCACGCTCATGATCAGCGCGGACAAGGACACGCCCGCGACGAATAGAAGTCGTTTTGACATATCGTCCTCATTCGAGGTCGCGGACCCACCGCCGGAGGGCGGTTATCCCCGCGCCCGCACGCCTCTTGAGGACAGGTTCCGCGTCGGGTGACGCCCCGTCAAAATGTCACGTGAAATTTCACGTCGAATTTCTAGGTTGCGCGTCCGCCGCCCTGAATTGCGTCTCCGGCGCCTAGATCGCCGTCACCGATATCTACCTCAGGCTGTCAGGCCCGGGCCAAACGCGCGGCGGGAGGCGCCTCCTCGCCCCAGCCGCTAAGCGAGCGGTGGACGGTCTTGGGCATGTTGCCGAGCACCAGCATCATGGCCTCGCGGGCGCCTTCCGGATCGCGGGCGGCGATGCGGCCGGCGACGGCGCGGTGCTGGCAGATGTCGGCCTGGCGCTCCTCGTCGCTGGTCACCACCATGGCGTAAACCCAGAAGCGGGCGGCCTTGTGCTGCAGCGGGATCAGGATGCGGGCCAGCGCGGCGTTGCGGCTGGCCCGGGCGATGGCGGCGTGGAACCTCTGGTCCATGGCCACCAGGGCGCGGCGGTCGCCCTCGCGCATGGCGCGCTCGGCGTCGTTGAAGGCGCCGGCGATCTGGGAGATCTCCGCCTCGGTCGCATTGGTGGCCGCCATGGCCGCGCAGTGGGGCTCGATGAGCGCGCGGGCCTCATAGCCTTCGCGCAGGTCCACCAGGTCGAGGGCGGACACCGTGGTGCCGGCCCGCGAGCGGCGCACCACCATGCCCTCAAGCGCCAGGCGACCCAGGGCGTCGCGCACCCCGGCCAGGCCCGAGTCGTAGCGCCGGGTCAGGACCTGCTCGTCCAGGCGGGCGCCGGGGGCCAGCTCGCCCAGGACGATGTCGAGCAGGATCTGTTCGTAGACGCGCGCCTTCTGGAGCTCCGGCGACCATTCGTCGAGGCCGGCCAGCAGGCGCTCATCCGGCCCGCCGTCCCGAAGCCGCTCGGCCGCTTTCTTCCCCGGATCCCGTGACACTCTTGGCGCTCCCGTGACTCGCCGGCCGTTCCCCGCGGCCGATCTTGCACATGTCTCTAGGCTGAAATGTCAGTTGCGACCAGCCCGACGGGCGGTCAGACGATGCGGCAGGCCTCCTCGAAGGCCAGGCGCGGATTGCGGGGGAAGACGCCTTCGGCCTGGCCATGGCCGATATTGATCAGGAAGTTGGCGCGCCAGGCGGTTCCGGCGAAGAACTCGGCGTCCACCCCCGCCCGGTCGAAGCCTGACATGGGCCCGCAGTCCAGGCCCATGGCGCGCGCCGCCATCAGGAAATAGCCGCCCTGCAGGCTGGAATTGCGCATGGCCGTCTCGGCGGCGACGGCCGGGTCGGCGAACCAGTGGCGGGCGCTGAGATCGTGGGGGAACAGCTGCGGCAGCTTGTCGGCGAAATCCATGTCCTGGGCGACGATCACGCAGATCGGCGCGGCCAGCACCTTGACCCGGTTGCTGGCCGACAGGTGCGGGGCGAGCCGCGACTTGCCCTCCCCGCTCTGGACGAAGACGAACCGGGCCGGCGAGCAGTTGGCCGAGGTCGGTCCCCACTTGGCCAGATCATAGAGCGCCTCGACCGTGCCGGCCGGCAGGGGCTCGGGCGACCAGGCGTTATGGGTCCGGGCGGCGCGGAACATCTGGTCCAGGGCGGGATCGGCGAGTACGGGCACTGAGGCGTCCTTCAAAGCGGGAATCGAGACGGATCCGATAGGTGACGCCGGCGGCCGCGTCTGCCCAGGGCGATTGCACATGTTCAGTAAAATTTCAGAAGATCGCCCAGAACTTGATCGCGTGCGCCCTGGCGCAAGGGGGCGGGCGCGGGGCGGCAAGAAGCCCGGACCCGGCGCGGCTAGCGTCGCGCTCCCTTTCGGACCGCAGCATGAGGCGCCCCTTGGCCTATCCCAACACCCTGATCTTCTTCGACCTCGGCGCCGACGACCCGGCCGCCGCCGGACGCTTCTACGCCGAGGTGTTCGGCTGGCAGGACGATCCCCGCCCTCTGGGCGACTATCACCGCATGGTCCCGGGCGGCCAGTTCCGCAATCCGGACGGTTCCGACAGCGAGATCGGCAATCTGCACATGGGGATCTTCAAGGCCGCCAACGCCCGGCCGCATCCGGACCCAGAGGGCGTGGCCCCCAGGGCCATGAGCGTCGAGGGCCGCAAGCCGCGCATCTGGGTGCTGGTCAGCGACGACGACACGCCCGAGCGCATCCTGGAGACCGCCGAGCGCCTGGGCGCCGAGATCCTGTGGCGCAATCACTATTGGAAGGAGTTCAACGGCTACAACCACGCCTTCCGAGACCCCTGGGGCAATGAGATCCTGTTGTGGGGCAAGGCGGGTCCGAACCCGGTCATTCCCGACGACTACACCCGCGAATAGGCGTCCGCGAGCGCCAGGGCCTCGGCGACCCGCGCCGAGGCCGCCGCCCGCACCTCGTCGCGGAACTCGGCGATCACGGGCGGGGTCGGGCCGATCTCCGGCTCCAGCAGGGCGAAATTGACCGCCAGCCGGGGGCGGAAGCGGCGCACCGCCACCCCCAGCCGGTGGAACAGGGGCGCGGAGAACGGCTCGGCCACGGTGACGCCCAGGCCCGCATCCACGAAGGCGTAGGCGGGAAAGGCGTGCTGGGTCTCCAGCCGGCGGACGACCTCGACCCCATGGGCCTCCAGCACCTTGTCGATGCCGAACCACAGGGCGTCGGCCTCGTGCATCGGGCCGATGAAGGTCTCGCCCGCCAGGTCGCGGGCCTCCACGGCCGGCCGCTCGGCCAGGCGATGGCCGAAGGGCAGGATGCAGACATATTCCGCCTCCACCAGGCGGGCGCTGCGCACCCCCTCGCGCACCGGCGCCTCGACGGCGAGGCCCAAGTCGGCCTGGCCCAGGAACAGCCGGTCCTCGATCCCGCGCTGGCCCAGGGATTCCACAGTGACGGTGATGTCCGGATAGCGGGCCGCAAAACGGGCGATGGCGCGGGGCAGGACGCCGCCGGCCAGGGCCGAAAGCGCCGCCACCCGGATCGTGCCCACCGGGTGGGCGCGGATACGGCGCGCCGCCTGGTCCAGCAGCTCCAGCCCCGCGAAGCTGCGCTGAACCGCCTCGTACAGGGCCTCGGCCTGGGCGGTCGCGATCACCCGCCCGCCGCGGCGTTCGAACAGGGAGAAGCCCACCTCGCGCTCCAGGTCGGCGATCAGCCGGCTGACCGAGGGCTGGCTGACATGCAGCAGGTTCGCCGCGGCGGTGACCCCGCCGCTGACCATCACCGCCCGGAACGCCTCGACCTGCCGCATGCGCATGGCGACATCATAGCATCCTCAAATGACTCCTCGAATGAATTCGATTTGATCCTATGGTCTTGCCGACCGACCCTGTGCCCATGGAGACGCCACTCATAGCCCCTCCCCCTTGCGGGGAGGGGTTGGGGTGGGGGTGTCGGCTCGGCGTTCAAATCGATCGGCGCGGCGCTGACACCCCCTCACCCTACCCTCTCCCCGCAAGGGGGAGAGGAACGCCAATCTTGGCCACGCAGAGTGACGGATCCTCCGACGGGAGACGCTAATGTATGAGCAACAACGCCAGCAGTTCGCCACCGAAGGCTATG
This sequence comes from Phenylobacterium aquaticum, assembly GCF_022695515.1. GTDB lineage: Bacteria > Pseudomonadota > Alphaproteobacteria > Caulobacterales > Caulobacteraceae > Phenylobacterium > Phenylobacterium aquaticum. The sequence continues at coordinate 43,001 of NZ_JALDPT010000009.1, forward strand.
CCGTGTTCGACCGGGTGCTGGTCGGGCCGCTGCTCGACCTGCTGCGGGCGGAATGCGAGGGCTTCATCGCCCGCGAGGATGCGCGGATGGACGCCGCCGGCGTCGATTCCATCGGGATCACCCATCGCGGCCGCCGCTATTTCGCCAATGAGTGCCAGCGCACCCATCCCCAGCTGCGCACCTTCCTGTTCAGCCAGATCATGGCCGACATCTGCCGCGCCACGCTCGGGCCCGACGCCTATTTCTTCCTGGACCAGTACGTGGTGAAGGGGCCCGACGGCGGCCTGCCCTTCGCCTGGCACCAGGACAGCGGCTATGTGGTCGGCAATGGCGGGCCGGACCATCCGCCCTATCTGACCTGCTGGTGCCCGCTGGACGACGCGACGGTCGACAACGGCACGGTGCGGCTGCTGCCCTTCACCCAGGTCCCGCAGTCGCGGGAGATCCTGCCCCATGTGCGCCAGCCGGGAACCAATGACCTGGTCGGCTGGGACGGACCGGAAGAGGGCCGGGTGGTCGAGGCTGCGGCCGGCAGCGTGGTGGTGTTCTCCAGCCGGCTGCTGCACGCCACAGGGTCGAACCGGACGGACCGCATGCGCCGGGTCTATCTGGCCCAGTACACTCCCGAGGTGATGCTGAACCCCGGAACCCAGCATCTGCGCCGCAACGCCATCCCGCTGCTGCGGAATGGCGAGCAGGTCACGACGGCCTAAGCCTCCGCCGCCTGGGCGACGGCGACCGCCGTCAGGTTGACGATCCCCCGCGCGGTGGCCGCGGGGGTCAGGACATGCAGCGGCTTGGACATGCCGAGCAGGATGGGCCCGACCAGCAGGCCCTCGGTGGCGGCGGCCAGCAGGGTCAGGCTGATATTGGCCGCATCCAGATTGGGCATCAGCAGCAGATTGGCCGAGCCCTTCAGCTGGCCGTCCGGCACCAGCCGGTCGCGCAGAGCCTGGCTGAGGGCCGCGTCGCCATGCATTTCGCCGTCCACCTCAAGCTCCGGATGGCGGGCGCGGATCAGGGCCAGCGCATCGCGCATCTTCCGCGCGGTCGGCGAATTGCTGGCCCCGAAGTTGGAATGGGACAGCAGCGCGATCTTCGGCGTCACCCCGAAGCGGCGGACCTCGGCGGCGGCCAGTCCCGCCAGTTCCGCCACCTGCTCGGCGGTGGGATCCACATTGACGTGGGTGTCGCCGAAGAACAGGGCGCCGCGCGGCAGGATCAGGGCCGACATGGCGTAGATCCGCCCGACATCGGCCCGGCGCGGGACCACCGGCATGGAATAGGACATGTGCTTCCACCAGTCGCCGCCGCCGCCGACCAGGGCGGCGTCGACGCGGCCGGCCTCCAGGAGCATGGCGGCCGCCACGGTGGGGCGGGTGCGGAAGCGCAAGCTCGCGGCCTGGGGCGAGACGCCCCGGCGACCGACCAGGGCGCTGTAGCGGCCCGACAGCTCGGCCGCCCATTCATCCGTCGACGGATCGAACACCTCGACCGCGCCGCCAAGATCCAGGCGCAGGCCGATCTCGGCGACCTTGCGGGCGATGACCTCGCGACGGCCGATCAGGATCGGCTGGGCCAGGCCCTCATCGACCACGGTCTGGACGGCGCGCAGCACCCGGTCGTCCTCGCCCTCGGCATAGGCCACGCGGGCCGGGGCCTTGCGGGCCCGCTCGAACACCGGGCGCATCAGCTGGCCGGAACGATAGACGAAGCGCTCCAGCTGGCGGAGATAGGCGTCGAAGTCGGCGATGGGCCTGCGGGCGACGCCAGAGTCCATCGCCGCCTTGGCGACGGCCGGGGCCACGGTCAGGATCAGCCGGGGATCGAAGGGCGCGGGGATGATGTAGCCCGCGCCGAAGGACGGCGCCGCGCCGCCATAGGCCTGGGCGACCTCCTCGCTGGTCTCGGCGCGGGCGAGCTGGGCGATGGCCTCGACCGCGGCGACCTTCATCGCCTCGTTGATCTCACTGGCGCCCACGTCCAGCGCGCCGCGGAAGATGAAGGGGAAGCACAGGACGTTGTTGACCTGGTTCGGATAGTCGCTGCGCCCGGTGGCCATGATGGCGTCGGGCCGGTCGCGGGCGACGAGCTCGGGCAGGATCTCCGGCTCCGGATTGGCCATGGCCAGGATCAGGGGCTTCTCGCCCAGCAGGGGCAGCCATTCCGGCTTGAACACCCGAGGCGCCGAGAGCCCCAGGAAGATGTCCGCGCCCGGCAAGACGTCGGGCAGGGTTCGGGCGTCGGTCGGCCGCGCATAGCGGGCCATGTTCTCCGCCATGTCGGGATCGCGGCCGGCATAGACCACGCCCTTGATGTCGGTGAGCGTCACGTTCTCGATCGGCAGGCCCATGGAGACCAGGAGGTCGACGCAGGCCATGGCCGCGGCGCCCGCGCCCGAGGTCACCAGCTTGACGTCCTTCAGGTCCTTGCCCTGCAGCACCATGGCGTTGCGCACGGCCGCGGCGCAGACGATGGCGGTGCCGTGCTGGTCGTCGTGGAAGACCGGGATCTTCATCCGCGCCCGCAGGGCGCGCTCGATCTCGAAGCATTCCGGGGCCTTGATGTCCTCCAGATTGATCCCGCCGAAGGTGGGCTCGAGCGAGGCGACGATCTCGACGAACTTGTCGGGGTCGAGCTGGTCGATCTCGATATCGAAGACGTCGATGCCGGCGAACTTCTTGAACAGGGCGGCCTTGCCCTCCATCACCGGCTTGCCGGCGAGCGGGCCGATGGCGCCCAGGCCCAGCACGGCGGTGCCGTTGGTGATCACCGCCACCAGATTGCCGCGGCTGGTCAGGTCGCGGGCGGCCTCGGGATCCTCGACAATGGCCTCGCAGGCCGCGGCCACCCCGGGGGAATAGGCGAGCGACAGGTCCCGGGCGGTCGCCATGCGCTTGGTCGGCTCGACGCTCAGCTTCCCGGGCTGCGGAAAGCGGTGATAGTCCAGCGCCGCGCGCCGGAAATCGTCGTCCATGAGAGTCTCCTGAGGCCGACCCCCGACATGCCGCCCGGGCGACGGAATCAAGACGAAGCGGCCTGACGCGGCGGCAAGAGTTCCAAGATCGGCCCAGCCCGCGTAATGCAGGCGCCGAAGCCGCCGGGCGCGGGCGTCCGGCGGAGGTCAGTCACAGCGAGAGGGAGACGGTCGTGGGCGTACTGGATGGCAAGGTGGTGCTGGTCACCGGCGGGGCCGGCGGCATCGGCAAGGAATGCGCGCTGCTGGCCGCGCGCGAAGGCGCGAAGGTCGTGGTCAATGACCTGGGCGGCTCGGTCGCCGGCGGCGACGTGGGCGATGCGGGTCCGGCCGAGATGACGGCCCAGGAGATCCGCGCGGCCGGCGGCGAGGCGGTGTCCAATTCCGACAGCGTCTCGGACATGAACGGCGTCAAGCGCATGATCGAGCAGGCGATGGACTCGTTCGGCGGCCTGCACGCCGTGGTGAACCCGGCCGGCATCCTGCGCGACAAGATGTTCCACAAGATGGACGACGGCGACTGGGACGCGGTAATCGCCGTCCACCTGCGCGGCGCCTATAACGTCACCCGCGCCACCATCGAGCACTTCCGCAACCAGGAAGACGGCTCCTACATCCACTTCACCTCGACCTCGGGCCTGATCGGCAATATCGGCCAGGCCAACTATGCAGCCGCCAAGCTGGGCGTGATGGGCCTGTCGCGGATCGTGGCCATGGAGGGCGCGGCCAAGAACGTCCGCTCCAACATCATCGCCCCCTTCGCCTGGACCCGGATGATCGCCACCATCCCGGTGAAGGACGAGGCCTCGGCCCAACGCGTGGCGCGGATGCAGAACGCCATGCGCGCCGACCAGGTGGCCCAGCTGGCCGTGGCTCTGGCCAGCCCCGCCTCGCCGGTCTCCGGCCAGATCTTCGCGGTCCGCGGCAACGAGGTCGTGCTGTTCGACCAGCCGCGTCCGGTGAAGTCGCTGGCCCGCATGGAAGGCTGGACGCCGCAGTCGATCCTGGACCACGCCTTCCCGGCCATGAGCCCGGACTTCACCGACCTCGGCGCCAGCGCCACGGTGTTCCCCTACGATCCGGTCTGATCGCATAGGCTCCGCGCCGGGAATCCCTCCGGCGCGGACCGATCAGGCGAACTGGGCGTGCCAGCGGATGAGGCCGCCTTCCTTCTCCAGGAACTTGGTCAGGCCCGGCAGGGTGCGGATATAGGCCTTGATCGCCTTGCCCTTCTCGCCGGGGACCGGCTGGACGTCGAAGGCCTCGCCGCTGAAGTGCTTTGAGACCTTGCCCTTCTGGGCGTCGCTCCAGGTGACCATGACCCCGGCCAGGCCCTGGGCAATCTTGTCCTGACTGACCGCGGCCGGATGGGTGTCGACCCATTTCTGCAGCGCCTGGCTCTCAGCCGTGGCCATGTAGGTCTCGGCGATCCAATGCCGGTTGGCGACAATGTTGGAGGCCATGGCGCGGGCCTGATCGCCCACGCCCCGCCGCCCCGAGGTGAACAGCACATCGGGAAACTGCGCATAGAGCTGCGCCGCCGCCGAACGGGCCGGCTCGGCCAGACCCAGATCCTCAGGCTTCATCGTCCTCTCCCCTCGCCGTCGTCATATGCGAGGGCGAGGCTATCGCAACCTGAACGGGATCAGCAAGGCGGCGTCACTCCCCCGGATGATAGGTCCGCTCGGTGTGGCCCTTCAGCTGGTCCGGATAGAAATAGACCTCGCGCAGGTCGCCGGTGGCGTAGCGGGCGGCCTGGTCGTTGAAGTGCTTGGAGGCGGGATCGCCGCTCTCGCCGCCGGCGGTCACGGCGCGGGCCCGGACCCGGTCACCGAACTCCACCACCGCCACGAAGCTGTTGCCATAGGTCCCGTAGCGCTTCTTCGTCCCCTCGTCGGCGCGAATGCCGAAGGAGGCGAGCGAGCCCCACTGGGCCGAGGCGAAGGCCACCGGGATGGAGGGCTTGGCGTCGTCGAAGGGATGGACGATGTCGTCGGTCAGGCGCTGGAAGCGGTTCACCTGGCCCCAGGGGGTCTTCCAGGTCCCGAAGTCGGCGGTGAGTTTGGTCGTAGCGTCGGCCAGGGCCTGGAGCTTCTGGTCGGCGGTGGAGCGGCCGTCCATCCAGTCATAGATGGTCACCTCGTCGGCCTTGGCTTCGGCCGCGCCGGTGTTCCACAGGGCCTCGCCCCAATAGACGGCCAGGGTCTGGGCGACGGAGTCGGGGCTCCAGCGGTCGTCCCAACCCCGCAGGGCGGCGACCTGATCGGCCAGGGCGAGCTTGCGCGGATCGCTCCAGGCGAGCTTGTCCCAGGCCGTGACCAGGGTGGGGATCAGGCGGGCGAAGGCCGGCTGGTAGGGGTCATAGGCGACCGTCACCAGGCCATCGAGGGTGAGGTCCTTCCGGTCCTTGAGCAGGGCGATGTAGTGCAGACCACGCGGGTTCTCGCCCACCTGGTCCATGTAGCGCGGATAGTCGCCGATCTTGGGGCTGTACTGGGCCGCGGCCGAATAGGGCCAGTTGTTGGAGTTGGCGACCCAGCCATTGGGCGGGGCGATCACGCTGGGCGCCTCGTTCAGCGCATGCAGGCCCTGCCAGTCGGTGGCGGGATCGGCGCCGTCCACGGGCTTGGTGTAGTCGAAGCGGTTGTCCCGCTTGGGCACGAACTGCGGCATGAGCAGGGCAATCTCGCCGCTGGAATCGGCGAACAGGGTATTGTTCGAGGAATTGGCGCGGAACTCGGCGACCTTCTGGAAGGCCTTCAGGTCGGTGGCCTTGGTGCGCAGGAACGATTGCTGCAGGGCCGCGACCGGGGTGTTCATCAGCGAGAAGGCGATCCACTTGCCGTCCGCCGCCCGCACGATCGGGCCGTGGTGGGTGCGATAGACGGTGAAGTCGCGGCGCGCCATCGCCCCGTCCGCCGCCTTGTAGGGCACCGTGATCTTGGAGACCGTGACCGGGCGCAGGTCCTTGCCATAGCGGTAGAACAGCTTGCCGCCCTGATCGACGATGGTCTCGGCGAACTCGTCGACGGAATCCAGCGTGCTGGTGGTGTGCATCCAGCCGGCGTGGGCGTTGAAGCCCTGATAGACGAAGAACTGCCCCCAGGTGCTGGCCCCGTAGACGTTCAGGCCCTGGTCGGAGGTCACTTGCGCCTCGGAGCGGAAGTAGAACGAGGTGTGCGGGTTGATCAGCAGGAGGGCGTGACCGTCCTTGGTGTTGGCGGGCGCGATGGCCATGCCGTTGGAGCCGGACGGCTCCCAGGGCTTCAGGCCCAGCTCGGTCTCGGTCATGGCGACCTGGCGCTTGCCGTAGAAGGACTCCAGGCCGCTCAGCGACACCTTCTCGATGTCGCCGCCGATGCTGCCTTCGGAGAAGCTCAGCGCCATCCAGGGTTCGAAGTGGGTGATGACCTGCGGCTTGGTCTGGGGGTGGGTGGCCAGATAGTAGTTCAGGCCGTCGGCCCAGCTGGTCATCAGCGCCTTCAGCCAGGCGGGGCTCTTGGCGTACTGGGCCTTGAGGTCCGCAGGATCGATGAACAGTTTCTGGCGCAGGTCCGCATAGATCTGGCTCTCGCCCTGGGCCTCGGCCTGGCGGCCCAGCGCGGTCAGGTAGTTGCTTTCGATCCGATGGAAGTCGTCCTCGGCCTGGGCGTAGATCATGCCGAACACCGCGTCGGCGTCGGTATGGCCCTTGATGTGGGCGACGCCCCAGTCGTCGCGGAGGATGGAGACCCGCGCCGCCTCCGCCTTGAGGCGTCCGGCGTCCGGCGCCGCCTGGGCCAGGGCGGGGGCGCCGGCGATCGCCGCGGCCAGCACGGCCAAACCAAGTCTACGCACGGGAACCTCCAGCTCGCGGCCTGGCCGCCAGGGTGATGTTGAAACGCGGCCGACCATAGCCATGACCGCCAGCGCCGGCCAAGCCGGGCGCGCGCTGGTCCAGACGATTCGTCTTCAGTGACTGAGACTCCGTCGCATTCTCGGTTATCGCGGTTCATATACTCACGTTGAGGGCATGAATTCGCTGAACCTATTCTACTCAAAACGAGTAGGGCGTGAATTGATCCTGCGCCTTCATTGTCAGTGACACCGGGGGCGCCCAAGGATCGCGACCTTAAGAATCCCTAGTGGAGCCGGACACTTGGCGCCTCCCCAACCCCAGGGCTTTTGCTTGGTTTTACGGGAAAAAACTCAAAAACTGTCGTTTTGCATATCACCACTTTGAGGGGTCCTGAGAGCAAGAACCCACCCTGGGCGCCTCTCCTGCATGAGACAGCTTTGCAAAATTGAAATATGTGCAATTACTCAGGACATCTTGGAAGATCGATGTCGGACGACGGGAGGTCGGCCCGATATCTAATGAGGAGATGACGACCATGGCCGAGGTATCCAACAAGACCCCAGATCCCATGGATGTCGCCCTCGGGGCCGCGGTCCGGATTCGCCGCCGCACCATCGGCATGTCGCAGGAAGCCCTGGCCGAGCAGTGCGGGGTGAGCTTCCAGCAGATCCAGAAATACGAAAACGGCGCGAACCGGATCTCGTTCTCGCGCCTGGTCCAGATCGCCCGGGCGCTGCGCTGCCGCGTGGTCGACCTCATGGATGTTCTGGACACACCCGGCCACGATGCGACGGGCGACCTGGACTTGCTCAGCCGCATGCGGACGCCGGGCGCGCTCGAGCTGCTGGCCGGCTTCGAGCGCCTGCCGCAGGAGGCCCGCGCCTCGCTGGTCAATTTCATGCGCGCCCTGACCGGGCCGGAAACCGCCGTCTATGCGCGCCACAAAGAAAGCGCCTGACGCACGACACTAGGGTCTGGAAACGCCGAAGGGCGCGGTCTCCTTGCCGAGACCGCGCCCTTCTTCATTTGGGCGTCAGGCGGGGATCACAAGGCCTGAAGATCGACGGCGGCGATCTTGCCGCGCTCTTCCTTCAGCTGGAAGCTGACCTTCTGGCCGTCATTCAGGCCGCGAAGGCCCGCCCGCTCGACCGCCGTGATGTGGACGAAGACGTCCTTGCCGCCGTCATCCGGCTGGATGAAGCCGTACCCCTTGGTGGTGTTGAACCATTTGACCGTACCCGTGGCCATAGCGCGCCGTCTCCCTGAGGACCTACCTCAGGTGGCCAGGGCCGGAAGTTCAGGTCAACCGCAAATCGGCCCTCAGCCTGAGGCCAGCACCTTGTCGATCACCGCCTTGGCGTCGGCGCCGGACCAGTCGGCGCCGCCCATCAGCCGGCCCTTCTCGACGCCGTCCTTGTCGAAGATCACCGTGGTCGGCATGCCCACCGAGGCGGGCTTGAGGTCGTAGGGCAGCTTCATCTTGGGATCGCGATAGAAGGTGAGCGGCGCGTGGGTCGCGATGAAGGCCTTGGCCTTGTCGGCCTCGCGGTCGCCGTCGACGCTGACCGGCACGACCATCACCTTGTCGGTCGGATATTCCGCCGCGAGCTTGGCGAGCGTCGGCATTTCCAGCACGCAGGGCCCGCACCAGGTGGCCCAGATGTTGAGCACCACGACCTTGCCCTTGAAGTCGGCGATGCGGAGCGGCTTGCCCTCGCCGTCATAGAAGGTGGTGGCCGGCGCGGCGGTGGCGTCCGGGGAAATGGTCAGCTTGGCCATCTCGCCCTTGGCGACCGACTTGAGGTCGCCATGCGCTGCGGGATTGGAGCTTGCCTGAACGATGATGTAGACAACGGCCGCGACGCCCACCGCGGCGACGCCCCAGATGGCCCGTTTCAGCAGGCCGGACCTGGGTTCGCCCCCGTTTCCGCCCTCACCGCTCTTATCGATTTCGCTCATATGTCAGACGACTCCTCGCAACGCCCCGACAAGTCCGCCGCCGACGGCCAGGGCCAGGCCATGTGGGGCGGGCGTTTTACGTCCAAACCGGCGGAATTGATGCAGGCGATCAACGTCTCCATCGGGTTCGACCGCCGTCTGGCGTCGCAGGACCTGGCGGGGTCGCGCGCGCACGCCGCGATGTTGCGCAAGCAGGGGGTCATTTCAAGCGCCGACGAAGAGGCCATCCAGGGCGGGCTGCAGGCCATCGCCGCCGAGATGGAGGCCGGGACCTTCCCGTTCCGCGAGGAATACGAAGACATCCACATGAATGTGGAGGCCCGCCTGCGCGAGCTGATCGGCCCGACGGCCGGCCGGCTGCACACGGCGCGCTCGCGCAATGACCAGGTGGCGCTGGACTTCCGCCTGTGGGTCCGCGAGGCCTGCGAGCGCACGATCGCCCAGCTGCGCGACCTGCAGTCGGCCCTGCTGGCCAAGGCCGAGGCCCATGCCGAGACTCTGATGCCGGGCTTCACCCATCTGCAGCCCGCCCAGCCGGTGACCTTCGGCCACCACCTGATGGCCTATGTGGAGATGTTCGGCCGCGACGCCGGCCGCTTCGCCGATGCGCGCCGGCGGATGAACGAGTGCCCCCTGGGCGCCGCGGCGCTCGCCGGCTCGCCCTTCCCCATCGACCGCGAGCAGACCGCCAAGCGCTCGGCTTCGACCGGCCGACCGCCAATTCCCTGGACAGCGTCTCCGACCGCGACTTCGCACTTGAGGCCCTGGCCGCCGCCACCCTGTGCGGGACCCACCTGTCGCGCCTGGCCGAGGAGATCGTGATCTGGATGACGCCGCAGTTCGGCTTCATCAAGCTGACCGACGCCTTCACCACCGGCTCGTCGATCATGCCGCAGAAGAAGAACCCCGACGCCGCCGAGCTGGTGCGCGCCAAGGTCGGCCGGCTGCTCGGCTCCTTCACCCAGCTGACCGTGGTGATGAAGGGCCTGCCGCTCGCCTATTCCAAGGACATGCAGGAGGACAAGGTCCCGACCTTCGAGGCCTTCGACGCCCTGGAGCTGTCGCTCGCCGCCATGGCCGGGATGATCGCGGACCTGGAGCCGGTGGCCGCGCGCATGGCCCAGGCGGCCGGCGCGGGCTTCTCCACCGCCACCGATCTCGCCGACTGGCTGGTGCGCACCCTGGACATGCCGTTCCGCGACGCCCACCACGTGACCGGCGCGGCGGTGAAGCGGGCCGAGATCCTCGGCTGCGACCTGGCCGACCTGCCCCTGTCGGAGCTGCAGGCCCTGTCCCAGGGAATCACCGCAGAGGTCTATGACGTGCTGACCCCGCGGGCCTCGGCCGGCAGTCGCAAGAGCTACGGCGGCACCTCGCCGGAGCAGGTTCGCGCCCAGATCGCGCGCTGGAAGGAGATGCTGAAATGACCCTTCGCTCCCTCGCCCTGATCGGCGCCCTCACGCTCGCGGCCGGCGGCCTGTCGGCCTGCGGCAAGCTCGGCGCCCTGGAACGTCCCGGCCCGATCTTCGGCAAGGGCGGCGGCGCCGACGCCGGCGCCCAGCCGACCCGCTCGATCCGCACCGTCGATCCCCGCGACCGCAACTCCGACCCCGCGCCCTCGCGCAGCGAGCCGATCGAGAGCACCAACAACCCGACGGCCAGCGGTCCGCAAACGCCATGCCGGACCCGTACAACAACCCGCAATGAACCACTTCGATCTGCGGGACGGCGAGCTGTGGTGCGAGGACGTCTCGCTGACCGCTCTGGCCGAGGCGGTGGGCGCGCCGGTCTATGTCTATTCCTCGGCCACCCTTGAGCGGCACTACACCGTGCTGCGCGACGCCCTGGTCGGGGCGGGCCTGAAGGGCGAGCACGGCGGTCCGCCGCTGATCGCCTTCGCCGTGAAGGCCAATTCCAATGTCGCGGTGCTGAAGACCCTGGCCCGGCTGGGCGCCGGCGCCGACACGGTCTCCGAAGGCGAGATCCGCCGCGCGCTCGCGGCCGGCATTCCCGGCGAGCGGATCGTGTTCTCCGGCGTCGGCAAGACCGCCGAGGAGTTGGCCTTCGCGCTCAAGAACGGCGTCTCCGAGATCAATGTGGAGTCCGAGCCCGAGATGCATCTGGCCTCCCAGGTCGCCCAGTCCCTGGGAACCCGGGCCACCATCGCCATCCGCGTGAACCCCGACGTCTCGGCCGGGGGCCACGCCAAGATCTCCACCGGCAAGGCCGACAACAAGTTCGGCGTCTCGTTCTCGGAGGCCGAGCGGCTCTATGCCCAGGCCGCCAACAACGCCGGCCTGAAGCCGGTCGGCGTCACCTGCCACATCGGCAGCCAGATCACCGACCTCGCCCCCATGGCCGAGGCCTTCGCCAAGATGCGCGGCCTGGTCGAGCGCCTGCGCGCCGAGGGGTTGGGCGTGGAGCGCCTCGACCTCGGCGGCGGCCTGGGCGTGCCCTATTTCAACCAGCCGACCCCGCCCTCGCCCGAGGACTACGCCCGGATGATCGCCAAGACGATGGGCGGGCTGGACGTGGCCTATTCCTTCGAGCCGGGCCGGATGATCTGCGCCAACGCGGGCGTTCTGCTGGCCCGGGTGCTGCACATCCATGAACGGCCCGAGGGCCGCAAGTTCGCGGTGCTGGACGCCGGCATGAACGACCTGATCCGGCCGGCCATGTACGACGCCTATCACGACATCCGCCCGGTCAAGCCGCGGGCCGGCGAGCCGGTGGTCTATGACGTGGTGGGGCCGATCTGCGAGACCGGCGACACCTTCACACGCGACCGCGCCCTGCCGCCGCTCGCGGCCGGCGACTTGGTGGCCTTCATGAGCGCCGGCGCCTATGGGGCGGTGATGTCCAGCGAGTACAACAGCCGCCTGCTGGTCCCGGAAGTGCTGGTCAAGGGCGCCCACTGGGCCGTGGTCCGACCGCGACCGACCTATGAGGACATGCTGGCCAAGGAAGCGCCCGCCCCCTGGCTCTGACGCGGCCCTAGTCCATCGCCCCGATGAAGGGCAGGCCGCGCATCGCGCCGGCCGAGTCCATGCCGTAGCCGACCAGGAACCGCGCGGGCGCGTCCCAGGCCGAGAAGTCGGGCTGGATGGCGCGGGGCTTGGGCCAGGGCTTGGTGGCGAAGACCGCGGTCAGCACCTCGGCGGCGCCGGCGTCGCGCACCAGGCGGTGGGCTTCCGACAGGGAAAGGCCGGTGTCGAACACGTCGTCGATGACCAGGGCCCGGCGTCCGGCCAGGGGCCGCTGCAGGTCGGCCCGCACCTCGCACCGCCCGAGACTGGCGCGCTCGTCGCCATAGGAGGCGAGCCACAGGGCGTCGAAGCGCACATGGCGGCCTTCGCGGGACAGGGCGCGGGTCAGGTCGGCCGCGAACCACAGGCCGCCGGTCAGCAGGCAGACCGCCACGGTCTCGTCATCGATGCGCGGCGCGATCTGGCGGGCGAGGTCGGCGACCTTGGCGGCGATCTCGGCCTCGGTCAGCAGGACCACGGGAACGGGGGCGTCACTCATGCGGCGGGGCGCTCGGCAGGGCGTAGGGGGAATTGGACGGCAGGGGCGCGGCCTCCACCGGGGCGGGGCCGGACATCGCCGCCTCGGATCCCTCGTCGGGACCGCGCAGCAGGGGGCCGGTCTCGGCCGGCGGCGCCGGCGCGTGTTTGGCCTGGGGAATCACCACGCCCTTGCGCGCGGCCTCCGGCGCGAAGGCGACCTCCAGCTCGTTGGCCGAGGTGGGCGGGTCGAGAATGGCGAGCGCGAAATGGCGGGTCTCGCCCGGCGGCACCACCGCGTCGGCGGGCTGGGCGATCTTGGTCGAGACCCGGCGGCCGGCCTTGTTGATCAGGCTAACCCGCAGCGGGGGGGCGGTGATCGCGGTGTCCTCGATATTGCGGATCATGCCCGACACCGAGAGCGCGGCGTGGCCGTCCTGCAGGGAGGGTTCGGCCTTCACGCCTTCGATCACCAGGCCCAGGCTGTTGACCGGCAGGCCGACGCCGGCATAGGCGCCCGCCGACTGCGGCCAGATCTTCACGACATTGACCCGGAACACGACGGCCAGCGCGATGACGATGGCCAGGACGGCGGTCATGCCGGCCCAGACCACGCCATTGGCCGCGGCCTCGCGCAGCTTGCGCTCGTCGGCCGCCTTGGCGCGGAAGACCTTGGGCAGCTCCTCGCCCGGCAGATCGCTGACCAGGGGTTCGGGCTCGACCTCGGGTTCCGGCTCGTGGGCGAGCGCGCCCTCGTCCTCGGAGACGTCAAGCTCCAGGGCGGCCGCGGACTCCGCATGCCAGCGGTGCCCGCAGGACACGCATTTCACCGTCCGGCCTTCCGCGGGGATCTTGGAATCATCCACGTAGTAGCTGGTCGCGCACTCTGGACAGGTCAGTATCATGACGGCCGAATCAGACGCTTTCGCCAAGGACTTGAATTCAGAGCACTAATCCCGCGCTTGGTCGGCATTGTAGGCGGTAACGGCAGCGGTTCCACAATTCCTTGCCGCCTTGCCCACAGCTCCCATCGCACGAGTCGTCAGGCTAGCACGATAGCGGCCGAGGCGACGCCCCTGCGCCCAATCGCCCACCCCGGCGGGCCGGCGATTCGGGGAGCGATCGGTCTGGACCAGGAAATCGGGGACGGATTAGCTTAAGGCTGGAAGACGCAAGTCCGCGGCGGCTATCATCGGCGCAGAATCGGACATGCAAACCCCTCCTCCGAGGTCTCCGATTCCGGGTCCCATGTCCAGAAACCCGCACGCCGCAGAGGCCGAAGTCGAGGCCGATCATGTCCTGCGCTTCGAAGATGTCTCGATGCGCTACGGCCGGGGCCCGGAGACCCTGCGCGATCTGAATTTCGAGCTGGAGCCGGGCTCCTTCCACTTCCTCACCGGGGCCTCGGGCGCGGGCAAGAGCTCGCTGCTGAAGCTGATCTATCTGGCGGCCAAGCCGTCCAAGGGCCTGATCCATATGTTCGGCGAGGACCTGTCGGTGATTCCGCCGGCCGAGAAGCCGCTGATCCGGCGGCGCATCGGGGTGGTGTTCCAGGAGTTCCGCCTGCTCGAGCACATGACCGCCTTCGACAATGTCGCCCTGCCGCTGCGCATCGCCGGCCGCAAGCCCGACAGCTATCGCCAAGACGTGGCCGAGCTGCTGGCCTGGGTCGGGCTGAAGCACCGGATGCACGCCATGCCGGCGACGCTGGCCGGGGGCGAGAAGCAGCGCCTGGCCATCGCCCGCGCGGTGGTGAACCGCCCCGATATCCTGCTGGCCGATGAGCCGACCGGCAATGTCGACCACGACATGAGCCTGCGGATTCTGCGCCTGTTCGTGGAGCTGAACCGGCTGGGCACCACCGTGCTGATCGCCACCCACGACCAGGACCTCGTCGCCCGCTCGGGCCGCGACGTCCTGCACCTCGAGGACGGCCGCCTCGCCCGCCTGGACGCGCCGGGGCCCCGGCCATGAGCGAGACCGACGCCTTCGTCGCCCGCTGGCGACCCTCGTCCTTCCTGCCCGCCGCCGACAGCCGGGACGGGGCGCTGACCTTCGTGATCGCGGTGCTGTGCTTCCTGGCCTGCCTGACGGCGCTGGGGGTCATCGCCTCGGACCGTGCAGCCAGGGGCTGGAGCGACCAGCTGACCCGCCAGGCGACCATCATCGTGCGGCCCAAGGCCAATGAGACGCCGGATTCCGCCGCCGCCCGCGCCGCCGAGACCCTGGCCGGGGTCAAGGGCGTGTCCGAGGCCCGGGCCCTGGAGAAGGAAAAGGTCGAGGCCATGGTCGCCCCCTGGCTAGGCGACATCAGCGATCTCGACGACCTGCCGGTGCCGCGCCTGGTCGCCGTCGACCTGGATCCCAACGGACCCGCCACCGCCGCCGACATGGACGCCGCGCTGAAGGCGCAAGGGGTGGACGGCATTGTCGACGACCATTCGATCTGGACCGCCGATATCGCCCGCGCTGCGGGCATGGTGCGCTGGTTCGGGGCGGCGGTGTTCGGCCTGATCGCGGCGGCCGCCGGCGCCGTCGTGGCCTTCGCCACCAAGGCCGGCCTGCAGGCCCGCCGCGACGTGGTCGAGGTGCTGCATCTGTCCGGCGCGGACGATCACTTCATCGCCCGGCTGTTCCAGCTGCGCTTCGCCCGCATGGCCGCGGTGGCGGGCTTGTTCGGCGCGGCGGGCGCGGCGATCATAGGGGCTGGCCTGCGCTTGGCGGGCGGCGAGGGAGGCCTGACGCCGGTGCTGCCGATCACCTGGACCGATCTCCTGGCGGTGGCGCCCTGCCCCGTGCTGGCCGCCCTGGTCGCGGCGATCGCCGCGCGGCTGACCGCCGAGGGTCTGATCCGGGACATGGCCTGATGAACAGCGCGCTGAAGGGCCTTACGGCGATCTTCCTGGTCGGGCTGATCTGGGCCTCGGGCCTGATCGCCTTCGCCGACCGGGTGGACCGCTCGACGCCTGCGCCGGAGCCGGAGCGGGCCGATGGCGTGGTGACCCTGACCGGGGCCGGGTCCAATGAGCGGATCATCGCCGGAGTCGAACTGCTGGAGGCCGGCAAGGCCAAGCGGATGCTGGTCTCCGGCGTCAACCGCGAGGCCAGCCGCGAGGACATCCGCACCGTCTCCAAGGCGGTGCGCAAGATCTATGACTGCTGCGTGGACCTGGGCTTCACCGCCGCCGACACGGTGGGCAATGCGCGGGAGACCGCCGAATGGGCCGACTCCATGAGGTACTCCAGCCTGATCGTGGTGACGGCCGACTATCACATGCCGCGCGCCATGCTGGAGCTGCGCTCGACCCTGCCGCACGCGCGGCTGCAGGCCTATCCGGTGTCGACCTCGGTCATCAACGCCCACTACTGGTGGCGCACCGGACGCGGCGCCCGGTTGATGATCACCGAGTATTCGAAGTATCTGGCGATCCTCGGCCGCGAGATCGTGCGCGGCATGGGCCCCAAGGACGCCGCGGCGTCCCCGCCTGCGACCGTTCCATCCCCGAAAGGCTGACCTTGCTCGCCCTGCGCTCCATCCTCTTCGTGGTCCTGTTCTACATCTGGTCGGTGTTCTTCGCCCTGATCATGATCCCGTTCCTGATCCTGCCGGCGTCCTGGATGAGCCGGGCCCTCTTTGTCTGGAGCGCGGGGATCAATCTGCTGCTGCTCGTAGTGTGCGGCATCAAGGTCGAGGTGCGCGGCAAGCAGTTCATCCCCAAGGGCGACGCCCTCGTCGCGCCCAAGCATCTGTGCATGCTCGACGTCTTCGCCCAGTTCGGCGTGCTCTCCAGCCCGTTCTTCGTGATGAAGAAGGAGCTGATCTATGTGCCGCTGTTCGGGCTGTACGGGGTCAAGATGGGCGCCCTGATGGTCGACCGCGCCGGACACGCCAACGCCCTGAAGAAGATGGTCCGCGGCGCCCAGGTGCAGTTCAAGAAAGGGAACCGGCAGCTGCTGATCTTCCCCGAAGGCACCCGCGGCGAGCCCGGCAAGGCCGGCGACTACAAGCCCGGCATCGCGGCCCTCTATCGCGACCTGAACCTGCCGGTGCACCCGGTGGCCACCAATTCCGGCGTCCACTGGCCGGCCCACGGCTTCCTGCGCAAGCCCGGCACGATCGTCTTCGAATATCTCGAACCCATTCCGCCCGGCCTGAAGCGCGGCGAGTTCATGCGCACCCTGGAAGAGCGCATCGAGACCGCCTCCAACCAGCTCCTACCCCTCTAGGACATCGCCATGCGCCAGCCCCTGCCCGAGACCGGAACCGACTGGGACACTCTGAAGGGGCGGATGGCGGACTACGCCGCGGGCGACGTCCGGTGGCGCGACGGCAAGACCGGCGTCTATGTGTTCAACGCAGGTCCCGAGGTCGAGCGGGTGCAGAAGGAGGCCTACGCCCTCTTCATGTCCGAGAACGGCCTGGGCCCGGCCGCCTTCCCCAGCCTCAAGCGCATGGAGGCCGAGGTGGTGGGCTTTGGCTTGTCCCTGCTGCACGGGCCTGAGGACGCCACGGGCTCCATTACCTCGGGCGGGACCGATTCCATCACCATGGCGGTCAAGACCGCACGGGACTACGCCCGCAAGGTGAAGGGCCTGACCGGCCAGCTCAACATCGTCCTGCCGCGCACCGCCCACCCGGCCTTCGACAAGGCCTGCGCGGTGATGGAGATCGAGGTCCGCCGCACGCCGGTGAAGGACTTCCTGGCCGACCCGACGGCGATCGGCGCGGCGGCGGACGACAAGACCATCATGATCGTGGGCTCGGCCCCCTGCTTCCCCTATGGACTGATGGATCCGATTGCGGCCCTGTCGGAGCTGGCCGTGGCGCGGGACCTGTGGCTGCACGTCGACGCCTGCGTGGGCGGCTATATCGCGCCCTTCGTGCGGATGAACGGGTCCGACATCGCCCCCTTCGACTTCGAGCTGCCGGGCGTGAAGTCCATGTCCGCCGACCTGCACAAGTACGGCTACTGCGCCAAGGGCGCGTCCACGGTGTTCTTCCGTTCGGCGGAGCTCGCCAGGTTCATGACCTTTGACTTCGACGTCTGGCCGGCGGGGCGGATGACCACGCCGACCCTGTCGGGCACCCGTCCCGGCGGCGCGACCTCGGCGGCCTGGGCGGTGATGAATTTCCTCGGCGTCGCCGGCTATCGCGACAAGCAGGGCCAGGTCGTCGCCGCGCGCGAAAAGATGCAGGCCGGGGCCGAGGCGCTCGGTTTCGTCACCCTGGGGCGGCCGCAACTGGGCATCCTCAGCTTCACCCATCCGGACGTCGATTGCCTGGCGGTCTGGGTGAAGATGCGCGAGCGCGGCTGGTTCTCCAGCATGGGGACTGAGCCCCGGGCCCTGCACATGATGATCTCGCCCTTCCACCTGCAGGTCGCCGACGCCTATCTGGCGGATCTCGCCTGGGCGCTCGGCGAGGTGAAGGGATCGGCCAAGCCGGTGGCCGCCGAAGCGCGCTATTCCGGCTAGCTAGGCCGAGATCGCCTCGACCCGCGCCAGCAGCGCCTCCATCCCGGCGTCGCGAATGCCCTCGGCCTCCAGATGCGCGACAAGGTCGCGCAGGTAATCGATGTTCGGCCCCGACAGGCCGGTGGCCCCGGAGATCAGCTCGGCCTGGCGCTCCAGGCTGAGCGCGCCCGCCCATTGCGGATGGGCCGTGTCGGACAGGAAGACCAGGGTCTCCACCTCGGCGCCGCCGTCCAGGCGGATGCGGCGCGTGGCCTCCACATAGGTCTCGGTCGGCTGCTCGCGTTCGCGCAGGTAGGCGTAGACCTCTGGCCAGGCCTGCTCATCCACGCGATAGGCCGCGCCGCGGGTCGACCGCCGGGCGCCAGGCCCAGGACCAGGCCCGGACGCTCATAGGTGCCGCGATGATGGACCGAATAGATGCAGAAGGCGCGGCGGCGACCATGTAGGGTGGCGGGTCTGCGCTCGACGAACGCGAAGCCGGGCCGCCACATCAGCGACCCATAACCAAACACCCAACGCTCAACCGACATGGCCCGCCGCTCAACCCCGTCCGACCCCACACCTGTGCCCGATCCGGCGCCCGACCGCAAACCCGGTCGGCTGGGACTCTATGTTCCCTTCGCGATCGCCGCGATAATCGCCATCGCCTGGACCGGCGTGTGGATCGGCATCCGCGGCCAGGCGCAGCGGACGATCGACGCCGACGCCGCCATCCTGCGCAAGGCCGGCTATGAGGTCGCCTGGCAGGACCGCAAGATCAGCGGCTGGCCGTTCCGCATGGACATCGCCTTCACCGGGCTGCGCCTGCGCGAGCCCTCGGGCTGGGGCTTCGCGGCGCCGAAGCTGGAGGCGGAGGCCTTCGCCTATGCGCTGGGCCACTGGATGGTTGCGGCCGAGGACGGCTTCACCTTCACCCGGCCGCATGGCGGGCCGGTCGAGGTCAAGGGCCGGGTGATCCGCGCCAGCCTCACCGACGTGACCCAGCGCCCGCCGGCCCTGTCGATCGAGGGCCAGGACCTGACCTTCGCCCCGGGCCCCGGCGCCCAGCCCTTTTCGCTGGCCTCGGCCAGGCGAGTTGAGCTGCACCTGCGCCCCGGCCCCGACGACCAGGGGGCGATCCTGTTCAAGGTGGAGGACGGCCGCACCGCGCCGGCCGGAACGCTCGCGGCCTTCGGGGCGGGCAAGCCGGTGGCGATGGTCTGGGATTCGATCTTCTCCAAGGTCAGCGGCTTCAAGGGCGCCGATCTGGCCGAACGCAGCCAGGCCTGGTCCCTCGCCGGCGGCCAGCTGCAGGTGCGCCAGGCCGGGATCACCGCGGGCGACGCCTCGCTGGGGGCCCAGGCCGGCAAGCTCACCCTCGACGGCGACGGCTACCTCACCGGCGATCTCGACGTGACGGTGCGCAACGGACCCCAGGCCATGGCCGCCCTGGCCGGCGCCGGCCTGGTCCCGCCGGAATCGGCTCTGGCCGCCGCCGCGGTCATGGCCGCCCGTCCCGACGGCCGCCTGCCGCTGACCTTCCAGGCCGGCCAGACGACGCTGGGCCCGGTCGCCCTGGCGCCGGCGCCCAAGCTCTGGTGACGGCCCCTCGCCCTCACCCGAACGGCTTGTCGAGGCTCGGCGGCGGGACCGAAAACCACTTCGGGCCGGCCTCGGTCATGTGGAAGCAGTCCTCCAGCCGGACGCCGAACGATCCGGGAATGTAGATCCCCGGCTCGTTGGAGAAGCACATGCCGGGCGCGAGCGGCGTGGTCTCGCCATGGACCAGATTGACCGGCTCGTGGCCGTCCAGGCCGATGCCGTGGCCGGTGCGGTGCGACAGGCCGGGCAGCCTGTAGCGGGGTCCGTAGCCCAGGCTCTCGTAATAGGCGCGGACGGCGTCATCGACCGAACCGGCCGGCGCCCCCACCCTGGCGGCGGCGAAGGCGATCTCCTGGCCGCGGTGGACCTCGTTCCAGACCTTGCGCTGGGCGGCGGTGGGCTCGCCGAACACGAAAGTCCGCGAGATGTCGGACTGATAGCCCTCGACCGTGCAGCCGCAGTCCATCAGCACCACCTCGCCCTCGCGGACGATCTGCGGCTTGCCCGAGCCGTGCGGATAGGCCGCCGCCTCGCCCAGCAGGATCAGGTTGAACTCCACTTCGCCGCCGAGCGCGCGGGTGGCGCCGACCATGATGGCGTCGATGTCGCCGCGGGTCATGCCGGCCCGGATCCGCGGGTAGGTGTAGCGATAGGCGGCGATGGTGATGTCGCTGGCCAGCTGCATCAGGGCCAGTTCGTGCTCGGTCTTGATCATCCGTACGCCGCGGGTCACGGCCGCCCCGTTGCGCACGCTGGCGCCCGGCAGGGCCTTCTGCAGGGCGTCGACGATGAAGAAGCGCACCGTCTCCTCCACCCCGATGACGCCGCCCGCCAGCTTCTTCTCGGTCAGCCAGCCGGCCACCACCGCCAGCGGGTTCTCGTCCTCCTGCCACACCCGCACCTCGCCGGGGACCGCCAGGCTCTCGCGCACCGACGGCTCCTCGAAGTGCGGGGTGACGATCAGGACGTCGCCCTCAACGGGGATGACGCAGGCGGTCATCCGCTCGCTGCGGCTCCAGCGGACCCCGGTGAAATAGATGAGCGACGAGCCCGGCTCCATCAGCAGGGCCGAGATCCCCTTGGCCCGCATCAGGGCCTGGGCCCGCGCGATCCGCGCCTGGCGCTCGGCCGGGCTGATCGGGACGACGCCTGCGGTCATCGGCTTCAGGTCCGGCGCCGGCTGCGCCTGGGCCGCCCCGGCCGCCAGGGCGAGGCCCGCCCCGGACGCCCATCCCAGAAATCTGCGTCGATCCGTCTGAATCATGACCTGCCCTCCGTCCGCCCGGGAGGCTAGGCCGGATCGGCGGCGATGTCGTCGATCTCGGCGGCGCAATTTGCGGGTCATATTCCCGACCCAGGCCCGCGGCAGTTTGCCGGACGCCGCCGCCGGAAAGCCCGTCCCCATGTCCAAGCTTCGCCACGCCCTTTTCGCCCTGGCCTTGACCGCCATCCCCGCCGTGGCCGACAGCGCCCCGGCTGCGCCCGCCGGCGCGCCGCAGCTGTCTCTGCCCATCGCCTGCAAGCCCGGCCAGACCTGCGAGGTGCAGAACTATGTCGACCGCGACCCGGGGCCGGGCGCGAAGGACTGGCGCTGCGGCGAGCGGACCTATCAGGACCACACGGGGGTCGACATCCGCGTGCCGAGCCTGGCCGTGCAGCGGGCCGGGGTGGATGTCCTGGCCGCCGCGCCGGGGGTGGTCTCCCGCCTGCGGGACGGGGTGGCGGACGTCTCGGTCAAGGTCGCCGGCGCCGCCGCGATCTCCGGCCAGGAATGCGGCAACGGGGTGGTCATCAGCCATGGCGGCGGCTGGGAGACTCAGTACTGCCACCTCGCCAAGGGCAGCATCCGGGTCAAGGCCGGCGACCGGGTCGCCGCGGGCCAGCCGATCGCGCGGGTCGGGCTATCGGGCAATACGGAATATCCGCACCTGCACCTCAGCGTCCGGCATGACGGCCAGCTGGTCGACCCCTTCGCGCCCGCCAACGCGACCAGCTGCGATCCTCGCGCGCCCAC
Organism: Phenylobacterium aquaticum; assembly: GCF_022695515.1. Taxonomy (GTDB): domain Bacteria; phylum Pseudomonadota; class Alphaproteobacteria; order Caulobacterales; family Caulobacteraceae; genus Phenylobacterium; species Phenylobacterium aquaticum. The sequence continues at coordinate 64,348 of NZ_JALDPT010000009.1, forward strand.
GGCCGGCCTGTGGTCCGCGGCCACGGCGGCCCAGCTGCCCTATCAGTCGGGCGCCGTGCTGAACGCCGGCTTCGCGGACCGGGCGCTCAGCAACGACGATGTCGAGGCCGGCGGTCTGGCCGCGCCGCAGCCGACCTCGCCCGCCCTGGTCGCCTATGTGCGCGCCATCGGTCTGAAGGCCGGCGACCAGCCGCGGCTGACCCTTTTCGGCCCCGACGGCGGCCAGATGGCCGAAAGCGTCAGCCCGCCCCTGGACCACGACAAGGCCCAGTGGCTGCTCTATGTCGGCAAGAAGCGCCCGGCGGCGGGCTGGCCGCGCGGCGTTTATCGGGCCCGCTACGAAGTCATTCGGTCAGGCGGCGTCACCATCGTCCGCGACGTCCGTTTCACCCTGTAAGCCGCCCGTCCAAATCGCCTATGATCCGAGGCGCCGCGCGCCGCGCCTGACCGAGGACCTCATGGATGAGCCCCTGCAAGTTATGCGGATCGGCTTGGGGGATATCTCCGTCGAGATGGCCTACAGGCCCGGCACGAAGGATCGCTTCACCCTTGAGGAGAACTGGCGCAAGCATCCGTACCGGCTCAGCCGCCACGGCGAGGTCGCCCGCCGCGACTTCATCGACGCCGAGTACCAGCGCCTGGTGGCGGCCGGACAGACGCCGCTGATCCTGGACGCCGGCGCGAACATCGGCGCCAGCGTGCTGTTCTTCGCCTGGCGCTATCCCGCCGCGCGGATCATCGCCATCGAGCCGGAAGCGAGCAATTTCGAGCTGCTGGTCCGCAACTGCGCGGGACGCGATCAGATCACCTGCCTCCAGGCGGCGCTGGCCTCGTCCGACGGGGAATTGCAGCTCTTCGACCCCGGCCGATCGACAGATGCCTTTCGGACGCTGGGCGAGGACGAACCTGGCGAGCATGGCCGGTCGCTGGGCGCCATTCCGGCCTATGGCGTCGAAACCCTGATGGCGCGGTTCGCCGCCGGGGCCGCCCCGCTGCTCGCCAAGATCGATATCGAGGGCGCCGAACGCGACGTGTTTTCCGCGCACACCGCGTGGGTCGAGGCCTTTCCGGCCATCGCCATCGAGCTGCATGATTGGATGCTGCCCGGCAAGGCGAGTTCGGCGCCCTTCCTGGCCTGCGTCGGCGCCCTGGGCCGCGACTTCATCAATCCGGTCGAGAGCGACATCGTCTTCTCGCTGCGCAACGGCTAAGTCAGGCGCGATGACCGCGAGTCCCGAGACCAGCAACCAGAAGACCCTGCTCGCCGGCGCCGTCCTGGCGGGTGCGAGCTATCTCCTCTCCGGCCACCTGCCGATCCCAGTGGAGGTCGGCGTCTTGTGGAAGGGATCGGGCGTCACCCTGCTGGCGGTCTATGCCGCGCTTCGCGCCCGCAATCTCGACGGCTGGCTGATCTGCGCGGTCATGGCCTTCGGCGCGCTGGGCGACATGTTGCTGGAGGTGGCGGGCCTGACCACCGGCGCCGTCGCCTTCCTGATCGGCCACCTGATCGCCATCGTCCTGTACGGACGCTGGCGCCGGCCCAAGCCCAGCCTCAGCCAGGTGCTGCTGGCCGCGGTCCTGGTCCCGGCGGTGACGATCACCGCCTACCTGCTGCCCGCCGATCGCGGCGGCGCGCGGGGCGTGGCCTTCTACGCCCTGTTCCTGTCGCTGATGGCTGCCTCGGCCTGGCTCAGTCGGTTTCCGCGCCGCCTGGTGGGGGCCGGCGCCCTGGCCTTTGCGGTCTCCGACCTGCTGATCTTCGCCCGCACCGGACCGCTGTCGGGCCAGCCCTGGGTCAGCCCCGCCGTCTGGGTGCTCTATTTCGGCGGCCAGGCCCTGATCTGCGTCGGAGTGACGCAGCGCCTGAGCCGCGGCGAAAGCCCTCGTTAACCATAAATCCACGCCGCGCTCGCCACCCTCTCGCCATCGCCCGAAGCATCCGGGGGCGGCGGGCCCAGCGCGCGTCGCACCCTGGCGTTTCGCAACACAACCGCCGCAATGGCGCCTCTATTCGCCCAAAGCCTCGCTTGGCTCAGGCGAGGCCGGGGCGCTGATTCGAACCGTCAGTCCTCCCAGGTGCGCATGACCCTTCCCGCCTTGATCGCCGACGCCCAGATCCCTCAGGTCCTCGGCCTGTCCCACCTGGCGCAGCAGGTGTTCGACGAGGTCGACCTGTCGCCGGTGTTCAACACCATGACCGCGCGGGTGAACGCCGATCCCTCCGATGCGGCGGCCTGGTACGACATCGCCCTGATGCTGACCCTGACCGGCCAGATCGACCGCGGCCTGGAGATCCAGGCGCTCGCCATGCAGGCCTCGCGCCTCTACCGCCGGGTCCATGGCGACGGTTCGGCCCTGCGGGTGCTGGCCTTCGTCACCCCCGGCGACCTGATGGCCAATACGCCGCTGGATTTCCTGCTGGAGGGGTCGAACATCCGCCTGGACCTCCTCTATGTGGAGCCGGGCGTGGCCCTGCCCGCCGAGGTCCCGGACCATGACGTCGCCTTCCTGGCGATCGGGGAATCCAAGACCAACGCCGTGGTGCTCGCCGCCCTTGAGCCGGTCATCGCCGCCTGGCCGCGGCCGGTGGTCAATGGCCATCCCGCCGCCATCGCCGGCCTGACCCGCGATGGGGTCGCCGCCCGGTTCGCCGGCAGCGCGCGCATCATGGCCCCGATCACCCGCCGCATTCCCCGCCACGACCTGATGGCCCTGTCGGCCGGGGACGTGACGCTCGACGACCTCTTGCCGACCGCCAGCTTCCCCATCCTGGTGCGGCCGATCGATTCCCACGCCGGACAGGCCCTGGAGAAGTGCGACGACGCCGCCGGCCTGTTCGCCTATCTGGCGCACCATCCGGGCCCGGAATTCTTCGTCACCGACTATGTCGATTACGCCAGCCCCGACGGAAAATTCCGCAAGGAGCGGGTGGCCATCATCGGCGGCGTCCCCTTCATCAGCCACCTGGCCGTCTCCGACCACTGGATGGTGCACTATCTGAGCGCCGGCATGGCCGAGAAGGCCGAGCGCCGCGCCGAGGAGGCCCGGTTCATGGACGCCTTCGACGCCGACTTCGCCGCCCGCCACGCCGAGGCCTTCGCCGAGATGACGGAGGCCTTCGGCCTCGACTATTACGCGATGGACGTGGGCGAGACCGCCGACGGCAAGCTGCTGCTGTTCGAGGCCGACGTGGCGATGATCGTCCACGCCATGGATAGCGAGACCCTGTTTCCCTACAAGAAGCCGGCGATGAAGAAGCTGTTCGCCGCCTTCCAGGCCATGCTGCACGCCGTCGCCGACCACCAGGCCCAGGGCGTCCGGGCTGCTTAACATCTAGACGCCCCTTCTCCCACAAGGGGAGAAGGAGCAGGCGTGCCTTTACCCCCGCGCCGCCAGATAGCGCCGATAGCGCTTGATCTGGCCGCCGCGGCGCATCTGGCCGGCGATCATGGCCAGGAGCGGCGAGCTGTTCACCGCCGGCTCCTTGCCGGTCGCCATCCGACGCAGCTGGGCGCCGACAAAGGCCATGCTGGCCATGGCGACCAGGGTCTTGTTCTTGGATTTCAGCTTCGGCGCCACGGGCGCGGCCGTCGCGGCCTTGCGCCAGTGATGGGCGAGGTCGGGATCGAGCGCGATGGCCGTGGCGATGCCGACCACCGCCACGCCCTCCGACAGGGCCTGCTCGGCCACCTCGCGCCGGCGGATGCCGCCGGTGACCATCAGCGGCATCTTGGCCAGGCCCTTCAGGTCGACGGCGAACTCCAGGAAATAGGCCTCCCGCGCCAGGGTGCGGCCGTCGGCGGCCTCGCCCTGCATGGCCGGGCTCTCATAGCTGCCGCCCGACAGCTCCACGAGATCGACGCCGAGCTCGTTCAGCATGCCGATCACGGCGCGCGCGTCGGCCTGGTCGAAACCGCCGCGCTGGAAGTCGGCGGAATTCAGCTTCACCGCCACGGCGAAGTCCGGGCGCACCTTGGCCCGCACGGCCTTGACGATCTCGACCAGCAGCCGGGCGCGGTTCTCGATCGATCCGCCCCAGCTGTCGGTGCGGTGGTTGGCGAGGGGGGAGAGGAATTGCGAGACCAGATAGCCATGGGCGGCGTGGATCTGCACCCCGTCGAAGCCGGCCAGATCCGCCTGGCGGGCGGTGGCGGCGAAGCGGGCGATGGTCTCGGCGATCTCGGCCTCGTTCATCGCCTTGGGCTTCACGAACAGCTTGGAGTGCGGGCCCAGATCCAGCTGCACGTCCGAGGCCGACCAGCCATTGCCGCCCTGGTCGACCTGCACCTGGCGGCCGGGATGGTTGATCTGCATCCAGACCTTGGCGCCGCCGGACTGGGCCGCCTTGGCCCAGTCGCGGAAGGGGGCCAGATCGGTGGTCTCCTCGAGCACGACCCCGCCGGGGCCGGTGAGCGCCCGGCCATCGACCATGACATTGCCGGTGATCAGCAGGCCCGTCCCGCCCTTGGACCAGCGGCGATAGAGCGAGATCAGCCGCGCGTCCGGAAGCTGGCCGGGGCCGGCCAGGTTCTCCTCCATGGCCGCCTTGGCGATGCGGTTGGGCAGGGTCGCGCCGCTGGCGAGGGTGAGCGGGGCGAAGAGGTCGGCGGAGGCCATGGGAGATCCTGCAGGGGGTCGCGAATGTTTACGATGCAAACATGGCGATAATGTCTACAATGTCAACATGGACCTTTCGGCCCGCCTGTGGGACTTAAGGCCATTGACGATGCGACAGGGAACCGACCGCGCGGTGAGCGAGCTCGAAAAGCCGGCCTATCATCATGGCGATCTGCGTGCGGCCCTGCTGGACGCCGCGCTCGCCCTGCTGGCCGAGGGTCAGGAGCCGTCCCTGCGCGCCGTGGCCCGCCGCGCGGGCGTCTCGCCCATGGCCCCCTATCGCCATTACGCCGACCGCGAGGCCCTGCTGGCCGCCGTGGCCCTGCGCGGCATCGAGGGGCTCAAGGTCGCGCTGGAAGCCGCCGACGCCGCCGCGGCGCCGGGCGAGGCGGTGATCGCCCAGGCCGTGGCCTATGTCCGCTACGCCTGCGACCATCCGGTGCTGTTCCGGCTGATGTTCGGCCCGGCCCGGCCCACTGTGGAGCACGGGATCTGCGCCGCCGCCCAGGACGTGAAGGACGTACTGCTGACCCGCCTGGCCCGCGAGGCGCCCGACCGCTTCACCCCCGATTTCGCGCTCGGCTGCTGGTCGACGATCCACGGCCTGGCCCAGCTGGTCATCGAAGGCCTGCTGGCTGAGACCGACCCCGATCCGCTGGGCTCCGGGATGGTGGAGCGGGCGGTGCGGGCGATGCTGGGGTGTCCGGAATCCCGAGTCTGACACGTCAAAGCCCTCGCCCCGCTTGCGGGGAGAGGGTTGGGTGAGGGGTCCTTGCTGAGACGCAACATCACGGCCCTCGCCCGAAAGACGCCCCGCTTCGCGGCGCGCCCCTCACCCTGCCCTCTCCCCGCAAGCGGGGAGAGGGTTCAAGGACACAAAGCCAATCGCGCGGTCCGCTAAGCCTGCAGATCGGCCGCACCGCCGAGCGCCTGGGCGCGCCTCTGGGCGAGCTTCTCGCCGTCCTTCAATTCGGCGGCCTTGCCGTCCAGGATCACCGCGGGCCCATGCCGGCGCTCCGGGGGCGCGTCGACCCCGAAGGGGCCGTCCTTCGGGTGGGCCGGGTCGATGTGCTTCTTGGCCTCGTCCACCTCGGTGCAGTTGTGACAGGCAAAGCCGTTCACCGTCACCGGGCTGGGATAGTCGCCGCCGATCGCCATGTCGCAGTCCCCTGAAGCTGACCTTCAGGGGCTTAAGTTCGCGCGAACCGGGCCTGAGGTTACAGGCGGTCGAAAATATTCAGGCCGGGGCCGCCGGCGGGAAGCGGCCCGCATAGCTGAAGCTCTCGATCGGGTGGCGGCCGCTGGGGGTCTCGCGCGCCTGCAGGGCCTCGGGCAGGGCGGCCGGGTCGCCGGGCCAGCCGATGGCGATGGCGGCCTCCAGGCGGCAGGTCTCGGGCACGCCCAGCAGGGCGGCGGCGCGGTCGCGGTCGAAGCCCGCCATGGCGTGGGTCTGCAGGCCCATCTCCATCGCCTGCAGGGCCAGCTGCATCCAGGCCGCGCCGGCGTCGAAGCTGTGCGAGGGCGAGGGCATGCCGCTGGTCGCGCCCGGCGGGCCGATCAGGGTCTGGGAGCAGACGAAGACCAGGGCCGAGGCGTCCTTCACCCAGATCTGGTTGGTCGGCGACAGCACGTCGAGGAAGCCCGCCCAGTCGGCGCCGCCCTTCAGGGCGTAGACGAACCGCCAGGGCTGGCTGTTCATGCAGGACGGCGCCCAGCGGGCGGCCTCGAACAGGGGCGACAGGGTCTCGGCGCTCATGGCCCGGCCGTCGAAGGCGCGCGGCGACCAGCGGGCGGGAAAGCGCGGATCGATGGGATGGTCGGCGACGCGGTCGGTCTTGGGCAGGGCGCTCATCGGATGTCCTGGGCTGGCGAGTGGACGCCCCTTCTACAGCGCAGCTCCGAGTCGGAATATGACTATTTGGTCAGTCGCCAGTCACCGCGGCCCGCAGGTCGGCGAGCACCTTCGGCGCCAGGCCCGTCCCGCGGGCCAGCACCCGGGTCGCCGCGGCCCACAGGCCTGCGATGTGCATGGCCTGCATGGTGAGCTCCCCGCGCGCCAGCCGGCGCATCACCTGCGGCCAGTCCTCCAGCACGACCTCGATCTCTTCGCCCAAGTCGGGGGAGAGCCCTCCCACCTCGCGGACGCCGAGCGCCAGGAAGGTCGTCGCCCGGTTCGACTGATTGGCGGGATTGGGCCATGCGCCCAGAACCCGCTCGAAAGCCACGCCGCCATAGCCCGTCTCCTCGGCGAGCTCCCGCTCCGCCGCGGCCCGCGCAGCCTCTGCGGGGTCGGCCCCGTCCTTGGCGTCGATCGCCCCGCTCGGCAGGCCCAGCACCACCTCCCCCGCGCCGTGCCGATATTCCAGCGCCAGCACCAACTTCCCGTCCGGGCGCACCGCCACGACGTTCACCCAGTTCGGATAGCCGATCACATGATAGGGCCCGATCCTGGCGCCGCCGGGGGTCAGGCACTGGTCCGAGCGTACGGTGAGCCAGCGGTCCTGAAAGGTGATTTCACTGGAGAGGGTGCGCCAAGCGAGGGGGTGGGGTGGCATTTCAATTCCCGTGAGACACGAGCCCTCACAAGACCTGTCCCTCCCCAACTTGTCATCCCGGTTTCCCCGCAGGGGAAGACCAGGACCTATAGGCACCGATCCATCCTGAAAGCCCTGCGCGGATGGGTCCCGGATAAGCGCTGCGCGCTTTCCGGGATGACAGCCCTTTGGCAGGTTCGTTTCTCCCGCAACTTTCTTGCGCCCTCCCGGCCTATTGCGCCCGCGCGCGCAATGACCTAAGCGCCAACCCTTCGTTTTCGGGGGACAAAATGGCCGAGGCCGATCCCAAAGCCGCGCCGAACCCGCTGGACGCCGTGCGGGCGCGCATCGACGCCATCGACGCCGATCTCCTGAAGCTGGTCGAGGAGCGCGCCGGCCTGGCGCGCGAGGTCGCCGCCGCCAAGGCCGCGGCCGGCGACGCCGACAAGTTCGCCCTGCGCCCGGGGCGCGAAGCCGCCCTGCTGCGCAAGCTGCTGGCCAATCCCTTGAAGAACGCCCGCCCCTCGCTGGTGGTGCGCATCTGGCGCGAGCTGATCGGCGACAGCCTGTCCCGCCAGGGTCCGTTCCATGCCGCGGTGTTCGGCGGCAAGGATCCCGCTCGCGCCGTCGAACTCGCCCGCAACCGCCTGGGCGCCGCACCCTCGCTGCGCGTGGTCGCCAAGCCGGAAGACGCCCTGGCCGCCGCCCGCACGCCCGGCGGGGTCGCTGTGCTGGCGCTGGAGGGCGGCTGGTGGGGCCGTCTGCTGGCCGAGCCGTCGCTGAAGGTGTTCGCCGCCCTGCCCTGCCTGGCCGCCTGGGGCCCGCTCAATGCGCTCTGCGTCGCCGCGGTCGATGTCGAGCCCACCGGCCACGACATCACCTACTGGGTCACCGACGAGCCGGGGTCGGCCGCCGCCATCGAGGCGGCTCTGGGCCGCGACGGTGTGGCCGGCGAGCTGATCGCCGAAAGCGGCGGGCTGAAGCTGTTTTCCCTGATGGGCTATTACATGGCCCATGACGAGCGGCTGGCCCGGGCGCCGGGCCGACTTTCCGGGGTGATCGGGGCTGCGCCGGCGCCGCTCGACGTGTAAGAGGCGGGCTCCTCGTTCCGCTTCAGGTCCAAGACCGCTCCATGACCGACGCCGCCCCCGTCCTCGACCGCGCCACGGCCGCGCGCCCCACGCCCAAGCCCGGCATCCTGGCCATCGCGCCTTACGTGCCCGGCAAGGCGACCGCCGAGGGCGTCGAGCATCCGCTGAAGCTGTCGGCCAACGAGAACATCCTGGGCTCCAGCCCCAAGGCGCGCGAGGCCTTCGCCGGCGCCATCGACCAGCTGCACATGTACCCGGAGGGCCGCTCGAACCTCCTGCGCGCCGCGATCGGCGAGACCTACGGCCTGGAGCCGGAGCGCCTGCTGTTCGGCTGCGGCTCGGACGAGATCTTCCAGCTCCTGAACCAGACCTTCCTCGAGCCCGGCGACAATATCGTCCAGGGCCAGTACGGCTTCGGCGCCTATGCGATCGGGGCCCGCGCCTGCCAGGCCGAGGTCCGCTTCGCGCCGGAGCGCGACTACCGCATCGATGTCGACGAGATGCTGAAGCTGGTGGACGAGCGCACCCGCCTGGTGTTCGTCGCCAATCCGGCCAACCCGACCGGCACCTGGATCACCGGCTCGGAGATCCGCCGCCTGCACGCCGGCCTCGCCCCCTCGGTGGTGCTGGTGCTGGACGGCGCCTATGCCGAGTTCCTGTCCGACCCCGAGTTCGAGGACGGCGCGTCCATGGTGCGCGAGTTCGAGAACGTGGTCATGACCCGCACCTTCTCCAAGCTGCACGGCCTGGCGGGCCTGCGGGTCGGCTGGGCCTATATGCCGGCCGAGATGGCGGCCGCGGTCGACCGCATCCGCCTGCCCTTCAACGTCAATATCCCGGCCCAGCTGGCGGCCGTCGCCGCGCTTGGCGACACCGCGTTCCAGACCCGGTCCCTGGCCCTGGTCGAACAGTGGCGGGCCTGGCTGACCCAGCAGATCGGCGGGCTCGGCCTCGATGTCGTGCCGTCGGCCGCCAATTTCGTTCTGGTCGGCTTTCCCAAGACCCCGGGCAAGACCGCCAAGGAGGCCGAGGCCTATCTGGCCCGGCGCGGCCTGATCGTGCGCGGCGTCGGCGGCTATGGCCTGCCCGACCACCTGCGGATCACCATCGGCCTGGAAGAGCACAACCGCGCCGTGGTCGACGCCCTGTCCGACTTCCTGAAGGGCTGAGCCGTGGCCGAGGTGATCTATCCCCGCATGGCGGTGATCGGCTGCGGCCTGATCGGCTCGTCGGTGATCCGCGCGGCCCGCGCGTCGGGGACGGTGGGCGAGGTCGCCGTGGCCGACGCCAATCCCGAACATCGGACCCAGATCGCCGAGCTCGGCTATGCGGACCTGATCACCGGCCACATCGGAGAGGCCGTCGAGGGCGCCGATCTCGTGGTCCTGGCCGTGCCGGTGCTGGCCATGGGTCCCGCCGCCGAGGCCGCCGCCGCGAGGCTCAAGCCCGGCGCGACCGTCACCGACGTGGGCTCGGTCAAGGGCTCGGTCGCCGAGGCCCTGGCCAAGGCCCTGCCGGACAGCGCCTTCGTGGTGCCGGGCCACCCGATCGCCGGCACCGAGCAGTCGGGCCCGGCCGCCGGCTTCGCCGAGCTGTTCGAGAAGCGCTGGGTGATCCTGACGCCCCAGGCCCGGACCGATGATCCCTATCTGGAGGCCGTCCAGCGGCTGGCCGACTTCTGGAGCCGCGCCGGCGCCAATGTCGATCGCATGGACGCCGCCCACCACGACTTGGTCCTGGCCGTGACCAGCCACCTGCCCCACCTGATCGCCTACAACATCGTCGGCACCGCCGCCGACATGGAGGAGGTGACCCAGGCGGAGGTGATGAAATATTCCGCCGGCGGCTTCCGCGACTTCACCCGCATCGCGGCGTCGGACCCGACCATGTGGCGCGACATCTTCCTGGCCAACAAGGACGCGGTGCTGGAGATCCTGGGCCGATTCACCGAGGACCTGCAGGCGCTCAGCCGCGCCATCCGCTGGGGCGAGGGCGACAAGCTGTTCGAGCTTTTCAGCCGCACCCGCGACATCCGCCGCGGCATCGTCGCCGCCGGCCAGGAAAGCGCCGAGCCCAACTTCGGCCGCGACCGGGGCAAGTCCTCTTGAACGGCTATGTGTGGCTGGGCGGCGCGATCCTCGCCGAGGTGATCGCCACCACCATGCTGAAGGCCTCGGACGGCTTCACCAAGCTGACGCCCTCCCTGATCACGGTCGCCGGCTACGCCTTCGCTTTCTGGTGCCTGTCGCACTCGATGAAGACCGTGCCGGTGGGTGTCGGCTACGCCATCTGGTCGGGGGTGGGCATTGTGCTGATCACCGGCATCGCCTGGATCTGGTTCAAGCAGACCCTGGATCTGCCGGCCATGCTGGGCATGGGGTTGATCCTGGCCGGGGTGCTGGTCATCAACCTGTTTTCCAAGGCCTCCGGCTGAGCGCCGGATATTGGCGTTCTTTGTGCAATAATAGCGCAACATCCAGGCGTTTGGGTCGCCGGATAAAGAACCAGGAGACGCCCATGCGCACCTTCATCCTCGCCGCCGCCACCGCCGCGGCCCTCGCCCTCGCCGGCGCCGCCCAGGCCCAGATGGGCCCGCCCGACCCGGCCGCCGCCTTCAAGCATTTCGACGCCAATAATGACGGCGTCATCACCAAGGACGAATGGGTCGCCGCCGGCCGCCCGGCCGAACGTTTCGACCTGGTCGACGCCGATCACGACGGCAAGGTGACCCAGGCCGAGCTGACCTCCGCCATCCAGAAGATGATGCAGGCCCGCGGCCAGTAGGCCGTTCCCACGCCCGGGAGAGCCGCTAAGGTGCGCCCCTCAGTCAGGGAGGCGCGCGTGATCGGATTTCCTCAGGCCACCATGGCGCGGTCGCCCTGGCCGCGCCGCCGGGTCGGCCCCGTCTTCGGGCGGGGCGGCATGGTCGCCGCCGCCCATCCGCTCGTCACCGAGACTGGGTTGGAGGTGCTGCGCCGGGGCGGCAACGCCGTCGACGCCGCGGTGGCCGCGGGCCTGACCGCCGCCGTGGTCATGCCGGAGATGTGCGGCCTGGGCGGCGACCTGTTCGCCCTGGTCCATGCGCCGGCCGGGCGCCTCTGGCCTTCATGGGCAGCGGCGTCGCCCCGCGCAGCGCCACCCTGGAGCAGATGCGCGCCGCCGGAACCGACGGGCGGATGCCCTATCGTGGCCCGCTCGCGGTCAGCGTCCCCGGCATGGTGGACGCCTATGACGCCCTGCTCGCCCGGTTGGGATCGCGGAGCTTCGCCGACCTCGCCCAACCCGCCATATCCCAGGCCGAGGATGGCTACGCCCTCAGCGTGATCGGCGCCTGGTCGATCGCCAGTGCGCGCGAGCTGATCGCCCAGTTCCCGGCCACCGCCGCGGTCTTCCTGCCGGGCGGCGAGGCCCCGGCCCCCGGATCGATCCTGAAGCAGCCGGGGCTCGCCCGCACCCTGAGGACCCTGGCCGCCGAAGGGCCGCAGGCCTTCTATCGCGGGGGGATCGCCCGCGAGATCGGCGCCTTCATGGTCGCGAACGGCGGGGCGCTGTCGGCCGAGGACCTTGCGGGCCACGCGACCGAGGTCACCGCGCCGCTGCAGACCCGCTATCGCGGCCACACGGTGTTCCAGACCTGCCTGCCCTCCCAAGGGCTGATCCTGCTGGAAGCCCTGAACATCATCGAGCAGGCCGATCCCGCGCTGCTGGCCCGCGGCGACGCCGCCGCGATCCACCTGATGGCGGAGGCGATCAAGCTCGCCTATGCCGACCGCATCGCCTACGCCCGCGATCCGGCCTTCGGCGAGACGCCGCTCGACCAGCTCCTGTCCAAGTCCTGGGCGCAACAGCGCTTCGCACAGATCGATCCGGATCATGCCTCCGAGGAGACCCCGCCCGGGCCGATGAGCGACGGCGACACCACCTATCTCTGCGTGGCGGACGGCTCCGGCATGATGGTCTCGCTGATCCAGTCGGTGTCGTCGAATTTCGGCTCCGGCATGGTGGCGGGCGACACGGGCGTGCTGCTCAACAACCGGGCCGGCCGCGGCTTCACCCTGGAGGACGGCCACCCCAACATCTTCGCGCCGGGCAAGAAGACCCTGCACACCCTGAACTGCTGGATGCTGGCCGATCCGCAGGGCCGCATGACCCTGGTCGGCGGCACCCCGGGCGGCGACGGCCAGCCGCAGTGGAACCTGCAGATGCTGGTCAATCTGATCGATGCTAGCCTGGACGTGCAGGCCGTGGCCGACGCGCCGCGCTGGACGGTCTGGCCCGGCACCGATCCGCTCGACCGGCCCAATCCCTATGAGTTGCGGCTTGAGACCCGGTTCGGGGATCCGACCCTGGAGGGACTGGAGGCGCTCGGCCACCGGCTGGTGCGTCAGGGCGGCTGGGGCACGGCCTGCGCGGCCCAGCTGATCGCCCGCGATCCGGACACCGGTGTCCTGGTCGGCGGATCGGACCCGCGGGCCGAGGGCCTGGCGCTCGGATACTGAACCAACTGGTTGACTGTTTGGCGGGGACTGCATATTGATCAACCAAGAGGTTGATCAATGACGCCCGACGCCCATCTGGACCGAACCCTCACCGCCCTGGCCGACCCCACCCGTCGCGCCATCCTCCAGCGTCTGTCCCTGGGGGAGACCCGGGTGACCGAACTGGCCCGGCCCTTCGACATGTCGCTGAACGCGGTGTCCAAGCACATCCGGGTGCTGGAGACCGCGCGTCTGGTCCGCCGTCGCAAGGCCGGGCGCGAGCACCTGCTCACCCTCACCCCCCAACCCATGACCGAGGCCCTGGCCTGGATGGACGCCCAGCGCGCCCTGTGGACCAGCCGCCTCGACGTCCTCGACGGCCTGCTCAGGGCCCAGGACGACGCCGCCGAAGGAGACGCCCCATGACCGCCCAGACCGTCACCGTCCAGGTCCGCCGCCACTATGCGTTTCCGGCCGAGCGCGTGTTCGACGCCTGGCTGGATCCGGCGCTGGCCGGCCGCTTCCTGTTCGCCACCCCCACCGGGGTCATGGTCAAGGTGGAAATCGACGCCAAGGTGGGCGGCCGCTTCGAGATCGTCGAGCGGCGGGGCGACAGGGACGAGCCCCATGTCGGCGAATATCTGGAGATCGACCGGCCCCGCCGGCTGGTCTTCACCTTCGGCGACAATATCGCCTTCGACGCCACCACGGTGACGGTCGAGATCGCGCCGGCCGATGGCGGCTGCGACCTGGTCCTGACCCATACGGGCGTCGGGCCGCAATGGAAGGCCCAGACCACCGAGGGCTGGACGGGCATACTGGAAAGCCTGGCGCGGGCCCTAGTCTGACGCCGGGCCCAGGAACGCCGCCGTGGCCTCGATAGCCTCGACCAGGCCGACGCGCTGGATCTCGACGCCCGGCGGCAGGCCGGAGAACAGGCGGGTGGGGGCGGCGGCGTCGAGCATGACGAACACCCCCTTGTCGTCGGCGCGGCGGATCAGGCGACCGAAGGCCTGGCTGATGCGGTTGCGGGCGACGCTGTCGTCATAGCCCTTGCCGCCGAACCGCAGGCGCCGCGCCTTATGCAGGATGTCCGGCCGGGGCCAGGGCACGCGGTCGAACACCAGGAGGCGCAGGGAGCGGCCGGGCACGTCCACCCCGTCGCGGACCGCGTCCGTGCCCAGCAGACAGGCGTCCTGCTCGGCGCGGAAGATGTCGACCAGGGCGCCGACCTCCAGCGGATCCACATGCTGGGCGTAGAGGGCGAGCCCCTTGTCCGACAGGGGCGCGGCGATCCGTTCATGCACGGCGCGCAGGCGTCGGATCGCGGTGAACAGGCCGACCCCGCCGCCGCCCGCCGCCAGGAACAGTTCACGCATGGCCGCCGCCACCTGGCGGGCGTCGTCCTTGCTGACATCGGTGACCACGAAGGCTCGTGCGTTGGACGCATAGTCGAAGGGCGAGGCGAGCCTGAGCGTCTTGGGCCGGTCGGGCAGGCGCGCGGCGCCGGTGCGCATCTCGGCCAACGCAAAGGGATCGTCCAGGGTGGAGTCGGCCAGGGTCGCGCTGGTGACCAGAACCCCGTGGGCCGGGGCGATGACGGCGTTGGTCAGGGGCTCGGTCGGATCGACCCAGTGGCGGCGGCATGCGGCGTCGACCACGCGGCCATAGAGGAAGGTGGCGTCGAACCAGTCGACGAAGTCCGGATCGTCCTCGGAATCCTCGTCGATCGCCCGCAGCATGGAGCGCCAGGCCGGCAGGGTCATGCGGGCGCGGCGGTCGAGCCCGCGCAAGGCGCCTTCGATCCGGGCCCGGTCGCCGGTGGCCAGGTCCGCCGCCTCGTCGTCGAGGATGTCTTCCAGGTGCCGGGCCAGGGCCAGCAGGGGGGCCTCGACCTTGGCCAGGCCGGCGGCGGCGGTGCGGGCGGTGTCGCGCACCAGGTCGAGCGCCGGGCGGGCGGCGCATTCCATGCCGACCTCGGATGGCGCCGCCCGGGCCCGCAGCTGTTCGATCACCGCGACCAGGAACCCCTCGATCGGGCCGATGGGGTTCACCTCGCCATTGGGCGGAGCGATGCGTCCGGACCAGCCTTCGCCCGGCAGGGCGGCGGCGGCCTGGGTGGCGTCCTGCAGGGCGCGCCGGGCGTCCTCGCGGTCGCCGATCACGTCGGAGAGTCGGGCCTCCAGCCCGCGGCCGCGCCGGCCGCGCCCCTCGGGCCCGCGGATCCAGCGGCGCAGCTCGGCGGCCTCGGCGCCCGACAGGGCTGCGGCGAAGGCGTTGTCGGCGGCGTCGAACAGGTGGTGGCCTTCGTCGAAGACGATGCGCTTGAGCTGGGTGGTCTCGCCATCGGCCTTGGAGCCCCGCGCGGCGCGGGCGCCGTCAAAGGCCGCCTGGGTCAGGACGAGCGCGTGGTTGGCGATGACGATATCGGCGCGCCGCGAACCGCGGATCGCCTTTTCGACAAAGCAGGTCCGGTAGTGGACACAGCCGGCGTGGATGCACTCGCCGCGGCGATCGACCAGATTGGCCGGGCTGGCCTGGGCCGCCGGGGCGATCCCGAACAGGGTGGGCAGCCAGGCGGGGAAGTCGCCGCCGGTCATGTCGCCGTCCCGCGTCGCCCGGGCCCAGCGGGCGGTCAGCCCCATGCCGATCAGGTCGGCCCCGCCGAGCTGGGCGGTGTTGGCCTGGTCCTGGAAGTTCAGCAGGCAGAGGTAATTCTCGCGCCCCTTGCGGACCACGGCCTTCTTCGCCCGGATCTTGGGGTCGGGATAGATCGACTGGCTCTCGCGCTCGATCTGCCTTTGCAGGGCGCGGGTGTAGGTCGAAACCCAGACGGAGGGCCCATTGGCCTCGGCCCAGAGCGAGGCCGGCGCCAGATAGCCCAGGGTCTTACCGACGCCGGTGCCGGCCTCGGCCAGCATCATGCGCGGCTCGCCCTCCCGCTCGCGGGGCTGGAAGGCGAAGGCGGCCTCGGCGGCGAACTCGACCTGGGCCGGGCGGGCCTCATCCAGGCCGGCGCGCTGCAGCAGCTCGGCCAGGCGCTTGGTCGCGTCCGCGGGCAGGATCGGCTTGGAGCCGGCCTCGCCGGGCGGGGCCTGGTCCTCCCACTCGGTGACGCGCGCCCAGACATCGAGCCCCGAGGACCTGAACTGATTGCCGACCGGGGCCGAACGCAGGGCCCCGACCACCGCCGCGCCCCAGGCCCATCCCGCCCGGGCCAGGGTTTCGGCGATGGCCAGCGCTTCTTCGCGGCTGGGCTCGGGCGTATCGGCCAGTTCGCGCAGCAGGTGGAGGGCGGAGGCCCGCAGGCTGGAGGCTTGTTCCGCCGCCCCCTTGGGTTCCGGCAGGCCGAGCGCCAGGGCCAGGCCCACTGCGGACGGGGCGCAGAACCGCGCGGGGCGGACGAAGGCGTAGAGCTCCAGCGCGTCGAACAGGCCGGGGCCGCGCGGCGGCATGTTGAGCCCCAGCCGCTTGGCGGTCATGGCCGCGTGGGCGACCAGGACGGGCCCATGCTCGAACAGATCACGGGCGTCGGGCGCGCGGATCGCGGCGGCCTTGACGGCATCCGCCGCCGCGGCGCGCGGGCCCGGCAGGACCACCAGGGCCGGGGCGAGGTCGAGACTCGGAGCAAGCGCGTTCACCTGATCCGACTAGCCGGTTTCGGCGTGAAACGGAACGGGAACATGCTATAGGCGGAGCGATGGCCGAAGACGCGGGGCCCGGCCCCCATCTCCTTCCCGATCGCTTCGCCGCCTGGTTCGCCGGCCGGGGCTGGAGCGCGCGCGCGCATCAGTTGGAGATGGTGGCCAAGGCCCGGGCCGGGCGCGACGCCCTGCTGATCGCCCCCACCGGCGGCGGCAAGACCCTGGCCGGCTTCCTGCCCAGCCTGATCGAGCTCGCCGAACGCCCGCCGGCCAATACGCCCCGAGGCATCCACACCCTCTACATCTCGCCGCTCAAGGCGCTGGCGGTGGATGTCGAGCGCAACCTGATGGCCCCAATCCTCCAGATGGGCCTGCCCATCGTCGCCGAGAGCCGCACCGGCGATACGGGCATGTCCCGCAAGCAGCGCCAGAGGGTGAAGCCGCCGGACATCCTCCTGACCACGCCCGAGCAGCTTGCCCTGTTCTGCGCCTGGGAGGGGGCGAGGCTCTATTTCGAGAACCTGGCCTGCGTGATCGTCGACGAGATCCATGCGATCCACGCCTCCAAGCGCGGCGACCTGCTGGCCCTCGCGCTCGCGCGGCTGCAGACCTTCGCGCCGAACATGCGCCGGGTCGGGCTGTCGGCGACGGTGGATGACCCGGCCGTGATCCAGAGGTGGCTGGGATTTTGTCCTCCCCCGTTCGCGGGGGAGGGGGACCGCGCCGCAGGCGTGGTGGAGGGGGCGGCCTCAGGCGCCGCGCCCAGTCCCGCCCCCTCCACCGCTTCGCGGTCCCCCTCCCCCGCAAGCGAGGGAGGAATCAGGACTGTGGACCTGGTGCGCGGGCCGGGCGGGGCCCAGCCGATCGTCGACATGCTCCTGTCGGAAGGTCGCGTCCCCTGGGCCGGCCACACCGCCCAGCACGCCATGGCCGAGGTCTATGATGTCATCCGCAAGGCCCGCACGGCGCTGGTCTTCGTCAACACCCGCTTCCAGGCCGAGTTCGCGTTCCAGGAGCTGTGGCGGCTGAACGACGACAACCTGCCCATCGCCCTGCATCACGGCTCGCTCGCCGCAGAGCAGCGGCGCAAGGTCGAGGCGGCCATGGCGCGGGGGGAATTGCGGGCTGTGGTCTGCACCTCGACCCTCGATCTCGGCATTGACTGGGGCGATGTGGACCTGGTCATCCAGCTCGCCTCGCCCAAGGGGGCGAGCCGCATGGTCCAGCGGATCGGCCGGGCCAATCACCGGCTGGACGAGCCCAGCCGCGCCCTGTTCGTGCCCGCCAACCGCTTCGAGATGCTGGAATGCCAGGCCGCCCGCGAGGCCATCGCCGAGAACCGATTTGACGGCGACGCGGCCCGCGACGGCGCGCTCGACGTCCTGGCCCAGCACATCATGGGCCTGGCCTGCTCCGAGCCCTTCGACATGCTGCGGCTCTATGACGAGGTCACGGCCAGCGGTCCCTATCGGGACCTGGCCTATGAGGACTTCGAGCAGGTCGTCGATTTCGTCTCCACCGGCGGCTACGCCCTGCGGACCTATGACAAGTTCCGCCGCATCGTGAAGGGCCAGGACGGGCTGTGGCGGGTGCGCGACGCCGCCACCGCCCAGCGCCACCGGCTGAATGTGGGCGCCATCCTCTCGCCCGCCGTGCTGTCGGTGCGCATCGCCATGGGCAAGTCCCTGCGCGGCGGTCGCAAGATCGGCGAGGTCGAGGAGGGCTATCTGGAGATGCTCGACCCCGGCGACACCTTCGTCTTCGCTGGCCAAGTCTGGAAACTGATGGCCGTGACCGGTCTCGACGTGCTGGTCAGCCCGGCCGCCGACAAGGACCCCAAGATGCCCTCCTGGGGCGGGTCGAAGTTCGCGCTGTCGACCTTCCTGGCCAAGCGGGTCCGCGAGCTGATGTTCGACGAGGCGCACTGGAAGGTGCTGCCGGCCGATGTCCGCGAATGGCTGGAGATCCAGAAGGACCGCTCGCTGATCGTCGGCGAGGACGAGCTCCTGCTGGAGACCTTTCCGCGCGGCAAGCGCCACTTCCTGGTCTGCTATCCCTTCGAGGGCCGGCTGGCGCACACCACGCTCGCCATGCTGCTGACGCGGCGACTGGAGCGGATGGGCGCCGCGCCGCTGGGCTTTGTCTGCAACGACTACGCCGTGGCGGTCTGGGCCCTGAAGCCGCTGGACGGGATCGATTTCGACGAGCTGTTCGACCAGGACATGCTGGGCGACGACCTGGAGGCCTGGCTGGCCGAAAGCTTCATGATGAAGCGGGCCTTCAAGGGGTGCGCCATTATCGCCGGCTTGATCGAGCGCCGATTCCCCGGCGAACATCAGAAGTCCGGTCGCCAGGTGACCTTCTCCACGGATCTGATCTACGACGTGCTCCGCCGCCATCAGCCCGACCATCTGCTGCTGCGCTGCGCGCGGGAAGACGCCGCCACGGGCCTGATCGACGTGGCGCGGCTGGGCCAGCTGCTGGCGCGGATCAAGGGCCGAATCCGCCATGCGGCCCTCGACCACCTGTCCCCCTTCTCGGTGCCGATCCTGCTGGAGATCGGCAAGGAGCGCTCGCCCGGCCAGGCGGGCGAGATGATCCTGGCCGAGGCCGAGGACGACCTGATCGCCGAGGCCACCCGATGAGCGCCCTGCCCCGTCCCGCCTATGAGTTCGCCCCCAGCGCCTGCGGCGGCCTGCGCACCAGCGTGGCCGGGGTGGAGGTGCTGATGCGCGCGTCCGGCGCCCTGTGGGCCCCGGGCTCCCGCGTCCTGATCGTCGCCGACCTGCACCTGGAGAAGGGCAGCGCCTACGCCGCGCGCGGTCAGATGCTGCCGCCCTACGACACCCGCGAGACCCTGGGCCGGCTGGCGGCCGAGGTCGCGGCCCTGTCGCCCGACGCCGTGGTGCTGCTGGGTGACACCTTCCATGACGGCCGGTCGGAGGACCGCCTCGCCGCCGACGACGCCGAGCGCCTGAGGGCCCTGGCCCAGGGGCGGACCCTGATCTGGGTGGTGGGCAATCACGACGCCGACGGCCCGCGCGCCCTGCCCGGCGAGGCCGTCGACGAGATGGTCCTGGCCGGCCTCATCCTGCGGCACGAGCCCCAGGCGGGACCGCAATATGGCGAGGTCGCGGGGCATCTGCATCCTGCCGCACGGGTCACCTCGACCCGCGGCACGGTGCGGCGGCGGTGCTTCATCAGCGACGGGGAGCGGGTGATCCTGCCGGCCTTCGGCGCCTATGCGGGCGGCCTGAACGTCCGCGACGCGGCCTTTGGGGGGATGTTCGTGCGCCCGCCGCTCGCCGGCGCGCTCGGCGCCCATCGCATCCATGCGGTGGGCTGGCGGTCGCTGACCGGCGACTGATCCCTACATCCGCAGGGCTTTTTCCAGGGCCAGCGCCAGCGAGACGCAGGCCCCCAGGGTCAGCACCGTCATCAGCCGGGGAAAGCGCGAGGGGGTGTCCGGCGCCTGCTGGTCGAACAGCCACTGCAGGATGAAGGCTGCGATGAAGCCGGTCAGGATCCAGGCGTCATCGATATCGCCGCGCAGGGCCACCAGACCCCAGGCCGCGATGGGCGACAGGGTCGAGATGGCCAGGCGCGTCCAGCGGGGATCGGTCCGGCCGCTCTCCAGCCCCCAGCGGATCCCGCCCAGGAAGCCCAGCATCACGCCTGACCAGGTGATCAGCACATTGAGGCCATGGCCGGCGAGCGGGTCCGACCCATAGGCGTAAACCCCGGCCGAGATCGGAAAGCCGCTCAGCCCCAGGAGGGCGATGACCCAGATGGCGCGGGGCGCGTCGGACTCTTGGTCCACATGGGTCTCCGAAGAACAGCGGTCGGCTTAACCATGGCCTGACCGAGCCGCCCAGGTAAAGCCCCGCGCGCGGCCGGATCAGCGGGTGAAGACCGCCAGGCGGGACACCGTGCCCTGATCAAGCACCCCGGTGGCGGCCACGCCCTGATCGCGCTGATAGGCGGCGACGGCCAGCTTGAGGGCCGGCGAGGGCGAGCCGTCGGTGGGGCCCTGGTAGTAGCCGAGACGGGACAGGGCCTTCTGGGCCGTGGCCACCACCGGCGCGGGCGCGCCGACGCTGGCCGTGGCGGTCGGCGTCACGGACGGGTTCTGCTGGGCCGGACGGAAGGCCGCGGCCGCGCGCTCGGCGACCGTGCGGGCGTCGGGCGACAGGGCGGCCTTCAGCTGGTCGGCGCGCTTGCGGGCGTCGCCGTCGCCCGTGCGGGCGGCGATCAGGTACCACTTGTAGGCCTCGGCCGAATTCTGGCTGACGCCCAGACCCTGCTCATAGAGCGCCGCCAGATTGTACTGGCTGTCGACCAGGCCCAGGTCCGCGGCGCGGCGGAACCACTGGGCGGCGGTGGTGGAGTTCTTGGCCCCGCCCGCGCCGGAGAAATAGGCGATGCCGAGGTTGTGCATGGCCTTGCGGTCGCCGCCCTCGGCGGCCCGCTCGGTCCAGCGCCGGGCCTCGACCAGATCCTTCTTCACCCCGCCCTCGCCGTTCTCATAGAGCTTGGCGAGATAGAACTGGGCCGGCGCGTAGCCGGCGGCGGCCACCTTCTTGAGATCCTCGACGCCGCCCGGCTTGGCCTGCTCGACCGCCGCCGTGGCGGCCTCGAAGCGGCCGGTCAGGTCGGGCGTGTCGGCCGAGACCGGGGCGACCGGCGTGATCGCCTGGGGCGCCAGGGCCACCGACATGCGGGGGTTGGCGCCGAAGGGCGTGGTGTCGGCTTCCGTGCCCGCGATCTCCTGGCCCTTGCCGCCGGACAGGGCGTTGATGGCGTCGGCGACTCGCTGCGGCGGCGCGCCGCTGGGCTTGCCCTCCATCAGCACGAAGCCGGCCGCGCCGACGCTGAGCGCCGCGGCCCCGCCGACCACCAGCAGGGCGGTCTGCAGCGAGGAGCCGGCCGCGCGCTTCGGGCGCTGGGCGCCGAAGCTCGAGAACAGCGAGGCGCCGGAGGGCTTGGGCGCCTTCTCAGCCTTGACCGGCTTGTCCTTGGCCTTGCGGGCCTTGGCGTCCGACTGGCTGGCGGCGCGGGCGGCGGCGCGGGCCTGCTCGATCACTTCGCGGGTGGTCAGGGGCCGGGACGGCTCGCGCGCCTGGGGCGGATCGCCGACCGCCATGAAATCGCCGAGCGCCTCTTCGGCGGCGGTCTCCTGACCGAAGTCGTCGTCGCCGAAATCGTCGGAGGCGTTGGGCGACAGGTCGGCGAAGCCGTCGGCGGCCTCGAAGTCCTGGGCGTCGAAGGCCGGGCGCTGGGGCTCGTTCGGGAACGGCGCGGCGTAGGCCTGGCCGGTTTCCGGCGGGGTGATCGGCGGGGCGAAGGCCTGGCGGGCCAGGGCGTCGCCCTGGGGCTCGCCGGCGATGAAGCTGGGGAACGGATCCTCGCCGAAGGGCGACAGCGGAGCCTCGCGCTTCGGCGGCGCCGCCACGGCCGCGGCCACCGGGCCGGCGGCGATCGATTCCTGCATCCGCCGGCCGGTCTCCGCCAGTCGGGCGTCGATCTTCTCGCGGGCTTCCTCCAGCAGGCGGGCCGTGCGCTCCTCGCTCTGGCGGATGCGCTCCACCAGATCGTCGGAAGCGCGCTCGCTGCGCTGGTTCATCTTCTCGGTGACGCGGGCGACCTGTTCGCCGACATCGTCGATGGCCTGGGCCGAGCGCCGCTCGGAGCTGGCGATCCGTTCCGTCAGGCGGTCGGTGATGCGGCCGATCTCGGCGCCCAGCTTCTCAAGCGCCTCGGCGTGCACGTTCTCGGTCTTGCCGAGGCGCGATTCCATGGCCTGGGCGATGCGGGCGACCTCGCCGCCGACCTGTTCGATGGCGTCGGCGCTGCGGTTCTCGGTGGTCTGGACCCGGCGATTGAGGGTGTCGGCCATGGTCAGGACCTCCCGGCCCATCCGCTCGATCGCCTGGGCCGAGCGCTGTTCCGCGCGGCGCACGTGCTCGGCCATTTCGGAGAGCTTGCGCTCCATCCGGTCAAAGCGTCCATCGGCCGCGACCTGCAGCTTCTGGGCGACCTCGGTGCGGGTGGCCTCGACCCGGTTGGTCAGGTTGATCGCCAGCTGTTCGAGCCGGGTGTCGATGGCCGGCGAGCTTCCGCCCTCCACGGCCTTCATCCGCGTGTCGAGGCCGGAGAAGGCCGCTCTCAGGCCTTCCATAGCCTCGGTGGTGCGGGCCTCGACCTCGTCCAGGCGGGCGCCGACGCGATTGACCACCTGCTCGATGACGTCCACGGGCGCGCCGCCGACGCCGGACTCGGCGCGGTCCACCCGCTCGCGTAGGGCGGCCAGGGTCTCGCGGGTGCGGGTCTCGCCTTCGTAGAGATGGTTGGCGACCTTGCCGAGCGCCTGTTCCAGCGCCCGCAGGGCCTCGGCCGAGCGCGGGCCCTGGGCCTCCTGCTCGACGCGTCGGAGCCGCTCGGCGGTCCGCGCCTGCTCGGTGCGGGCCTCCTCGACCGCGCCCTCAAAGCGGGCGGCGACGGCGATGCTCTCGCGCTCCGCGGCCTCGATGCGGGCCACGGCTTCGCGCACGGAATGCTCGACGCCGGTGATGGCCAGGCCGGTGCGGCCTTCCGAGGTCTCGATCCGCTCGGTCAGCCGATCCAGCGCCAGGGCGACGCGGCCCAGCTCGTCGGCCGGATGCTCCGGCGCCTCATAGCGGGGCGGGACGGGGCGTTGGGCGACGGCCTCGGGTTCGGGCCGACGGGGGGTCTCATAATAGGTGCGGACGGGGCGCTCGGCCTGGACGGGCGGGGCCGGCGGCGGCGCCTCGATCTCGGGCTCTTCGATGAAACGGGTGTCGTCTTCGAACTTGGACTGGGTGAAGTAGCTCTCCGAGGCGATGTCCTCGGGGCCCTCTTCCTCCAGGATCATCCGGTTGAGCCACTCGCCAAGAGTCAGTCCCTCGCGACGGGCAAGGTCCTTTGCGACCTCCCGAGCCTTAGGGTCTATCCCCTTGACGCTCCATGGCGCCCCAGACGTCATACCGAATCGTTCTCCCAGCACCAGTTTTTGACGCTAGCCACCGATCCCTAGGGTGTAAACGCGACGTTAACGCTAGATATAGCGTCTCACGCGATTGCCTGTGGATGACGGGGCTTCTGCAGGGAACCCAAGCCCGATCATGGTTAACGAGCTGTGAAGGGTTAACGCGGGGTTCACCTTTGCCGCGGGCGAGCGCCTGCGGTAGGGCGTCGCACATGAGCCTTCCCACCACTCTTGCGGTCCTCAGCGTGCTTCTGGCGATCGCCCTGTTCAGCGGCTGGCGCGGCGCGCGGCCCTGGGATCCGCGCCGCGGTCCCCGGCTCATGCCGTGGCGGCCGATCATGGTCGCGGCGGCGACCGGCGCCCTGATCTTCGCCGCTCACCTGGTCAATCTGCTCGGCGTCACGACCGGCCGCTAGCCGCCAGATGGGCCGGCAGGGTGCGTGATCGCGCGAGCGCCTCGAGCGCCGCGGGGTCCCTGACCGCCAGGGCCCGATAGCCCAGAGCCACAACGCCGTCCGCCTCCAGGGCCTTGAGCAACCGGTTCAGGGTCTGGCGCGATACGCCCGCCATCTCGGCCAGGCTCTCCTGGGACAGCTTCAGGTCGATGACGATCCCGCCCGCGCCGGGGCGACCATGGGTGCGGACCAGTTCGGCCAGGCGCTGGGCCAGGCGGACGCGCGCGGAGAGCCCCGCCGTCTCGACGATATAGTCCATGGCCCGCCGATACTGGTCGCAGACCAGGCTGGCGAAGGCGGCCATGTTCGGCCCGCTGTGCGCCGTCAGCTGCTGAAAGGCGGACGGGGTCACCTGCAGCAGGGTCGCTGCCCCCACCGCGGCCGCCTCCGAGGTGCGCGGCTTGCCGTCGATCATCGCCGCCTCGCCGAACCAGACGCCGGGGCTGGCGATCATCAGCAGGGCCGCGCGACCGCTGGCGGTGGTCTGGGCGATCCGCACCTCGCCCGAGATCAGGGCGAACAGGCCGTTGGGCGGGTCCCCGGCCGCATAGACCGTCTCGTCCGTCCAGCGGCGCACCTGCGCGAGGCGCAGCAGGCCCTCGGCCAGGTCCGGCGGCAGACCCCGGAACCAGGGCGTCCGGGACAGGACTTCCTGAAGCGCGTCCGGCGTCATCATGCCGGAACAGAAGGATTTTCGCCTCAGACTGTCAACTAGGCGACAGTTCTAGCGCGCACGGCGTGCGAGGCCGGGGGCTCAGCCCCGGAGACTCGCATGGCCAGTTCCCAGACTCCCCGTTCCGCGCCGCCCGCCCGCCGATCGCCGCGCATCCTGATCAGCGAGGGCTCCAGCCTCTCGGCCCGCGAGACGGTCACCGCCCTGGGCCTGGCCGGCCATCGGGTCGAGATCCTGTCCAGCGACCCTTTGTGCCTGGCGCGGTTCTCGCGCTTCACCGATCAGGTCCATCCCGCCCCGGCCGCGGGCCATGACCCGGAGGGCTACCTCACCGCCGTGCTGGAGGTGGTGGCGCGCCGCCGGATCGAGGTGCTGCTGCCCACCCACGAACAGGCCTATCTGCTGGCCGCCGCCCGCCCCCGTCTGCCGGCCGGCCTGGGGATCGCCCTGGCCGACGTCGCCGCCTTCGAGCAGGTCCAGGGCAAGGTGGCCCTGGCCGGGCTGCTGAGCCGGCTCGCGGTTCCCCATCCGGACACCGAGGTCCTCCGCAGCGCCGAGGCGTTCGCGGCGCCCCGCCCCCTGCCCTTCTTCGCCAAGACCGATTGCGGCACCGCCAGCACCGCGGTGTGGCGGGTGGCGGACGCTGCGGCCCAGGCGCGCCTGGCCGGCGAATTGGAGGCTGCGGGCGCCTTCGACCAGGGCGTGGTCGCCCAGGGCTGCGTGAGCGGACCGCTGGAACGGCTGCAGGCGGTCTTCGACCGGGGTCGGCTGGTCGCGCACCACGCCTATCGCCAGTTGGCGGAAGGCCCCGGCGGCGGGGATGTCCTGAAGATCAGCGTGAGGCGGCCGGCGGCCCGCGACCACGTGGCCCGGATCGGCGCGGCGCTCGCCTGGCATGGGGCGCTGTCGTTCGACTATGTGCTCGACGCCGTCTCCGGCGAGCCCAGGTTCATCGACGCCAATCCACGCCTGGTCGAACCGATGAACGCCTGGCTGAGCGGCGTCGACCTGGCGGGCGCCCTGCTCGATGTCTCCCTGGGCCTTGCGGCGCCGGCCCAGGCCGAGGGGCGCGAGGGCGTGGTCACCCGCCTGGGCCTGATGGCCCTGATGCAGGCGGCCCGGCGCGGCGGACGCGCCGAGGTGTTCGCCACCCTGATCGCCATGACGGCGGGCGTCGGGCGCTTCCGGGGCTCGGTCGAAGAGCTGGTTCCCCTGACCCGGGACCCGGGCTGCGCCCTGCCCCTGGCCCGGGTGCTGGCCGAGCTCCTGGCCTCCCCCGCCAAGGCGGAGACCCTGCCCGCCCGGACCATCGACGCCTACAGCCTGACGCCGGCGGCGATCGCCATGATCCGCGGCTGGACCCGGACCGACGGCTAGGCGGCCTGTTGCAGTGCGGGAGCGTCCTCGGTCTTCTTGGGGCGCTTGGCCAGGCCGGCCACTCCGCCGGAGGACAAGAGCCCGACATCGGCGAGCAGGAACGGGATCGTCCACTTGCGCGGGGCGGCGATGTAGCGCGGCTGCCAGAGCGGGTCGTACTTGTCCTTGTACCGCCGCACGCCCTGGAAATTGTAGAGGTCCTCGCCGCGCTCGAAGAACATGTGGCCGACCCGCGAGAGGATCGGCGCCAGGGGGCGGTCCTCCAGGCCGGCGAGCGGGGCCATGCCGAACTCGAAGGCCTGATAGCCCTGTGTCCGGCCCCAGGCGATCAGCTCGACGAACAGATAGTCCATGATGTTCTTGGGCGCGTCGTCGGCGTAGCGCATCAGGTCCATGGAGAAGGAGGTCCTGGCCGCCGTGGTCCACAGGGTGGCGAAGGCGACGATCCGGCCCTCGAACCGCACCACCGCCACCGGGAACTCGACCACATAGCCGGGGTGGAACCCGCCCATGGAGAAGCCCTTTTCGCCGCCGGCGTGGTTGGCCAGCCAGGCCTCGGAGATCGCCGCCAGCTCCGACAGGATCTCGCCGACCCGGGGGGGATGCACGATCTCGAAAGTGGCCCCCTCCTCGCCGGCCTTGCGCCAGGCGCGGCGCAGATTGCCGCGCTTGCGGCCCTCGATCTGGAAACTGTCCAGCGGCACCGCCGCCGATTCGCCGACCTTCTGGATGGAGAAACCCAGCTCGACCACGTCGGGCAGGTCATCGGCGCCGATGCCATAGATGCCGCAGCGCGCAGCGTGGGAATCGGCCAGTTCGCGGAACCGCCACAGCAGCTCCAGCCGTTCGCTCCGCTTGCCGACCGGGGCGCCGAGGGCGATCCAGGAGCGTCCGCGCACGCCAAACATCAGGAAGCTGTCGCCCGTGGCCGAGAACAGGAAGCGCTTGTCGCCCAGCAGGGCCAGGTTGGAGCCGGGCTCGGCCGCCTCGGCGCTGGCCAGGATGGCGCGGACCTTGTGGAAATCCGGGTCCGCCTCGCCGGTGATCTTCGGCGTCGCCGCCGTGGCCAACAGCCGCCAGATGCCGAAGGCGAACAGCGCGATGGCCGAGCCGCCCCAGGCGCGCATGGAGCGGGCGGCGTCGGCGTCGACCATGGTCTTCCAGAACGGCTGGTCGCCATAGTCGGCGTGCTGGAACGACCAGACCCCGACCAGGCCCGCGCCCAGCAGGACGGCGAAGGCCGAGAACAGCCAGCCGGGCGTGATCTCCATCCGCGTCAGTTGCGATTCCCGCGGGAAGGCGGCGCGGAACGGCGAGAGCAGCAGGGCCAGGACCAGGAGGGCGGTCGATTCCTCCCAGACGAAGCCTTTCAGCAGGGCGAGCGGCGCGGCCACCAGCAGGGCGGCCATGGTCGCGACCCAGGCGCCGCCCAGGCGGGCCCGCAGGCCGAAAGCCAGCATCACCAGCGCCAGGCCCATGACGCTCGACAGGAAGTGGCTGGTCTCGATCAGGAAGGCCGGGGTGTGGTCCCAGACGACCATGAAATGGTCGGGCACCGAGGGCGTGGCGCCGGAAATCAGCAGCATGACGCCCGCCGCCAGGGTCAGGGCCGCTCCCACGAAGGGGGCCGCCGCGAACAGGGCGGGCTTCAGTTCCGACCAGAGTCTCATCTACCGTCCGTGCGCCGTGAAGGATGTCTTCTCTTACAGGCGGATCGCATCCGCGACCACCGCCTGCGCGTAGGTCAAACAAGCGTTCGTTTTCCTTGCTCTTGGGGCGCCCGACGCTAATGTGGCGCCCGAAAAGCCTATTCCAGACGGGAGAATTCCATGGCCGACTTCGGCGGCGGCGACCTCGACGCATTCCGGGGCGAAGTGCGCGGCTGGCTTGAAGCCAATTATCCCGCGGAGCTGCGCGATCCCAAGGCCAAGACCGACCCGGAAGCCATCTGGGGCGGCCGCGCCTTCGCCGGCTCCAACGACCCCCAGACGGTCTGGATGCGCGCCGCGGCGGCCAAGGGCTACACCGCCCCCACCTGGCCGACCGAATATGGCGGCGCGGGCCTCACCCCGGCCCAGGCCCGCGTGCTGGATCAGGAGCTCGCCGCCGGCAAGTACCGCCAGCCGCTCGCCTCCTTCGGCATCTGGATGCTGGGCCCCGTCCTGCTGGAATACGGCAACGAGGCCCAGAAGAAGGAGCATCTGCCCAAGATCATCAACGGCGATTTCCGCTGGTGCCAGGGCTATTCGGAACCGGGCGCGGGGTCCGACCTCGCGAGCCTGCAGACCAAGTGCGAGGACAAGGGCGACCACTGGCTCATAAACGGCCAAAAAATCTGGACGTCCTACGCCAACAAGGCCGACTGGTGCTTCTGCCTGGTCCGCACCGACACCTCGAAGAAGCACGAGGGCATTTCCTTCGTGCTGATCGACATGACCACGCCCGGCGTCGAGACCCGCCCGATCCAGCTGATCTCCGGCGAGAGCCCCTTCTGCGAGACCTTCTTCACCGACGTGAAGGTGCCGAAGGGCAATCTGATCGGCAAGATCAACGGCGGTTGGGAGATCGCCAAGCGGCTGCTGCAGTATGAGCGCCAGAACATCTCCGGCGGCTTCGGCGGCGGCGGCGGGGCCGGCGGCGCGGCGGGCGACCTCGGCTCGATCGCCAAGGACTATCTGGGAACCGACGAGACCGGCGCCCTGGCCGACGCCGACCTGCGCACCCGGATCACCAAGAACAACATGGACTTCCGCACCCTGTTCATGACGATCCAGCGGACGGCCGCCGAGGCCAAGGCCTCCAACGGCCCGAGCGCGGCGACCTCGATCATCAAGTATGCGGCCGCCTCTTTCGCCCAGGAACGCTCGGAGCTCATGGTCGAGTCCATGGGGTCCCAAGGGCTCGGCTGGGAAGGCTCCAACTACACCGGCCTGGAGACCACCGCCGTCCGCGGCTGGCTGCGGTCCAAGGGCAATTCCATCGAGGGCGGCACGTCCGAGGTGAACATCAATGTGGTGGCCAAGCGCGTGCTGGGCCTGCCCGATCCGAAATAGACTGCGATCCGGCGCCGCCCGAAATTTTGGCGGGCGGCGTCCACAGACCCTAGTGTTCGTTCGACCCATTTCTGACTGAAGGCGAATTTCCATGGCTGATTTCGGCGGCGCCGACACCGAGGCCTTCCGCGAGGAGGCCCGCACCTGGCTTGAGGCCAACTTCCCCGAGGAACTGGCCAATGATCCCGCCGCCCAGCTGGCGGCCATGGGCGGCGGCAAGGAAAGCCCCCACGCCAAGCAGTGGCGCGAGGCCATGGGCGCCAAGGGCTGGGGCGTGCCCACCTGGCCGGCGGAATATGGCGGCGGCGGCCTGTCGCGGCAGAACGCCCGGGTCCTGGCCGAGGAAATGGCCAAGATCGGCGCCCGCAACCCGATCGGCGGCATGGGCGTGATGATGTTCGGCCCGACGCTCATCGAGTACGGGACCGAGGCGCTGAAGCGCCAGCACCTGCCCGGCATCATCAACGGCACGGTCCGCTGGTGCCAGGGCTATTCCGAGCCGGGCTCGGGCTCCGACCTGGCGTCCCTGCAGACCAAGTGCGAGGACAAGGGCGACCACTGGCTCGTAAACGGCTCGAAAATTTGGACCAGCGGCGCCAATCTCGCCGACTGGTGCTTCTGCCTGGTCCGCACGGACTCCTCGAAGAAGCACGAGGGCATTTCCTTCGTGCTGATCGACATGACCACGCCGGGCGTCGAGGTCCGGCCTATCCTGCTGATCAACGGCACCTCGCCCTTCTGCGAAACCTTCTTCACCGACGTGAAGGTGCCGAAGGACCAGCTGTTCGGTCCGCTGAACGGCGGCTGGACCGTGGCCAAGCGGCTGCTGCAGTTCGAGCGCGACAACATTTCGGCCGGCCTGGGCGGCGGCTCGATCGGGGCGCCGGTCTTCGCGCTGACCGTCGAGCAGGCGGCCAAGGACTATGTGGGCCTGGACGAGCACGGCCGGCTGGCCGACGCCGACCTGCGCCGCCGGGTCATCGAGCACCAGATGGAGGCCCGCGCCTTCCAGCTGACCGTGCGCCGCGCCGCCGACGAGGCCAAGGCCGGCAACGGCCCCTCGGCCGCCACCTCGATCATGAAATACGCCGGGGCCAAGATCGCCCAGGACCGCAACGAACTGATCGTCGAAGCCCTGGGTACGGCCGGCACGGGCTGGACCGGCGAGGGCTATTCCCCGGCCGAGCTGGCCGCCGTCCGCACCTGGCTGCGCTCCAAGGGCAACTCCATCGAGGGCGGCACCTCGGAGATCAATCTGAACGTGGTCTCCAAGCGGGTCCTCGGCCTCCCGGATCCGAAATAGCGGGGACTCCTACCGGGCGGAATTCGTGTTATAATGCCTCATAACATAATGAATTTTAGGGAGAATTTTTATGGCTGATTTCGGAGGCGTCGATACCGACGCGTTTCGCGCCGAGGCGCGCGAGTGGCTCGCCGCCAATTTCCCCAAGTCGCTCGGCGCCGACAAGGCCGCCCTGGAAGCCCTGGTGATGAGCCCGGCCAAGCCGGAGGGCGACCACGCCGTCTGGAAAGAGCGCATGGGCGCCAAGGGCTGGGGCGTTCCCACCTGGCCGAAGTCGCTGGGCGGCGGCGGGCTGTCGCCGGCCGAGGCCCGCGTCCTGGCCCAGGAGATGGCCGCCATCGGCGCCGTCAATCCGATCGTCGGCATGGGCGTCAACATGTTCGGCCCGACCCTGCTGGAATACGGCACGGAAGAGCAGAAGCAGAAATACATCCCCGACATCGCCACCGGTAAGGTGCGCTGGTGCCAGGGCTTCTCCGAACCGGGCGCCGGCTCCGACCTCGCCTCGCTGCAGACCAAGGCTGAGGACAAGGGCGACCACTTCCTCGTAAACGGCTCGAAAATTTGGACGAGCGGCGGCCAGTACGCCGACATGATCTTCTGCCTGGTCCGCACCGACACCACCAAGAAGCACGAGGGCATCTCCTTCGTGGTGTTCTCGATGCATCAGCCGGGGGTCGAGGTTCGCCCCATCCGCCTGATCGCCGGCAATTCGCCCTTCTGCGAGACCTTCTTCACCGACGTGAAGGTGCCGAAGGAGAACCTGATCGGCCCGCTGAACGGCGGCTGGAGCGTGGCCAAGCGCCTGCTGCAGCACGAGCGCTCGGGCATGGGCGGCCGCATGGGCTCGTCCAAGACCAAGGAGCCGGCGCTGGGCGTCGTGGCCAAGAAGTATGTGGGCGAGGACGCCGCCGGCCGGCTGGCCGACTCGGACCTGCGCACCCGCATCATCCTGAACGAGATCGACCAGCGCGCCCTGCAGCAGACCGTGGCGCGCGCGGCCCTGGAGGCCAAGGGCAATTCCGGCCCGTCCGCCGCCACCTCGATCATGAAGAACGCCAATATGAAGGTCGCCCAGGACCGGGCCGAGCTGACGCTGGAGTTCATGGGCGCCCAGGGCCTGGGCTGGGAGGGCGGCGATTTCACGGCCGAGGAGTTGGCCGCGGTGCGCGCCTGGCTTTCCGGCAAGGCGGGTTCGATCTATGGGGGGTCCAACGAGGTGCAGAACAACATCATCTCGAAGCGCATCCTGGGTCTGCCCGATCTGACCCAGAGCCATTAGGAGAGGTACGACGCGGCTAAGGTTTCCCTTCTCCCCTTGCGGGAGAAGGTGGCCCCCGAAGGGGGTCGGATGAGGGGTTTCGCAAGCCCCTCCGACGGACCGACCAGAAGCGCGGATGACGGAGCAAGACCCCTCATCCGTCGGCTTCGCCGACACCTTCTCCCTCAAGGGGAGAAGGGGACGAGTTTTTGAACCGACGATTTTTCAATGGAGACTTTTCATGGCTGACTTTGGAGGCACGGACCTCGAGGCCTTCCGCGGCGAAGTGCGCGGATGGGTCGAGGCCAACTTCCCGGCCGCGCTCAAGGGCCGTCCGAACCCGATGATGCGCGAGGAGCGCGCGACCCCCAGCGCCGACCAGGAAGCCTGGCGCAAGGCGGTGGGCGCCAAGGGTTGGGGCACCCCCACCTGGCCGGCGCCTATGGCGGCGGCGGCCTGTCCTCGGCGGAAGCCCGGGTGATCCAGCAGGAATTCGCCCGCGCCGGGGCCTATAACCCCATCGGCGGCATGGGCGTCATGATGTTCGGCCCGACTCTTCTGGAGTACGGCACCGAAGATCAGAAGATGGAGCACATCCCGCCGATCTGCCGCGGTGATCTGCAATGGTGCCAAGGGTTCTCGGAACCGGGCGCCGGTTCTGACCTGGCCTCCCTTCAGACGCGGGCCGAGGACAAGGGCGATCATTACCTGATCAACGGCCAGAAAATCTGGACGTCGGGCGCCCAATACGCCGACTGGTGCTTCTGCCTCGTGCGGACCGACACCTCGAAGAAGCATGAAGGCATTTCCTTCGTCCTCTTCACCATGCGCCAGCCGGGTGTCGAAGTGCGGCCGATCAAGCTGATCGCCGGCAACTCGCCCTTCTGCGAAACCTTCCTGACCGACGCCAAGGCGCTGAAGAAGGATCTGGTTGGCCCGTTGAACGGCGGCTGGACCATCGCCAAGCGCCTGCTGCAGCACGAGCGTTCTGGCCTGTCCGGCGCGGGCGGCGGCGGCGGGTTCGGGGCGGCCAAGCCGCTGCCGAAGCTGGCCAAGGACTATGTGGGCGAGGACGCCGACGGCCGTCTGTCGGATTCGGACCTGCGCACCCGCATCATCATGAACGAGATCGACGGTCGCGCCTTCCAGCAGACCGCCGTGCGCGCCATGCAGGAGGCCAAGGGCAATTCCGGCCCGTCCGCCGCCACCTCGATCATGAAGAACGCCGGCACCCGCTGGATGCAGGACAAGGCCGAGCTGACGCTCGAGATCATGGGTCACCAGGGCCTGGGCTGGGAAGGCGACACCTTCACCGCCGAGGAACTGGGCGCCGTTCGCGGCTGGCTGGGCGGCAAGGCCACCACGATCTATGGCGGCAGCCAGGAGGTGCAGAACAACATCATCTCCAAGCGGATCCTGGGCCTGCCGGACCTCACTCAGAACAACTAGGGCCTTGGGCGCCCCTAGGGTCAGCCGATTAAGGTCGGCGACCACAGGGGCGAACGGCCTTCGCGTAACAAACACTTCGAGAATTCATAGGGACTAGAGACAAATGGCTGTTCTGAACGAAGAACAAAGCATGCTCCGCGACGCCGCGAAGAGCTGGGTGCAGGAAAAGAGCCCGGTGACCGCGTTCCGCAAGATGCGCGATAGCGGCACGCCGCTGGGCTACGACGCCGACGCCTGGAACGAGCAGGCGGAAATGGGCTGGGCCGGGGTCATCATCCCGGAAGACTTCGGCGGCTCGAACTTCGGCTACCTGTCGCTGGGCCTGATCCTGGAAGAAATGGGCCGCACGCTCACCGCCTCCCCGCTGCTGGCCTCCGGCCTGGCCGCGGCCTCGGCCCTGATCCTGGGCGGCAACGACGCCCAGAAGGGCGAATGGCTGCCCAAGATCGCCGACGGCTCGCTGGTCGCCACGCTCGCCGTGGACGAAGGCGCGCACCACGCCCCTGAAAAGGTCGCGACCAAGGCCGAAAAGGCCGGCGCGGGCTATAAGATCACCGGCAAGAAGACCTTCGTGCTCGAAGGCCCGGCCGCCGGCCTGTTCATCGTCTCGGCCCGCACCTCGGGCGGCGCGGGCGACAAGGACGGCATCAGCCTGTTCCTGGTGAAGGCCGACGACGCCGGCGTCACCAAGCAGAACCTGAAGCTGGCCGACAGCCGCGGCGCCTCGAACGTCGAGTTCAACGGCGCGGCCGGCGAACTGCTCGGCGAAGAAGGCAAGGGCTATCCGGTCCTGGAAAAGACCCTGGATCGCGCCCGCGCCGGCGTCTGCGCCGAAATGCTCGGCGCCGCCGTCCAGGCCTTCGAAACCACGCTCGACTACCTCAAGGTCCGCGTGCAGTTCGGCCAGGTGATCGGCTCCTTCCAGGCCCTGCAGCACCGCGCGGCCAAGATGTTCACCGACCTCGAACTGGCCCGCTCGGCCGTCGAAGCCGCCCTGCAGGCGATCGACGCCGACAGCCCGGACGTGCCGGAACTGGTCAGCCTGGCCAAGGCCAAGATGGGCGACACCTTCCACCTGGTGTCGAACGAAATGGTCCAGATGCACGGCGGCATCGGCATGACCGACGCCCACGACGCGGGCTTCTATCTGAAGCGCGCCCGCGCCGCCGAGGCCACCTTCGGCAGCCAGTCCTACCACCGCGACCGCTACGCGCGGATCCAGGGCTACTGAGACCGCTGATCCGTCGTCCCGGGTGATCCTGGGGGCGAAGGGTTGGATTGAGAGCTAGGACAACCCCTTCGGCGGCGACGTCGGAGGGGTTTTTCTTTGGAGACTAGCGGCGCTTCCAATCCGATGCCCTTGGATACGGATCGGCACGAAAGCAGCGAGGACTGAGATGGGGTCCCCGGCGCGCCTTAGCCCAGCCCCGCGATCAGCTTCGCCAAATCCTGGCGGCTGGCCGCGACCTGAACCGCGGAGCGGGTGACCTGGGCGAGGAAGGCCGCACGGCCGGCGGTCGTCATCGTGCAATATGATCCCACATTGAACACCCATACGGGCTTGCCCGCCGTGACGCCCGACAGGCTGTCCGCCAAGGCGCTGGCCTGGGCCTTGAGGGCGGGCGGGGTGATGGCGGTGGCGAGGTCCTTGGTCCGGGTCCGTAGCGGCGCCATCAGTTCTTGGATGTGCTGCGCCGCCTTGAGTGAGATCCGCAAGTCGACCAGCCCCGAGCAGGTCTGGGCGCCCAGGTCGGCGGCGACGGTCCGCTTGTCGGTCAGGAGGTCTATCAGGGTGTCGTCGAGGTCGGCGAGAGCGCGCCTCAGCCGCGCCCTGTCGATCGGCGCGGCGATCTGTTCGACCGAGCCCAAGAGGTCGGCGAACAGCTTGGCCAGGCCGGTATAGACCTTGCCATCACCGAGGTCGTCGTCGCCCGGAGCAGCCTGGGCCGAGCCCACCAAGCCGGTCAGGGCCAGGAGGGCAGTCCCGACGCCCGCGATCAATGCGCGCCTATTCATTGGGATCCCCCTTCGACGGCGAGAGTGGCCTGCGCGACGCCAAGACCGCGCTTACGCCCAGATAAGCCATGAAGAGCACCACCGCTGCGAGGAGCGCCACGCCGACGCTGTAGCGAAGCGGCAGGAACGCCCAGCCCAGTCCGCCGCCCAGGGCCAGGAGCAGGCAGAAAACGCCTACGTGGCGCATGACTTGTCGCGTCACGGAATTTCCCCCTACTTCCCGATCCAGGTCCCGCCGAACTTCACCGTCACCCGCACGCGCTCCAGGGCCAAGGGCTGGCCGTCGACGAGACGGGGGACGGCGGTCATCCATTTGGCGCCGGCCATGCGCAGGGCTGCGGCGTCGAAGTCGTAGCCTTCCGGGGTCTCGGAGCGGACGACGCAGGCGCTGAGCGCGCCATCGGCGGCGAGGTCGCAATCCATCACCACCAAGCCCGTGAGGTGGCGGCGGGCGGCGTCGTCCGGATAATAGGGACCCGCGTCGCCCAGGCCGCCATAGCTGGCCCTGCGCTGGAACTTCAGTTCCGGCGCGCGCAGCTCGGGCGGCTCGAAGCGGAACGGCAGGGTCAGGGCCGCCCCCACCGCCGAGCGGCCGTCGGCCCAGTGGGGCTCCAGGCTGAACTTGCCGGCCAGGGCGAGCGCCGCGGCCCCGAACCCGGCGCCGGCCGGCTCCTCCGAGACCACGCCGCAGCCATCCAGCCGCCCGGCCGCGGTGACCGTGCAGGTGATCTTGGCGCGGCCGCTGAGATCATTGGCCTTGGCGGCGGCCGGATAGACCGCCAGCACGTCCTCATTGCTGGGCAGGGCGTCCCAGACCGGCTTGTTCACCGGCGCTGCGCCAGCGGCGCCGGCGGCCGAGACGAGGATGCTCAGGAGGGCGAGCCTCGGCAGATGTCTGGTCATGGCGCGTCCCCTTCGTAATGGAAGGGTGATGCTCGGCGAGGTTGCTGTCAAACCGGCTGGACGACGGCGCTCAGGTCGCCTGAGACAATGCCGCAAGTTCCGTTTTTGTTCTCACCCATCTCATGATCTAATCGCCCCCGCACCACACCCCGCGTGGCGCGCCGCACGGGCCCCGCCATGATCCCTGCCGACTACGATCCCATGGCCGAGATGCCGCAGTGGGCGCGGTCGGTTCCGGGGATGGATCACACGGGCGGATGGAAGCCGAGCCAGTATCAGCCGCGGATCGGCCAAATCATCTGTCAGCGGGTGGCGGCGGGCATGACCATGCGCCAGATCGCGGCGGATCCGGACATGCCGTCCTACGCCACCATCTATCACTGGCTGAAGCTGCACGCCGACTTCGCCAACCTCTATGTCCGGGTGCGCCAGAAGGTGGCCGCGGCGCGGCTGGAGGAGCGGGACGAGGCCGATGCGCGGGCGGCCGACCAGGCGTGGGAGGATCGGGTGTCGCGCATCTGGGAGGACCGGCGGGTCCCGCGCGACTGGGGGGCGGGCCGGCGCAGCGGCTACAGCCCCGCCCTGGCCCAGCGGTTCTGTCGCGCCATCATCGCGGGCGGGTCGCTCAAGACCATCACCGCACGTCCGGGCATGCCGTCGGTCAAGCAGGTCTATACCTGGCTGCGCCAGCACGCGGCGTTTCGCGAGGCCTATCTCCAGGCCCGGGCCGAACAGCGGATCGGCCTGGCCCTGCGCGCCGACGCCGTGGCCGTGACGGCCACCCCCGACACAGCGTCGATCGCTGAGGCCCGGATCGCCCAGATCGAAGGGCGGATCGGGCGGCTGACGCCGAAGGTCTATCGGACGGGGTGGTGAGCGGTGGGACCTGCCGCCCCGCAAGCGCCTCCCCCGCGGGGAGCGCCGAACCGCCCTCACCCCCAGCGGTGGTCCGGCACGATGGCGACGGGCACGCCCATCAGGCGGCGGGGGGCGAGATAGCGGTTGTCGTCCTGGCTGAGGAAGCTGGGGTCCTCCAGCAGGTGGCGCCATTCGGCCGGGGTGAAGTGGAGGGCGACCGCGCCATCCGGGCGGCGGTCGGGTTCGAAGGTCTCGCTCAAATTCGCCATGTCGGTACTCCCGTCTCGGCCCCACACACAGGCTGAGGGCCCAAGGGGGCGGCAATAGGGCGCGGGCGGGCCCGGATGTGGCCGGCGGTGTCGGCGGCGCAACAGCCGGGGCGGCGGCGGGGCTGCGACATTCTGTCCACACCACCGTCCCTTAACGCCTCGCCACCCAGGATGGCGGCGCGTTCCATGGACCCAGGCGTAATGAGCGATCAGCGTAAGACCCCCTGCCCCGGATGCCGCGACGGCGCGGCCTTCGACCTAGAGGTGTCCATGGCCTTCCAGCCGATCATGGACGTCGAGACCGGCCAGCCCTTCGCCTTCGAGGCCCTGGTGCGCGGCGCCCAAGGCCAGGGGGCCGGCTGGGTGCTGGACCAGGTGACCGAGGCCAATCGCTACGCCTTCGACCAGCAGTGCCGGGTGAAGGCGATCCAGACCGCGGCCCGCGCCGGCCTGCTGGACACGCCCGGCCGGCTGTCGATCAACTTCCTGCCCAATGCGGTCTATTCGCCCAAGGCCTGCATCCAGCTGACCCTGGCGACGGCGGCGGCCTGCGCCTTTCCCACCGACCGGCTGATCTTCGAGTTCACCGAGAACGAGCAGATGGTCGACCCGACCCACGTGGCCAATATCGTCGCCAGCTATCACGAGATGGGCTTCGGCACGGCGCTGGACGATTTCGGCGCCGGTCATGCGGGGCTGAACCTGCTGGCCCGGTTCCAGCCGGACATCATCAAGCTGGACATGGAGCTGATCCGCGACCTGGATTCCAGCCTGGCGCGGCGGGTGATCGTGGCCGGGGTCGTGCGCATGTGCGTCGAGCTGGGGATCACGGTGATCGCCGAGGGGATCGAGACGCAGGGCGAGCTCGCCGCCCTGCGGGAGATCGGGGTGCGCTACATCCAGGGCTATCTGTTCGCCAAGCCGGCCTTCGAGGCCCTGCCGGTGGTGCGCCTGGACGCCGCGCCCATGCGCCGCCAGGCTTGAGCCGCCAAGCTTGAGCCGCCAGGCCTGAGCCGCCTTCCCATCCGCCGATCCCCCGACTAGGGAAGGCGGGTAACCGGAAAGGCCAGGATCAGATGAGCGACGACCGCATCGGCGACAACGCCCAGGAACTGCACAACACCCTGGGTCAGGTGCGGATCGTCGAGATGGGCGGCGGCCGCGCGGTGATCGAATATCTGGCGGGCCCGCACATGTGCCACTCGGGCGGGGTGGTCCAGGGCGGCTTCGTCTGCGGCTGGATCGACGCGGCCATGGCGCACGCGGTGATGGGCGAGGCCGGCGCCGAGGTGACGCCCATGTCCCTGGAGCTTAAGGTCAGCTTCTTCGCCCCCGCCGGACCGGGCCCGGTGTTCGCCGAGGGTTGGATCGAGCGGCGGGGCAAGTCGACGGCCTTTGTCGAGGGCCAGCTGAAAAACGCCGCCGGCCAGGTGCTGGCCAAGGGCTCCTCCACCATCCGCCTGATGCCCCGCGCCCAGGTCGAGGCGCGGGCCAGGGCGTCCGCGGAATAGGGTTCAATCCCGCCGCAGGGCCTCGGTCATGCGGCCGAAGACCTGATTGATCTCGCCAGCGAGGCCGGGGTCGACGCCGGTGTCGGCGAAGGCGCGGGCCATGGCGTCGCGCCACTGGCGGGCGGTGTCGGCGGTGACCACCACGCCATTGTGCGCCTTCATCATGCAGACGCCGGGGCGAGCCTCGAACCAGTCGCGCGGACCACCCAGCCAGCCCATCAGGAAGTCGGTCAGGGACAGGCGCATGGGCCCGAGGTCGGGGGCGTGCAGGTCGCGCAGGGCCTGATAGGCCGGATCGCTGTCCATGAGGTCGTAGAAGCGGTTGACCACCCGGCGGATGGCCGCCCGTCCGCCGATGCGATCAAAGGGCAGGGCTTCAGTGGTCTCGACGCTCATGAGGATCTCCGCTGTGGCCGGGCAGGCTGGCGGACGCCGGGCGGGGCGGCCTTGATCCAGCGCAAGGCGGCTTGACTTCCCCCAGGGCGCGGGCGCGCGATGGCGGCCTGCAATTCCTCGGGAGGGATCCATGACACTGACGGGCGGATGCTATTGCGGCGCGGTGCGCTATGAGGCGCAGGGGCCGGCCATGATGCGCGGCCAGTGCCTCTGCCGCGAGTGCCAGTACATCTCCGGCGGCGGGCCGAACCTGTTCATGGTGCTGGGCGCCGACGGGTTCAAATATGTGAAGGGCGAGCCGGCCCGGTTCACCCGCACGGACCTGGACCAGCCGGTGACCCGCGAGTTCTGCGGGACCTGCGGGACGCCGATCACCAGCCGCGTGCCGCAGAACCCGGCCATGGTGATCCTGAAGATCGGAACCCTGGACGACCAGAGCCAGTTCGAGGGCCCGCAGATGGCCATCTGGATGAAGGACGCCCGGCCCTATCACCTGGTGGCCGAGGGCGTGCCGCAGATCCCCGCGCGCCGGGCTGATCTAGACCGCCGCGGCGACCACCCGGGCGACATCGGCGAGGATGGCGTTGCGCGCGTCGTTGGACGCCGGCCCGCCGGTCAGGAAGGCCGCGACCAGCAGGGGCCGTCGCCCCGGCGGGGTGATCACCGCGACATCGTTGGTCGTGGCGCGGTCGCCCGATCCGGTCTTGTCCCCGACCTGCCAGCCCGCGGGCAGGCCGGCGCGCAGCCGCGCATCGCCCGTGGTGTTGGCCGTCAGCCAGGCGTTCAGCCGGGTGCGGGACGCCGGCGACAGGGCCTGGCCCTGGGTCAGGCGGTTGAGCAGATAGACCATGGCGTCGGGGCTGGTGGTGTCGCGGGCGTCGCCGGGAATCGCCGAGTTCAGCGCGGTCTCCCAGCGGTCCAGGCGGGTGACCTTGTCGCCCTGGCCCCGCAGCCAGGCGGTCAGGCCCGCGGGGCCGCCCACGGTCTTGAGCAGCAGATTGGCGGCGGCGTTGTCGCTGAGGGTAATGGCCGCCTCGCACAGGGCGGCGATGGTCAGGCCCGGCAGGCCGACATGGCCCTCGGTTCCCGGCGAATGGGGCTGCAGGTCGGTGCGCTCGAAGACGATCCGTCGCCCTAGATCCTCTTGGCCTTTGTCGACGCGGGCCAGGACGCAGGCCGCCAGGGTCCACTTGAAGACGCTGCACATGGGGAAGCGCTCGTCGCCGCGAAAGCTGTAGCGGCGCCCCGTTTCCAGATCCAGCACGGCCACGCCCAGGCGGCCGGTCGAGCGGGACTCGAGCTGGGCCAACAGGCGGGTCGGATCCGTTAAGGTTTTTGGGGTCGCCGACTGGGCGCGGGCCAGCCACTCCAGCCCCTGGCGACCGCCGCCGGCCGCCAGACCGACCCCGGTCAGGGCCAAGCCCATCATCAGATTGCGCCGCCCGACCATGACATTCTCCGCTCCAGACGCCGGCGATCCTGGCCGGGGCGCCGCCTGCGCGCAAACGATGATAGATCAGGCGAGTCCCTAGGAAAATTTGGGTCTGAAGCCATGTCCCGCGTCCACCTGCCGCTCAATGCCCTGCGCGCCTTCGAGGCCTCGGCCCGGCATCTGAGCTTCACCCGCGCCGGGCTGGAGCTGTCGGTCACCCAGGCGGCGGTGAGCCACCAGGTGAAGGGGCTGGAGCAGAGGCTGGGGGCGACCCTGTTCCGCCGGCTGCCCGGGGCCTGGCCCTGACCGACGAGGGCCAGGCCCTGCTGCCCAGCCTGCGCGAGGCGTTCGGACGGCTGGAACAGGCGATCGAGCGGTTCGAGGGCGGCCAGGTGCGCGAGGTCTTGTCCGTGGGGGCGCTGGGCACCTTCGCGGTGGGCTGGCTCTTGCCGCGGCTGGAGCGGTTCCGGGCCGACAGCCCCTTTGTCGACCTGCGGCTGTCGACCCACAACAATCGCGTCGACCTGGCCGGCGAGGGGCTGGACTGCGCCATCCGCTTCGGCGACGGGGCCTGGCACGGGACCGAGGCGGCCCGGCTGTTCGACGCGCCCCTGGGGGTCCTGTGCGCCCCGGCCATGGCCGAGCGCCTGGCCCGGCCGACGGACCTGGGCCGCGAGACCCTGCTCAGATCCTATCGCGCCGACGACTGGCCCAACTGGTTCGCCGCCGCCGGCGAGGCCTGCCCGACCCTCAAGGGTCCGGTGTTCGATTCCTCCTGGCTGATGGCCGAGGCCGCGGAACAGGGCGTGGGCGCGGCCCTGGTTCCCGTCGCCATGTTCCAGCGGGCGCTGGCCGGCGGGCGGCTGGTCCAGCCGTTCGCCACCGAGGTCGCCACGGGCGCCTATTGGCTGACCTGGCTGAAATCGCGGGCGCCCAGCCCCGGCCTGACCGCCTTCCTGGCTTGGCTGCAGGCGCAGGCCCGCCCGCAGGAATAGGCGCGCCGGGGCTCGGCAAGCCGCCCGCCCCGCCCT
Source organism: Phenylobacterium aquaticum (assembly GCF_022695515.1). Lineage (GTDB taxonomy): Bacteria > Pseudomonadota > Alphaproteobacteria > Caulobacterales > Caulobacteraceae > Phenylobacterium > Phenylobacterium aquaticum. The sequence goes on from NZ_JALDPT010000009.1 coordinate 105,705, forward strand.
ATGTCTTAGGCGACGGCCAGTCCGGCCGCCTACGGAGCAGTCCCTTGAGCGTCGCCTTCACCAAGGAAGAGGACAGCGAGGCCCAGGCCGCGAACCTGCCCGACCGGCCGATCTCCGCGCATCCCAACCTGGTCACGGCCAAGGGTCTGGCCGAGCTGGACGCCGCGCTCGCCGAGGCGCGGGCGGCCTATGCCGCGGCCCAGGCCGAGGGCGGGATCAGCGCCGACCGCACCGCCATGGCCCGCGCCACCCGCGACCTGCGCTACTATTCCGCCCGCCGCGCCAGCGCCCAGCTGATGGAAACCTCGGCCGCCCCGGACAAGGTGGTGTTCGGCGGGACCGTCACCTTTGAGCGCGAGGACGGGCGGGTCTCGACCTATCGCATCGTCGGCGAGGACGAGGCCGATCCGGCCAAGGGGGCGGTCTCCTATGTCTCCCCGCTCGCCCGCGCCCTGCTGGGCAAGAGCGTCGGCGACACCGCGACCCTGGCCGGCCAGGAGGTCGAGGTCACCGCCCTGGCGTGATCCGACCTGCGGTCAAGGCTGGAACGGCTGGCGGGGCTCGCCGGTTAGGGGTGGCAGTCCAGTCACCGCAGGAGCCTCCCCATGAGCACCGACACCCGAGATCTCGCCGCCGTCGAACGCCGGCTCTGGTCCGAACTTGAGGACCACCAGACCGGGATGCTGGGGATCGACGGCAGCCCCCGCCAGACCCAGCCCATGACCGCGTTCCTGGAACGCGACGTCAATCAGATCTGGTTCTTCACCCGGTCCGACACCGAACTGTCGAAGATGATCGGCGAGGGCCGCCGCGCCAATTTCATCGTCCAGACCAAGGCGCTGCAGGCGGTGATCACCGGCGACCTGACCCTGCAATTCGATCCGGACCGGATCGACCGCTATTGGAACGCCGTGGTCGCCGCCTGGTATCCGCAAGGCCGGCAGGATCCGAGCCTGACCATGCTGTGCCTGAGCTGCGACGAGGCGCAGGTCTGGCTGTCCGAGGCCGGCCCCGTGCGGTTCGTCTGGGAGATCGCCAAGGCCAACGCCACCCACCAGCCGCCGGAGCTCGGCGGCCGGGCGAGCCTCAACTTCCACTAGTTCGGCAGGCCGGCGAAGGTCAGCCGGGCGGTCACGCCCCCCTGGGTGGCGAGATCGAACTCGCCACGAACCTGGGTCGCCAGGCTGCGGACGATCCACAGGCCGAAGCGATCGGCGTTGGCCGGCGCGGCGGGGTCGAACCCGACCCCGTCGTCGGCCACCACCAGTTCGGTGCGGCCGTCGGGGCGCGGGCCCAAGCCAACCTCGATCCGGCCGGGACCGCCGTTGGGATAGCCGTGGGCGAGCGCATTGCCGATCAGCTCCTGGGCGATCAGGGCCAGGGTCGAGGCCATGGAGTCCGGGACGATCACCTGGCCGGCCAGCACCTCGATCTGGGCCGCGTGTGCGCCATGACGCCGACGCCAGACCGGGGTCATCTCGTTGAGATAGCCGCCCAGATCGACGCCGCCGCCGGTGCGATGCCGCTCCAGCGCGCCGAGCGAGCCGATCGCGTCGGCGACCCACAGCAGCTGGCGGGCGGCCTCAGGATTGCCGGCCCTCTGGCTGCGCATCCGCGCCAGGGCGCCGAGCAACTGGAAGATGTTGGCGGTGCGATGGCGCAGCTCCGAGGTCGGATCACCCCCTCTGCCGCCCCGGTCGTCGCTCATCGCCATAACCCCCTCGGTTCCGACCTGGCCGCGGCCTCGCCGCCTGCGCAAATCGGGAACGTGGTTATCGTCCCCATCCCCTATCCGCAACAACCAAGCCCCTGGTTGATCCAAGTCAACGGCGCCACCTGAGCTGGGGCGGCGCCGCCTAGAGCGGCAAGGCTGTGGTGAACTTGATCTGCTCCATGGCGAAGGAGGAGGAGACGTCGCCCAGGGGGGCCGTGGCGATCAGGCGCTTGTAGAAGCGGTCATAGGCGGCGATGTCGCGGACGATGACCTTGAGCAGATAGTCGGTCTCGCCACTCATCCGGTAGAACTCCACCACCTCCGGCAGGCTGGCGGCGCCGCGGGCGAAGGCGTTCAGCCACTCCTCATCATGCCGCGCCGCCCGGACGGCGACGAACACCACCAGGCCGAGGTCGAGCTTGTCGCGGTCCAGGAGGGCGACCCGGCGCTCGATCACCCCCTCGTCGGTCAGGCGCTTGACCCGCTTCCAGCAGGGTGTCTGGGACAGGCCGACCCGCTCGGCCAAGTCGGCGATGGAGATCGTAGCGTCGGCCTGCAGCTCGCGCAGGATGCGGCGATCGATGGGATCGAGACTATCGTTCATGCGAACCGGCCATATGAGAGAATAATCTTCTCTATTAAAGCGATCTGACGACAAAATCGATAATGTCGTTCTCGCGATCCCGCCGCATCATCAGGTCCTCAGTCGCAGGGGACCGCCATGATCGACGCCTTCACCCGTCATCCGCACGCCGTCGGCGAGACCTATGGCGAGCATCTGAGCGCCGCCTCCAGCTACGCCTGGCCGATGATCGCCGCCGGCTTCGCCTGCCTGATCCACGCCATCTTCCCCTTCGCCTTCGAGCGGACGGCGAGCGACTGCGTCCAGCGCCTCTATGGCCGCATGGCCGCTCGGGGCCGCGTGCCGGCCCATGGCCCGGCGCGGGACGCCGTGAACGCCTGATCGTGAAACGCCGCCGGCCTTGACCAACGTCAAGGCGGCGAAGCCGTGATAGGGTGACACGTCATCGACCGCCGAGGAGGCCGGGCGCGTGAACCCTACCGACCCATCCGCCAAGACCGGCCCCTTGAGGGGCCTGGGCGAGCTTGCCGCCCTGATGGGCGCCGGGCTCAAGGCCCTGACCCGTTTCTGGCCACGCCGCCGTGCCCGCGACGACATCCATGCGCCCGCCGCGTCGGTCGAGGTCCCCGGCGATCCCGGCCCCGTGCTGGAGACGCTGGAGAAGCTCGGCGAGAAGACCGCCCCCATCTCGCCCTATCCCGTCAACGACTGAGCCCAGCCGTCACGATCCTGCGTATCAGAGGGCGTAGTCCTTCCCCATGACCACCCGTAATCTCGACGCCCTGTTCGAACCGCGCGCCATCGCCCTGATCGGGGCGAGCAACCGGCCAGGCTCGGTGGGCTCGGTGCTGGCCCGCAACCTGCTGGAAAGCGGGTTCGCGGGGCCGGTCCTGCCGGTCAATCCGCACGAGGGCGCGATCCGCTCGGCCATGGCCTATGCCAGCGTCGCCGACCTGCCCGTCGCCCCGGACCTGGCGGTGATCGCCACGCCCGCGCCGACCATTCCCGGCCTGATCGCCGAGCTGGGCCAGCGCGGCTGCCGGGCCGCGGTGGTGATCTCCACCGGCTTCGGCGCCGACGCGGGCGAGGACGGGCCGCGGCTGAAGACCGAGATGCTGCAGGCGGCACGACCGCACCTGTTGCGGATCATCGGCCCCAACTGCCTGGGCTTCATCTCGCCGGCCCACGGGATCAACGCCAGCTTCGCCCACCTGACCCCGGCCGCGGGCCGGATCGCCCTGGTCGCCCAGTCGGGCGCTGTGGCCGCCGCGGCCATCGACTGGGCCCACGCCCAGGGGATCGGCTTCTCGCACATCGTCACGATCGGCGACGCCGCCGATGTCGATTTCGGGGACCTGCTGGACTATCTGGCGCTCGACGCCGCCACCCAGGCGATCCTGCTCTATGTCGAGAGCATCCGCGACGCGCGGAAATTCATGACCGCCGCCCGGATCGCCTCGCGAAACAAGCCCGTGGTGGTCGTCAAGACGGGGCGCAGCGCGGCCGGCGCCAAGGCGGCCTTCTCACATACCGGGGCGCTCGCCGGATCGGACGCGGTCTATGACGCCGCCTTCCGCCGGGCGGGCCTGCTGCGGGTCGGCGAGCTGCGCGAACTGTTCGAGGCGGTCCAGACCCTGGGCGCCGGCCTGACCGCCCGCGGCGACCGGCTGGCCATACTGACCAATGGCGGCGGCGCCGGGGTGATGGCGACCGACGCCCTGGAGGCCCGGGGCGGACGGCTGGCCCAGCTGTCGCCGGGAACGGTCGCGGCCCTGAACGCCGTGGCGCCGGCCAATTGGAGCCACGGGAACCCCGCCGACATCCTCGGCGACGCCAAGCCGGCGCTCTATGGCAAGGCGATGGAGGCCCTGCTGGCCGAGCCAGAGGCTGACGCGATCCTGGTGATGAACTGCCCCACCGCCGTCGCCTCCTCCACCGAGGCGGCGCAAGCCGTGGTCGAGGCGGTGGTGAAGGCGAGGTCCGGCAAGCCGGTTCTGACCGCCTGGCTCGGCCAGACCGCGGTGGAGCCCGGGCGCCGGGTGCTGGCCGCCGCCGGCCTGCCGGTGCAGGAGACGCCGGACGAGGCGGTGCGCGCCTTCATGCACCTGGTCGAGCATCGCCGCGGTCAGGAACTGCTGCTGCGCGTGCCCGCGGTCGGCGATCTCGCCCCGCCCGCGCCGGAGCTGGCGCGCCAGGTGCTGGACACCGCACGGGCCGAAGGCCGCCGCGACCTTACTGACCCCGAGGCCCGTCAGGTTCTCGCCGCCTATGGGGTGCCGGTGGTGGAGAGCCGCAAGGCGGCGACCGCGCTGGAGGCCGGACAGGCGGCCGAGGCGCTCGGCGGACCGGTCGCCCTCAAGATCCTGTCCAAGGACATCAGCCACAAGAGCGATTCCGGCGGGGTGATGCTGAACCTTGAGGGCGCCGCGGCCGTCGAGCTGGCCGCGGGCCAGATGCTGGAGCGGGTGCGCAAGGCCGTGCCCGAGGCCCGCATCGACGGCTTCGTCCTGCAGCCCATGATCCGCCGGCCCAAGGCCCAGGAGCTGCTGGCCGGCATCGCCCAGGATCCGACCTTCGGGCCGGTGATCCTGTTCGGCCAGGGCGGGATCGGGGTCGAGATCCTGGCCGACCGCACGGTGGGTCTGCCGCCGCTGGACGACGTGCTGGCCCGCGACATGATCTCCCGCACCCGGGTCGCCAAGCTGCTGGCCGGCTATCGGGACCGCCCGCCGGCCGATCTCGCGGCCGTGGCCGAGGTGCTGATCCGCCTGGCCCGGCTGGCCGTCGAGCTGCCGCAGATCGCCGAGCTGGACATCAATCCCCTGCTGGCCGACGACGCCGGCGTGCTCGCGCTCGACGCCCGCATCCGCCTGGCCGCGCCCGAGGCGGTTCCGGCGCGGACGGCGATCGGCCCCTATCCCCAGGGCCTGACCCGCGACCTGACCTTGGACGGCGAGACCCTGACCGTCCGGCCCATCCGGCCGCAGGACGCACCCCGGCTGATCGAGATGGTCGACCGCTCCAGCGCCGAGGACGTGCGCCTTCGCTTCCGCTCGGGCTTCCAGCACCTGCCGCAGAGCTGGGCCGCCCGGCTGTCGCAGATCGACTATGATCGCGAGATGGCCCTGGTCGCCGAGACCGCCCAGGGCGAGGTGGTCGGGGTGGGCCGCATCGCCGGCGACCCGGAGGGCGAGACGGCCGAGTTCGCCCTGATGGTGCGCACCGATCACCATCATCACGGCCTGGGCCGTGAGCTGCTCGCCGCCCTGATCACCCACGCCCGCGCCAAGGGGCTGAAGCGGCTTTGGGGCGATGTCGCCCGCGACAATCCGAAGATGCTGCAGCTGGCCGACACCCTGGGCTTCATCCGCCACACCGCCGAGGACCCGGCGCGGGTGAAGGTGGAAAAGGCCCTCTAGGGGGCCGTTACCCCTTGGGCTCGATGAGGTCCCAGCGGTTGCCGTAAGGGTCCTCGAACACCGCGACGGTTCCGTAGGGCTCCGCGCGGGGCGGCTCCAGGAACCGTACACCGGCGGCGGTCATCCGGGCATGGTCGGCGGCGAAGTCGTCAGTCTCCAGGAAGAAGGCCACGCGGCCGCCGGTCTGGTCGCCGACCCGCGCGGCCTGGCGCTCGTCGGAGGCGCGGGCGAGCAGCAGCCCGGCGCCGGCCGGCGTGGTCACCACAACCCAGCGCTTGCCGCCCCCCATGTCCTCGTCGCGCGACAGGGCGAAGCCCACCGCGTCGACATAGAAGGCGATGGCCGCGTCATAGTCGGCGACCAGCAGGGTGGCGAGGGCGAAGCGCTGAATCATCCCGCCACCCTACCGGCTTGCGGTCCGCGGGTCGCGATCCTGCATCCGGGCGCGGGTCGACCTCGTAACCTCGCGGAAGGTTGCGCGTCCCACGACGTGATTTTGGAGCGACGGAATGGCGCCGGACCGGCGTGTAAATCCCTCTGGCAAGGCGCGTCCGTTGGCCGCAGACGAGCGCGCTTGGCCCGATCGGCAACTATAGATAGTGATTAACCCTGCTTTTCTTGCGGATTTGAGCCCCTGCTCGGCGCGGCCTGCGCCGCGCCTCGCCTCCATCGGAGTACTCATTCGTGCGATATGATGCGGGTGGCGGCGAGGGCGGCGCGGCGCGGAAGCAAGCCCTTTCGCTTCCGATCGGCGACTTCGAGATCGCCCGGCTGGCGCGGGAATTCGTCCTGGATTGCGTGAACCTGGTGGCCGGCGCCATCGACGCCGACCATGTCTCGACCCTGCTGTTCATGGCGACCCTGCACGCCAATATCCGCCACATCACCCACGATCCCGAACTCGCCGAACGGCTGGGCGGCGGGGCGCCGCCGGATTCGGAGCGTCGCCCGGTGAGCCTCTACAGCCTGGCCCGCACCTATCACCTGTCCTACGAGACGGCGCGGCGGCATCTGCACAAGCTCATCGACAGCGGCCTGGTGGAGCGGGCCCAGGATCAGGGCCTGATCGTGCCGACCCGCGCGCTGCTCGGGCCGGAGGTGTCCGAGGTGGTGAACCGCAACGAGCTCCGCACCCGGCGCTTCTTCCGCCAACTGAACGGCGCGGACGCCGAGAGCAAGGTACTGCCGCTGTCCACCGGGACCATGCGCCGGCAGATCTCGCGCCTGACCACGGAATATTTCCTGACCTTCCTGCGGATCTCCAGCGAGGCGGTCAGCCACGACCTGGTGACCACCCTGGTGTTCCTGGCCCTGCTGCAGGCGATCACCGAGCAGCATCCGGTGATGGGCGGGACCAATCCGTTTCCGACCGCCAGCGTGTTCGCCGCGGCCCGCCAGCTGAACCTGCCCTATGAGACGACCCGCCGGCACGTGGCCAAGCTGATCGCCGCGGGGCTCTGCGCCAAGGCCCCGGACGGCAAGATCCGGCTGTCCAACGACCTCAAGACCCATCCCCAGTCGGACGACTATCTCGGCGCCACGATCGTGGAGACCTGCCGGCTGGCCGACAACCTGACCCAGGCCGGCATGGATCTGGAGCTGCGGGTCTAGCCCCGGACCCAGGCGGCGACACCGAGCACGAAGCCCAGCTCGAAGACCTGTTCGACGGCGCCCAGCACATCGCCGACATAGCCGCCCAGCAGGCGTTTCGCGGTCAGGGCCAGGGCCAGCGCCAGGGCTCCGCCGAGCCCGAGCCCCCAGGCCGCGCCCGCGACAGGCAGGAGGCCCAGCGGGGCGAGCCCGAACAGCAGGGCGATCGCCAGTTCGACCCCGGTGACGCCGACCGGAGCGGGCTTCCACTTGGACACCTCCAGGTCGCCCACATAGGCGAGCCCTTTCATGGCGCAGACGGAAGCTGCGCGGCCGCCGGCGTGGGCCGCGATCAGGGTCAGGGCGGCGGGACCGGCCGGGAGGCTGGCGAGGCCGGCGACCTTGGCCGCCAGGACAAGACCGAGCCCCAGGGCGCCATAGGTCCCGATGCGGCTGTCCTTCATGATCGCCAGGCGGCGGGCCGGATCGCCGCCGCCGCCCAGCCCGTCGCAGGTATCGGCCAGGCCGTCCTCATGGAAGGCGCCGGTGACCAGCACGCCTACGCCGACCGCCAGCAGGGCCGGCAGGACGCCGCTCCACAGCCGGTCGGCGCCGATCAGGACCAGGCCGCAGATCCCCCCGACCAGGACCCCGACCAGGGGGAAGTAGCGCGCCGAGCGGGAGATCATCTCGGGCCGGAAGTCGCGGATCGCCGGGGTCGGCAGCCGGGTCAGGAACTGGACCGCGCAGAGGACGAGCCGCAGCTGGCCCATCTCAGATGTTTCCGCTGAGCACGTCGTCGAGGCTGGCGACATCGCTCATCAGCTTGGCGGCGGCGCGCAGCAGGGGCACGGCCAGCAGGGCGCCCGTCCCCTCCCCCAGCCGCATGTCGAGATCGAGCAGGGGTTCGACGCCGAGCGCTTCCAGCATGACGGCGTGGCCGCGCTCGGCCGAGCGGTGGGCGAAGACGCAATAGTCAGCGACCTCCGGGACCAGACGGATGGCGGCGAGCGCCGCGGCGCCGGCGATGAAGCCGTCGACCAGGACCGGCTTGCGCGCCTGGGCCGCGCCCAGCACGGCGCCGGCCATCATCACGATCTCCAGCCCGCCGAACTCGGCCAGCACGTCCATAGGCTCGACGGCCTCGGTGCGGTCGGCGGCGACCTCCAGCACGGCGAGCTTGTGGGCCAGGCCCTCGATGTCCTGGCCGGCGCCGGCGCCGACGCAGTCCTCCAGCGGGGCGGGGGCGAGCCGATGCAGGATCAGGGCGGCCGAGGCGCTGTTGGCGATGCCCATCTCGCCGATGGCGATCAGGTCGAAATCCTGGCCGGCGGCGCGGGCCAGGGCCGCGCCGCGCACGAGGGCGGTCTGGACCTCGTCCAGGGTCAGCGCCGGTTCCTCGGCGGCGTTGCGGGTCCCGCGGCGGATCTTCGCGCGGATCAGGGCGGGGTGCTCGGCCAGTTCGGCGTCGACGCCCGCGTCGATGATCAGGATCTCGGCGCCCACGGCGGCGGCGAAGGCGTTGGCGCTGGCGCGGCCGGCCAGCAGGGTGGTGACCATGGCGGCGGTGACGCTGGAGGGATAGGCCGAGACGCTCGCCTGGTTGAGGCCGTGGTCGCCGGCGAAGACCATCAGCACGGCGCGGTCGGCCTTGGGCGTGTCGGTGTCGCTGATCAGGGCCAGGCGGACGGCCAGGTCCTCGATCCGGCCGAGCGATCCCAGGGGCTTGGCCTTGCCGTCAAGGCGCGCGCGCAGGGCGGCGGTGCGTGAGCGGTCAAGGGGCGGGACGGCGGATCCGGCGGTCATCAGCGAAGCTCCAATCCGGCCAGGGCGGCCAGGCGGGGGATGTCGAAGGCGGTTTCCAGCACGGCGGCGATCTCATTGAGGGCGGCGTCCGTTCGGGCCGACTGATCTACGCCATCCGAGCCCACGGCCCAACGGCCGAGCAGGGCGGCGCGGGCCGCGCCCCGCCCGAACAGGCCGTGGATGTAGCAGCCCATCACCCGGCCGTCGGCGGAGACCGCCCCCTCCCCGCGCCCGTCCGCGAGATGCAGCAGCGGCTGGGCGAGGGCCGGGCCGGTGGTGCGGCCGACATGGATCTCGTAGCCCTCGAAGGCGGCGCCCTCAGGCAGGCGGCCGGTGGTGGGGCGCAGCACCTTGTCGCCGGTCAGCACGGTGTCGAGGTCGAGCAGGCCGAGCCCCGCCGCATCGCCGGGCGGCCCCTCGATCCCCTCGGGATCGGCGATCGTCCGGCCCAGCATCTGGAAGCCGCCGCAGATCCCCAGCACCCGGCCGCCGCGCCGCAAATGGGCGGCGAGATCGACGTCCCAGCCCTGGGCCCGCAGGAAGGCGAGATCGGCCAGGGTCGACTTGGTCCCGGGCAGGATCACCAGGTCGACGTCGCCGGGCACGACGCCGCCGGGGGGCACATAGGCAAGCTCGACCTGCGGTTCGGCGGCCAGGGCGTCGAAGTCGTCGAAATTGGCGATGCGCGGGAACATCAGCACACTGATCTTGAACCGACGCCCCTGCGCCCCGCCGGGGGTCTGCAGCACCACCGCGTCCTCGGCCGGCAGGCGCGCGGCGGCGGCGAGCCAGGGGGCCATGCCCATGTCCGCCCAGCCGGTGCGACGGACGATCTCGGCGCGGCCGTCGTCGAAGAGGGCTGGGTCGCCGCGGAACTTGTTGATCAGGAAACCGCCGATCATGGCGCGGTCCTCGGGGTCGAGCACGGTATGCGCCCCGACCAGGGCGGCGATCACATGGCCGCGGTCGATGTCGCCGGTCAGGACGACAGGTACGCCGGCCGCGCGGGCGAAGCCCATATTGGCGATGTCGCCGGCGCGCAGATTGGTTTCGGCGGGACTGCCGGCGCCTTCGACGATCACCAGGTCGCTCTCGGCCTGAAGCCGGCGGAAGCTCTCCAGCACCACGTCCAGCAGCTCGCCCTTGCGGTCCTGATAGGCGCGGGCCTGCCAGGTTCCGGCCATGCGGCCGCGGATCACCAGCTGGGCGCCGGTGTCGGACTGGGGCTTGAGCAGCACCGGGTTCATGTCGACGGTGAGCGGCGTGCGGCAGGCGATGGCCTGCAGGGCCTGGGCCCGGCCGATCTCGCCGCCGTCGGCGGTGACCGCGGCGTTGTTGGACATGTTCTGGGGCTTGAAGGGCCGCACGCTGAAGCCGCGATTGGCGAACAGCCGGCAGAGGCCCGCGACCAGCACCGACTTGCCGACATCGGACCCGCAGCCCTGGATCATCAGCGCGGCCATGCGAGGCCTCCGGCCAGCAGGGCCAGCGCCAGCACGACGCAGACCCGCAGGTACAGTGAAAGCCCGGCCGCCAGGTCGGCGGCGCCGGGGCGCGGCCCCTGGCCGAACAGGGGCCGCGCGTGGGCCACGCCGTCATAGGTCGCCGCGCCGCCCAGCTCAACGCCGAGCGCCCCAGCCATGGCGGCTTCCGGCCAGCCGGCGTTGGGCGAGGCATGATGGCGGGCGTCGCGCAGCATGGTGCGCCAACCCCGCCCTGCGGCGAGCACGATCAGGGCGCCGGCCAACCGGGCGGGGACCAGGTTCATCAGGTCGTCGGCGCGAGCGGCGGCCCAGCCGAACTCGCGATAGGGCGCCTCGATGTGGCCGATCAGGCTGTCGGCGGTGTTGACGGCCTTGTAGACGAACAGGCCCGGAAGGCCCGCGACCAGGAACCAGACCAGGGGGGCGACCACCCCGTCGCAAAGGCTCTCGGCCAGGCTCTCCAGAGCCGCGGCGGCGACGCCGGACGCGTCGAGGGCCTGGACATCGCGACCGACAATGCGGGCGACGGCGAGGCGGGCGGCAGGCAGATCCTCCCCCTCCAGGGCGGTCAGAACCGGGCGGACGTGATCGTGCAGGCTGCGGGCCGCCAGGCCCAGGGACCCGGCGGCGCAGAGCGGCAGCAGCCCCCACCAGGACCCGGCCAGCACCCGCTCGACCGACCAGCCGAGGAAGCCGGCCAGGCCGGCGGCGGTCGCCAGCGCGATCACCCCCTTGAGCCGCGCGCCGGTCCCCGATTGAGGCCGCGATCCAGGATGCCGATCAACCAGCCGGCCCAGGCGACGGGGTGGGGCAGCAGGGCGTGCAGGCGGGGCGGATAGCCGCTCGCCCCCTCGATCGCAGCGGCGCCCAGAATCAGCCAGGGGTCAGCCGGCACGGCCCACGATCTCGATCAGCACCCCGCCCTCGCCCGTCGTGAGCCGGGCCTCGACCCCATAGGCCTGGGCCAGGACCTGTGGAGACAGGGCCTCGGCGGGCGGTCCGTCGGCGAGCACCGCGCCATCGGTCAGCACCAGAATGCGGTCGGCCATGCGGGCGGCGAGCGACAGGTCGTGCAGGGTGACGACGACGCCTCGGCCCTGGTCATGGGCGAGCGTCCGGAACAGGCCGCAGGCGTCCAGGGCGTGGCCGGGGTCGAGGCCGGCCAGGGGCTCGTCGGCCAGCAGCCATTGCGGGTCTCCGGCCAGGGCCCGGGCGATCAGCACCCGGCCGCGTTCGCCGCCGGAGAGGGTGGTCACGTCGCGGTGGGCGATCGCCGTGACGTCGCAGGCCTCCATGGCCCGGCGCACGGCGGCGTGGTCGTCCGCGCCCAGCCCTCGCGCGCCGATGAAGGGCGTGCGGCCAAGGCCCACCAGGGTCTCGACCTCAATGGCCCAGGCGATCTCCGGGGTCTGGGGAATGAAGCCCAGGCGCCGCGCGCGGGCGCGGGGATCGAGCTTCAGGATCGGCTGGTCATCGAGACGGACCTCGCCTGCCTCCGGCTCGCGCAGTCCGGCGAGGCAGGCGAGCAGGGTCGACTTGCCGGCGCCGTTGGGGCCCAGGATGGCGGTGACCTGGCCGGTGGCGAAGGCGGCCTCAACCCCGGCCAGCACCAGGCGGTCGCCCAGCATGACGCCGAGCCCTGCGGCGGCGAGCGTGCTCATGCCAGCCTCCGGCGCATGCGCATCAACAGGGCGAAGAAGAACGGCCCGCCCAGGGCGGCCATGGCTACGCCCAGCTTCACCTCGTTGGCGGCGGGCGTCAGGCGGACGGCGATGTCGGCGGCCAGCACCAGGACCGCGCCGCCCAGCGCGCTGGGGATCAGCAGGCCGCCGGGCCGCGCCCCGACCCAGGGTCTCAGAAGATGCGGCACAATCAAACCAACGAAGCCGATGACCCCGGTGACCGCCACGCTGGCGCCGGTGGCCAGAGCCACGCCGATCGCCAGGATCCAGCGGATGGCATCGAGATTGATGCCGAGAGAGCGGGCGCCGGTCTCGCCGAGCGTCAGGGCGTCCAGCGCCCGGCCGGTGAACATCAGGGTGACGCAGCCAACCAGCATGAAGGGGGCTGCCATGGCGACCTCGTCCGCGCTGCGGTCGGCCAGCGAGCCCATGATCCAGTTGACGATCTCGTTCACCGCCCAAGGATTGGGGGCGAGGCTGAGGGCGAGCGCCACGCCGGCCCCGGCCATGGTGTTCAGGATCACGCCCGCCAGGATGAAGGTGACGACGCCAGGCGAGCGGCCGGACAGCCCCATCAGCAGCAGCACGGCGGCGAGCGCGCCGGCCATGCCGGCGGCGGCGATGACCCAGGGCGCCTGGGCGCCCATGCCGAGATAGAGGGTGAGCACCGCGCCGAGCGCCGCCATGGACGAGACGCCCAGGGAGCCCGGATCGGCCAGGGGATTGCGGGTGTAACCCTGCATGGCGGCGCCCGACATGCCCAGCGAGGCGCCAACGCCGACGGCCAGCAGGGTGCGCGGCAGGCGCAGGTCGAACAGGATCGGCCACAGGGGATCCGTCGGCCGGAACCAGACGGCGAACGGCACCCAGACCCGGCCGGCGGCCAGGCTGACCAGGGCCAGGACCACCATGGCGACCGTCAGGGCGGCCATGACCGCAGAGCGTTTCGGAGCGAGGCTCATGACCGCGCCGCCCGGGCCGCCAGGGCCTCCCGCCTGGCGCGGGCGAGCATGCGTGCGCTCTCGATCAGCACCGGCCCGCCGCAGAAGGTCAGGTTCTGAGGGAACACCGCGCGATGCATGCGGGGTGCGACATGGGCCAGGGCCGGATGGGCGAGGACCCGGTCGGCCCAGGTGGGCGCGCCCGGCTCCAGCTGGCCGGCCAGCAGCACGTCGGGCGGGTCGGCGATCAGCTTCTCCAGCGGGATGTTGCCGGTCCGGGTCAGGCCATAGCGGGTGGCGGCGTTCTCGAAGCCGGCGCGCCGCATCATCTCGTCCATCAGGGTGCCCCGCGCCGAGGCGAACCCTCCGGACTGGAAGGTGACGGCGGTGAGCGGCGGCGCCCCCGGCGGCGGGGCCGCCTCAGCCAGGGCCGCACGGATGCGGGCGACCAGGGCCTGGCCACGCTCCGGCCGGTTCACGGCGCGCGCCACCTGCATCACCTGGACGAGGCTTTCCTCGACCGTATTGGGCAGGCCGAACAGCTCGGTGCGCACGCCCATGCGGGCGAGCGCCGCGCGGGTCGCGGGCGAGGAATGGCGGGCGGTGAGGACAAGGTCTGGGCGCAGGGCCACGACCTCCTCGGCGGTCTCATGGGTGAAGGGGAAGGTCAGGCCGAGCGCCCCGCTGGAGGTGCTGGAGGGCTCGTGGGTGTAGTGGCTGACGGCGGCGATCTGCTCGCGGTCGGCCACCTGGACCAGAATGGCGTCCAGGCAGGGATTGAGCGAGACCACCCGCCGCGGCCCCGCGGTCGCGGCCAGGGCCGGGCCGGTCGCGAGGCCCGCGATCAGGGCGCCGGCCGCCGTCCTGCGGGTGACGCCGGCCATCAGAAGTCCAGACCCCGCTGGGCCTTGATCCCCTGCTCGAAGGGGTGCTTGACCAGGGTCATCTCGGTGACCAGGTCGGCGATGGCGATCAGCTCCGGCTTGGCGTTGCGGCCGGTGATCAGCACATGCTTGTCGCGGGGCCGCGCCTTCAGGTCGGCGACCACCCGGTCGATGTCCAGATAGTCGTAGCGCAGGGCGATGTTGAGCTCGTCCAGCAGCACTAGGTCCAGAGACGGATCGTGCAGCATCTCCAGCGACAGCGCCCAGGCGGCCTCGGCGGCGGCGATGTCGCGGGCGCGGTCCTGGGTGTCCCAGGTGAAGCCCTGGCCCATGACCTCCCAGCGCAGCTGGTCGGGGAACCGGTCGAAGAACTGGCGTTCGCCGGTGATCCACTTGCCCTTGATGTACTGGACGATGCCGACCTTGTGGCCCCAGCCCAAGGCGCGGGCGACCGTGCCGAAGGCGGCGGTGGACTTGCCCTTGCCGTCGCCGGTGTTGACGACCAGGAGGCCCGGCGCGTCATCGGTCTTGTCGGCCATCAGGGCCTCGCGCTCGGCCTTGAGCGCCTGCATGGCGGCCTTGTGGGCGGCGTTTTTCTCAGCGTCGTCGGTCATGGAAGAATCCTGAACCTGGATGCGAAGGATGCGCCGCGGCGGGGGCCCGCCGCGGCGCGACTTAGGCCTAGAAGCTCGCCCTCAGGCCGACATAGGCCGCGCGGCCGATCGAGCCATAGTTGCGGGTCGTCTGGTAGCTTTCATCAAGGGCGTTCTCGACCCGGCCATAGACCTCCAGCCGATCGGACAGCGGATAGGAGGCCCGCAGATCGACCAGGGTGCGGGCGGAGAGCACATAGGAGTTGGCGGCGTTGTCGTAGCTGTCGCCGACATAGTGGACCGCGACCGAGGTGGAGAGCTTGTTTCCCCAGACATAGGCGGCCTGGAGATTGGTCTGGTGCTCCGGTCGCCGCGCCAGCTTCTTGCCGTGGTTGGCGCCGGCCGAGCCGTTCTCGGTGTCGGTCCAGCTGTAGTTGGCCGACAGGTCCACGCCCGCCAGGGTGACCGCGCCGGTCAGCTCCACGCCGTGCGCCTTGGCGCGGGCGATGTTGTCGTAATAGCCGAAACGGTGGACCCCGTTCTTGGAGCATAGCGGGACCGTCGAGGTCCCGGTGCAGGAGACGAAGTCGATCTGGTCGGTCGTGTCGCGCTGGAACCAGGTGGCCGAGACCGTGGCCTTGCCCAGGCGCTGGGTGACGCCCGCATCCCAGCTGTCGGCCTTTTCCGGCGCCAGGCCTGCGTTCCCGTAGTCGCTGAACAGCTGGTAGAGGCTGGGCGCCTTGAAGCCCTGGCCCCAGCTGCCGCGCAGGACGGTGGCGCCGTCGTTCAGCGACCAGGCCGCGGCGAGCTGACCGAGGGTGTGGTCGCCAAAGGTGTCGTGGCTGTCGTGTCGGATGCCGGCGGTCAGGGTCAGGCCCGGGGCGACCGGCCCGATCACCTGGGCGTAGACGCTGTCGGTCCCGGCCTTGGCGCGGGCCGCCGTTGGATTGGGGTCGAAGGCGCTGGGCGAGGCCGTGCGCATGCTGGCCTTTTCCGTTTCCGCCCCGAAGGTCGCCGTCCAGGCCTCGGTGATGGCGAAAGCGCCCTGATATTCCCAGCGGCGGTTCTCGCCGCGGGCGTCAAAGGTGCGGGTGGTGACCGCCTGGGTGGGATCGTAATTGTCCCGGTCGGTGGTGGTCGAACCGAAGGCGATGCGGTTCTTCAGGCGCTGGTCGAAGAGCGCGAAGTTCAGGCCGGCATAGGCGACCAGATCCTCAGTGCGGCCATATTCCGGATCGTCTGCGAAGACATAGGCCGGCGCCGGGAAGCCGTCGAATTCATTGCGCCCCTTGGACCAGACCGCGCGCAGATCGAGGGAGACGTCGTCGGTCAGCGCCACGCGGGCCCGGCCCGAGAGGCCGGTGTTGCGATAGCCGTCCTTCTCCGCGCCCTTGGCGTAGGCCGAGATGCCGGAGGTCGAATATTGGCTGGCGGCGATGCGCCAGGTCAGGCGCTCCACCACCCCGCCGGCCGCGGCGCGGGCATAGGCCGTGCCCAGCGAGCCGCCTTCCAGGGTCGCCGAGCCCTGGAAGGGTTCGGTCGGGTCGGCGGTGACGATATTGACCACGCCCCCGATCGCCTGGCTGCCCCACAGGGTCGACTGGGCGCCGCGCAGCACCTCGATGCGGGCCACGTCGCCGGCCAGCAGATTGGCGAAGTTGTAGCCGGAGTCCGTCGAGGACGGGTCGTTGAGCTTGACCCCGTCGATGACCACCACGGTCTGGCCGGTCTCGGCCCCGCGGATGCGCACGGAGGTGGCGGCGCCGACCCCGCCGTTGCGGGTGAAGCTGACCCCCGGCGTCGAGGCCAGGAGGTCGGAGACGATCACCGCCTGGGCGGCCTTCAGGTCGGCGGCCGAGAGCACGGTGACCGACTGGCCGATGTGGTCGGCAGGCTGGGCCGAACGGGTGGCGGTGACCACCAGTTCGCTGACCTTGGCCGCGTCCTGGCCGGCGACGTCGGGCGTGGGCGCGGTCTGATCGTCGGCCCAGGCGGGGGCGGCGGCGCAGAGCGCAATCGTGGCGGCGGTGGAAATCAAGACAGTCTTCAAGCGGGTGTCCCCCAAGCAAGCGTAACGACAAGGCCGCGCGAAAACGCGGCCCCAACGGACGTCGCCTCTCGGGAAATCCCGTTCGCTCGGCGCACCCCGGCCGGACGAAGGACGACCGCGTCAGGCAGGTCTCCTGGCTCGCGGGTCATAGCCGGTGCGCGTCGCCTTCCCAGAGCCGGGCCCTTTCGGGCCGTCGTCCAGTGGCTTATGACGCGCGGGCTCGCCGCTTACAGTTGCGGGGGCAGCCCAGGTGTTCCACCTGAGTTCCCTATTAATCCCCTCGCGGGGAACCTGTCGCAGGACCCGCCCTAGGGGGTTCGGACGGGCGCGTCAATCGCGGAGCGTGACCCTTGAGCCTGACCTTCGTCCTGGGCGGCGCCCGATCGGGCAAGACGCGCTACGCCTTGGCGGAGGCCGATCGGCTGGCGGCCGAGGGCGGCGGACGTAGGGTCCTGTTGGCGACGGCGGAGGCGCTGGACGGCGAAATGGCGGCCCGGATCGCCCGCCACCAGGCCGAGCGCGGGCCCGAATGGACGACCCTGGAAATTCCGCTGGCCCTGCCCCGGGCGGTGGCCGCCCTGCAGCCCAGGGATGTGGCGGTGATCGACTGCCTGACCCTGTGGCTTTCCAACCTGATGCACGCCGAGGCGGAAATCGCCGAGGAGACCCAAGCCCTGATCGCGGCCCTGCATCAGTCGCCGGCCGACGCCGTGATCCTGATCTCCAACGAGGTCGGCCAGGGCATCGTGCCCGACAATGCGCTGGCCCGCCGGTTCCGCGACGAGGCCGGCTGGATGCACCAGGCGATCGCCGGGGCCGTCGACCGGATGGTGGTGATCCAGGCCGGCCTGCCCCAGGTCCTGAAGGGTTAGGGCGCGGTCGGCGGATATTCGATGTCGGCCGGATCATAGCCAAGCGCCTGGGCGCGGCGGGTCAGGTCTTTGAGCTCGGCCGGGGTCGGGGCCTTGCGCGTATAGAGGAAGATGTTCCTGAACTTCGGATCGGCGGAGATGAACCAGCTGTAGTCGGGGTCATGGTCCAGGATCCAATAGTCCCAGGTGACGAAGGCGTTGTAGCGGACGCTGAGCTTGGCGTCGGTCCCCGGATCGCGGATCGTGCCGACGCCGGAGATCGCCCGCTCCTTCCCGTCCGGGCCACCCTGGCGGCAGGTGTCGCGGACATCGACCTTGCCGTCGGCGCGGCGGGTGTAGTCGGTGGCGCCGGCGACGCAGCCCTTGGTGATCCACATCGGCCGGCGGCCGACCTCCAGCCAGCGGCCGGAATAGAGCCGGGCGGCGTCCACCTCGCGGGCGGGCTCGGGCGCCTGGCGGGCCAGGGCCGGGCTGGCGGCCGCCAGGGCGAGGATGAGGGCGAGGGCGATACGGGTCATGACGGCTTCCAGGATCGGCGACGCCCGATGGCGAAGGGCGCGTGAAGGGTTACGGGCGTCTGCCGAGCAAGGATGCGGGCGTCGCCGGGATCAGCGATGGGCGTGCGACTCGGCGTTACGCTTGCGGGTCGCGGCGGCCTTGCGGGCCGAGGCGGAACGGTCGGCCGCGGAACGCGAGGCCGCGGCCTTGCCGCCCAGCTTCCCGCCCTTGTGCGCGGCGGGATGGCCCGTGGACTTGCCGCGGCCGGAGCCGCCGGGCGCCTTGCCGCCGCCGTCGTCCTTATTGACCGTGGCCCAGGCGCGCCGCTCGGCCTCGGCGTCCGGGACGCCTTTCTTTTCATAGCCTTCCGCGATGTGGTCGGCCTTGCGCTCCTGTTTGTCGGTGTATTTCGAGGTCTCGCCTCTGGGCATGGCTGGTCTCCTTCCTGGGGCTTGAATCCGGTGGGGCGACCCGGGTTCCCAGGGCCAGGCTTGGGTCCGCGCCGCCGATTTCTCCGCCGGGGCGAACCGGATGTGATAGGATGACGGTTCGACGTGTTCCGGCGCGGCGAACGGCGTGATCGGCCCTGCCCCGCAGGGTTGCGCGCTCCCCGGAAAGGGGTCCCGATGACCACGACAATCGATGACCGCCGTCAGGAAATCCTGGCGCTAGAACCCCGCCTGCTGGAATCGGCCCAGGCGCTGACCGGTGACGCCCAGCGCGCCAAGACCCTGGTGGCCCAGACGCTGAAGATCGCCCAGGCCCAGGACTATGGGGCGGCCGAGACCTCGGGCGCCCAGGTCTGGGTGTTCCGCCTGCTGCGCCAGCGCCTGCATTCGGTCGAGCGCGACCGCGACGTGCGCCGCCATCGCAGCGCCGCCGTCACCGAGCTGGGTCATATCCAGAAGCGCGGCGAGCTGGCCCAGGCGGCCGAGCCCCAGGCGCCGTCCGACACCCTCTAGATCCGCCGGCGCCCCGCGCCGGCCCGCACGGTCTGAAAGGACACGCCATGGCCAAGGGCCAGAAGAAGAGCAACAAGGAAGTCCGCAAACCCAAGGCCGACAAGCCGAAGGCCGCCGCCAACACCGGCTCGATCTTCCTGACCCCGCCGCCGGCTATCAAGAAGAAGTAAGCCCATGGCCATGGAGACCGTGCACCTGGTGCAGGCCTATATCGCCGGCCGGGGCCAGGCCCTGAAGGCCGAACCCGCCTTCGCCTGCAAGACGGCCGAGGACGCCCGGCGCAAGGCCGAGCGACTGTCGGAGCTGAGGCTGGGCGTGGTGGCCTTCTCGGCGTCCGCGGACACCGAGATGGGCGACTATGACGAGAAACCGGTGATCCTGTTCAAGTCCGGCCGCCTGCCCCCGCCCTTCGACGAACTTTAGGAGACTAGCCCGGGTCGGGGCCGTCCCAGTCCTCGGCGCCGTCGAAGCTGGCGGCGGTGGGTTCGACGTCGGAGATGGTGACGCTGATCTCGTAGCCGTCGGCCAGCCGCAACTCCGTCTCAGGCGCGGTGACAGCCTCGCCCTCGGGAACCTCGAGCGCCAGCAGGGCCGAGAAGTCGCCCTCCAGATTGCCGCTGACCACCCGGCCGGAGCCGCGACGATAGACGTCCAGCTCATAGGCGACGGCGAGTTCGCCGCCGGACCAGATCAGTTGGCCGTCGCCGCGAAGGGCGCCCAGCAGCTTCAGGCGGGCGGCGTTGCGCGACCGCGGACCGGAACCCCAGGGGGAGCGCTGTGAAGTCTTGGCCGCGGGCGCTTGCGCCGCAGGGGCCTGGGACGGCTCAGCGTCCGGCGAGGTTCGGCCCATGTCGTGGCTTTCAGGAGCGAGTGCGAAGACCCGCGGCGCGCGTCGGTTCGCATCCTTCCCGGCCTGCGCCGGTTTCCAAGTTGCGCACTATAGCACGAAAGACGCGGCCGGGGGCGGCTATCGTGCCGCGCCGCGCGGCTTGGGGCGCAGCGGAATTCGCCTTGTATTTGCTCACAAAAGCCACCGCCTCCCGCGAAGTCGGCGCGTCGATCTCCCGCCAGCCGCGAAATCTTCTTGGCTTCAAGCCAGATCCGTGGAATACTGGCAACGTCGAATATCGTTTTGGTTCGGTTGCTCTCCCTGCTTGTTCTTCGGATCGAGCTCCCGAGTCTACCAAGATCCTCTCCGAAAATTTGATCACGCGTCCCCCCTTGGGACTGCGCGAACACATGCACCTGAAAGGTGACACACAATGGCTACCGGTACCGTGAAGTGGTTCAACCCCACCAAGGGCTTCGGCTTCATCCAACCTGACGCGGGCGGAGCGGACGTGTTCGTTCACATCTCGGCCGTCGAACGTTCGAGCCTCGGCTCGATCCACGAAGGTCAGAAGCTGTCCTACGAACTCGAGCGCGATCAGCGCAGCGGCAAAATGTCCGCCGCCCAGCTGCAAGCTGCTTAAGCCTTAAACGGCTATAGGGGGCCGGCCCAACAAGTCGGCGGGACGGAGCGCATCGCTCCGTCCAACCCCGCCGACCTAACCGAGCTAAGAACAACATGACGACCCAAACTGTTGAACGCGCCTATGCCCTGGCCCGCTCGGGCCAGTATCGGGATCTGAAGTCCCTGAAAGACCGGCTCAAGGCCGACGGTTGCCGCGCTGTGGACGCCCTGCTGGCGCCCCGCTCGATCAGCGGCCACCTCTCTGCGATCTGCGCGGCGACCTTCAAGGACGCGCTCGTAGACTGACGGCGCCGATTTTGGCGCGCCCCCGAAAGGCTCCATGAACCAAATTCTGAACACCGGCTTCGCCGATCGTCTGAAGACCGCCGCCGAGGCCAAGAAGGCCCTGCTCGCGAAATTCCAGCCCAAGCCGACCGTCGTCGATCCGGAATTCACCTCCCGCGCCGAACGCCGCGCCGCCGAACTTGAAAAGGTTCGCGCCGAACGCCTCGAAGCCCGCGCCGCCGCCAAGCAGGCCGCCGCCGACGCCGTCGAGGCCGCCCGCCTGGCCGAAGAAGCCTCCGCTGAAGCCCAGCTTGAAGCCAAGCGCGGCGAACGCAAGGAGCGCAAGGCGCTCACCAAGGCCGAGCAGAAGGCCAAGCGCGACCAGCGCTACGCCGCCCGCAAAGCCCGCCAATAGACCCCTCGCCCGCCCTTCCAGGCGAGACGAGATCCGAGGCCGCGGCGATTTCGCCCGCGGCCTCTTCCATGTCCGGGGGTCAGTTCACCCGCCGGGTGCGGCCCGCCCAGTAGGGCTCGCGCAGTTCGCGGCGCAGGATCTTGCCCGAGGCGTTGCGCGGCAGGGCCTCGATGAAGTCGACGCTCTTGGGCGCCTTGAAGGCCGCGATGCGGGTGCGGGCGAAGGCGATGATGTCGTCGGCGTCGGGCGTGCAGCCGGGCTTGGGCGCGACGATGGCCTTGACCGCCTCGCCCCACTTGTCGTCCGGCACTCCGATCACCGCCACCTCGGCCACGTGCGGGTGGCCGTAGATCGCGCTCTCCACCTCGGCCGGATAGACGTTCTCGGCCCCGGTGATGATCATGTCCTTCACCCGGTCGTGGATGTAGAGATAGCCGTCGGCGTCGAGATAGCCGGCGTCGCCTGAGCGCAGCCAGCCGTCGGCCCCGACCGTGGCGGCCGTCGCCTCCGGCAGGCCCCAATAGCCGGCCATGTTGGAGATCGAGCGGATCGCCACCTCGCCCACGGTGTCGGGCGGCAGGCTGTTCCCCGCCTCGTCGATGATCTTGATCTCCACGCCCGGCATGGGTAGGCCCGCGGCCCGCATGCGCGGAGTGCCGGCCGGGTCGTGATCCTCCGGCGGCAGATAGACGATAGTGCCGCAGGTCTCGGTCATGCCGTACTGCTGGCAGAAGCCGCAGCCGAACACCTCCATGCACTCGCGCAGCAGATCCAGCGGGATCGGCGAGGCGCCGTAGAGGATGTACTTCAGCCGGCTGAAATCGACCTCGCGGGCGCGGGGCTGGCGGACCACGATCTGCAGGGCGGCCGGCACCATGAACATCTTGGAGATCTTATCGCCCTCGATGAAGTCGAGCACGGTCATGGGGTCGAACTCGCGGGCCACCACGCCCTTGGCGCCGTTATAGAGCCCGACAATGCCCCAGCCCGTGCCGCCGATATGGGCGACCGGCATGGCGACCAGGGAGACGTCGTCGGGCCCCCACTCGTTCCAGTCCATCTGGGCCTCGGCGGCCTTGCGCCGACCGCCCAGGATATTGACGTGGCGCAGCATGGCGCCCTTGGGCTTGCCGGTGGTGCCGGAGGTGTAGAGCTGGACGGCGATGTCCTGTTCGCTGATCGCGAGCTTGGGATCAGTGTCAGCTTGCGCGTCGCGCCAGGCGGCGTAGAGCGGCCAGCCCTGGGCGACCGGCTCCATGGCGATGGGCCGCGCGGACCGCCGAGCTCGGCCAGCGCCGCCTCGCCGAGCGCGGCGACCTCCGGGCCCACGAACAGCAGGGGCGCCTTGGCGTCGCCGGCGATATAGGCGACCTCCGGGGCGGCCAGGCGCCAGCCGATGGGGGTCATGATCACCCCGGCCTTGGCGGCGCCGATCAGCAGCTCGAAATAGGCGTCGCTGTTCTTGCCGACATAGGCGATGCGGTCGCCCACCTTCAGCCCCTCGGCGATCAGGGCGTTGGCGACCTGGCTGGTCAGCCGGTCGAACTGGGCGAAGGTTGTGGTCCGCCCCTCGAACTGCAGGGCCGTCGCGTCGGGCCGGACCTGCGCGTGATAGCGCGGGATGTCGGCCAGGGTGGGCATGGCGTCGAAGTCGATCTTGGCGGTCATGTCAGCGTCCTTGCACAGGGGGCCCGCGGACGCATGACATGCGGCCGCGCGGGGCAAGCTATCGAATCCGATAGGCGCCATGCCCTCTCACGGACTGTAGCGGATTGTAGGGAACCTCCGCGAAATCAAATCTCTAGGCGCTTCCGCAGGGGAAGGGTCGGCGGTGCGGCCTATTTCGACTTGCGCACCGCCACGCCCATCACCTCGAAATGGGCGTCGCCCAGCAGGTGGCCGGCGCCGATGAAGGCGCGGGTGGGCATGGGCCCGGTGAAATAGGTCCGGTAGACCTCATTGAAGGCGGCGTAGTCGCCGAGGTCGGCGGCGAAGATCTGCACCCAGACCAGGTCGTTCATGGTCAGGCCGCCGGCCTCGACCTCGCCCTTGAGGTTGTCCATCACCCGCTTGGCGGCGTCCGCCGCCGTGCCGCCCAGCTTGGCCCCGCCATCGGTCGTGCCCGACAGATAGAGGGTGTCGCCGGCCATCACCGCGCGGCTGAACGGCGGGGCGACCCCGGTGGGGCCGACCGGCGAGGGAACATAGGTCACCGGCGCGGCCAGGGCGGCGGCGGGCGCAAGCGCCAGGGCCAGGGCGATGAGAGCGGCAGGCTTCATGGGAGGGTCCTTAAGCTATGGGTTGGCGCCGGGTGCGGCGGTCAGATCAGTCCTTCACCGGTTCAGACCCGGTCCACTGGCGCCAGAGCCAGTCGTCGCCCCGCCGCTGCAGGACGCCGCTCAGGCGATAGGGCGACCGCTGGACTTCGCCCTTGTCCGGCGTCGCCACCGCAAAGCCCTCGGCGAACAGCCAGGCGATGTCGCCTGCCTGATCGATGCGGACCTGGTCCCAGGCGAAGGCGATCCGGACCGGCTGAGCGAAGACCGACTTGAATTGGGCGATCATGGCGTCCCGGCCCATCGCCCTTTCGGAGACCCCGGACCCCGCGAACAGGGCCGGATCGAGGAATTCGTCGACGAGGTGCGGATCGCGGGCTGCGCACAGGTCGGAGAACCGCGCCAGCCTGGCGCGCACCGCCCGCTCGACCTCGACGTGCGTCCCGGCCCGGGCGACGCCGGCCGTGGAGACCGCCGCCGCCGCAAGGCCGAGCCCCAGTCCTCGCCGATCAACCGCCATGCCCGCCCCCGTTTCGTTTCGCCGAGCAGGTCAGCATGAGGCCGGGGGCGGAGCAAGACGATCCCGCCCCCCAGTCCCGCGATCGTCATTAGTCAACAAGCGTTGACTAACTCGGGCAGGGTCTGCATGCTGGATGGGTTCAGAGATCGCCCGAGACCTCCATGACCGAAGCCACCGCCCTCGAAGCGCTTGCGACGCTCAACCCCGCCCGCATCGACCGATTCGCCGCCGACACCATCTGGCCGGTGTTCGCGCGCCTGCGCCGGGAGGACCCGGTGCATTTCACGCCGCAGAGCGAATTCGGGCCCTATTGGTCGATCACCCGCTGGGACGACATCGTCGCGGTCGACACCGACCATGAGGCTTTTTCCTCGGCCGAGGGCATCGCCCTGCCCACCCTGGCGGACCTGGAAGAGGCCGATCGCCTCGCCGACCAGTTGGGCCTGCCGCGCCGCCGCCCGTCCGCCGGCTTCATCACCCTGGACGAGCCGGAGCACGCCCGCCACCGCAAGGCCGTCAGTCCGGCCCTCGCCCCCCGCAATATCGCGGCCCTGGCGCCCCTGGTGCGGGAACGCGCGGGCAGGATCCTGGACGGCCTGCCCGTCGGCGTTACATTCGACTGGGTCGACCGGGTGTCCAAGGAGCTCACCGCCATGACGCTCGCGACCCTGTTCGACTTCCCCTTCGAGGATCGGCGCAAGCTGACCTACTGGTCGGACATGTTCACCAACACGCCGGGCCACGGTCCGGTGGAAAGCTGGGAGCACAAGGCCCGCGCCGCCTTCGAATGCTTCGCCGCCTTCCAGGCCCTGTGGGACCGCAAGCGCGCCGAGCCGCCGGCGGCCGACCTGATCTCCATGCTGGCCCACGACCCCGCCACCGCCGACATGTCGCCCGACCAGTTCCGCGGCACCGTCGTCCTGTTGATCATCGGCGGCAACGACACCACCCGGAACACGATCTCCGGCAGTCTGCTGGCGCTTCATCAGCACCCGGACCAATATGACCTGCTGCGGGCCGACCCCGGCCTCGTCCCCGCCATGGTCTCGGAATCGATCCGCTGGCAGACGCCGCTCGCCCATATGAGCCGGGTGGCGACCCGCGACGTGGAGCTGAGAGGCAAGCAGATCAAGGCCGGCGACCGGGTGGTGATGTGGTACATCTCGGGCAATCGCGACGCCGATGCGATCGCGGCGCCCGACCTCTTCCGGATCGACCGCGACCATCCGCGCCATCACATGTCGTTCGGATTCGGTGTCCATAGGTGCGTGGGCAACCGGGTGGCCGAGATGCAGCTGACCATCATCTGGGAGGAGATCCTCAAGCGGCTTCCCGTGATCGAGGTGGCGGAGCCGCCCACCCGCAATCACTCGGCCTTCGTCCACGGCTTCGAGCAAATGCCCGTCCGGATCCCGGCACGGGCGTGAGCATGGACACGCCCTCCCCCACCGCTGCGGAGAAGCGGTCGCGACGGCCGCGCAATCCCGAGGCCACGCGCGCCGCGATCCTCGACGCCGCCCGCCGCCTGTTCGGCCGGTCCGGATATGACCAGGTCTCCCTGCGCGAGATCGCCGCCGAGGCGGAGGCCGACGTGGCCCTGGTGAAGCGCTATTTCGGCGGCAAGGAAGGTCTGTTCACCGAGGCCCTGAAGACCTCGTTCCAGGCCGACCGCCTGGCGGGCTGGGACCGCAGCCGTTTCGCCCAGGACATGGCGGCGCTGATGGCCGGCGATCCGCATGGGCCGGAGACCCGCACGGAAAGCTTCCAGTTCCTGCTCAGCGCCGCGGTGTCGCCGACCACCGCCCCCCTGGCCCGCATCGCCCTGCAGGACCGCTTCATCGACCCGATCCGCGCCTGGATCGGCGGCGAACAGGCCGAGGCCAGGAGCCGGCTGCTGACCGCGGTGATCGTGGGGCTGCTGGTCGAGCGCCTGGTGCGGGGCGAGGCGCTGCAGGGCCGGCCACGGGAGGCCTTCATGGCCGAGGTCGAGCAGATGATCGCCGCCGTCCTGGGCGAGCCGGTCTGACCGCCCATGGCGTCCCGAGCCCCTGATCGCGCTCACGCGCCTCGCGTCGAAGCGCCCCGGCCCTCCGGGACCGCGGACCTAGGCCTCCGCCCTCAGGCTCTCGACCTGGGAGCCGGCAATGGGCCGGATCTCGCACAATCCCTCCCAGCCGGGCAGATGGCGCACGTGCAGATCCAGGAACTGGCGGGCGCTGGCCTCCGCCGCCGCCATGTCGGGCAGCTCGAAGATGGCGAAGCCGCCGATGACCTCCTTGGTCTCGGCATAGGGCCCGTCGACCACGACCACCTTGCCGGACTTGACCCGCAGGCCTGCGCCCATCTGCGGCGGAAACAGGCCGCCGTCGGCGATCATCCGCCCCGCCGCCACCTCCTGCTGGGCCAGGTCGTGCATGGCGACCATCAGCTCGGGGCTCGGCGCCGCCTCGGCGTCGGTGTGGATGAGAAACATGAAACGCATGGGTCAGGCTTCCTTATCGAGACAGGCGCGACACTGCGCCCCTGATCCCTGGACGCACAGGGGCGACGCGAACCGACATTTTGAATTTCCGCACGCACGCATCTTCGCCCGCAGGCGCGGCGTGGTCGTCGTGAGGGGGGAGGGATCTGGAGCGGCCGGGGGGAATCGAACCCCCGACATTCAGCTTGGGAAGCTGACGTTCTACCTCTGAACTACGGCCGCGCAGGCGGCCGCTTGAGGCCGCCGATCCAGGGGGGTTCCCTTAGCCCGTCTTCCGGCGCGGCTCAAGCCGCGCGGCGTTCAGCGGCCCAGGCGGTCGACCTGGGCGACGAGGGCGGCCTTGATGTCGGACATGCGTTCGCCGCGGGCGTCCGGCCAGTCCAGCAGCTTCAGGGCCACCGGCCGGGCCGCGCCGAAGGCCGAGAGGCTTGAGATCAGCAGCAGGGCCTGGATGCGGTCGGCCGGGCGGGCCGCCGTCTCGCCCAGGGCGCGGGCGATCAGGCCGGCGGCGACCTCCACCCCCGGCGCCCACAGGCGCTCATAGAGCAGGTCGAAAGCCGCCCCCTGCTCGCCCACCTCGCGCAGCATGAAGGCCGACCAGACCTCGGCCTCGCCGCCCCCCAGCATCATGTCGGCCAGGGTCTCCATCACCGTCTTCAGCCGGGCGCGGGCCTGGTCGGGGGAGAGGTCGGCGTCAAGGGCCGCGCGGGCGCCGGCCACCATGTCCAGCATCCGGGTCTGGTAGCGGCCGAGGATCTCCTCGGCGCAGGCCAGATAGAGCCCCGCCTTGCCACCGAAATAGTATTTCAGGGCCGGCAGATTGACCCCGGCCAGCTCGGCGATCTGGCGGGTGGTGGCGCCCTTGAAGCCGGCGGCGGCGAACACCTGGAGCGCGGCCTCCAGGATGCGGCGCCGCGCCTCGCCGCCCTTGCGATAGCCCCCGGCGGGCTCGGACGAAGGTGCGGGGTCGGCGGTCACGCGGGCGGTCTCCTGGTCGCGGCGGACCATGCCGCGTCCGCGGAAAATGAAAAGGGGCTTGCGGCCCCGCTTGCGCGAAAACCTATCAAGCGATACACACACTAAAAGCTATCAATTGATACATATTCGAATCGAGGACGCTGCGCCATGACCGAGATGACCTCCTATCTGGGCTGGAAGATCGATTATGCGACGCCGGTCGGCGCGCCGGCCCTGCTGGGTCCGGACTCCGTCCAGTGGCGGATCTACAAGAACCCCATCGCGCTCGCGATCGGCGGGGTCGCCGCGGTGCTGCTGGAGTTCGCCGACGCGCGGATCCGGTCGGGGGTCTGGGACCACTCGACCTACAAGCTCGATCCGATCGGCCGGTCCAAGCGCACCGGCGTGGCGGCCATGGTCGGGGTCTATGGCCCCCAGGCCGCGGCGCGCCGGGTGATCCAGGGCGTTGGCAACATGCACGCCAAGGTGACCGGCGAGACGCCGAAGGGCGAGGCCTACAGGGCGCTGGACCCCGAGCTGCTGGACTGGGTCAGCGCCACGGCGGCCTATGGCTTCCTCAACGCCTATGACCGGTTCGTGGCCCGCGTGTCGGAGGCCGACAAGACCCGGTTCTACGCCGAGGGCGCGCCGATCGCCCGGCTCTATGGGGTGCAGCATTCCCTGACCTCCACCGCCGACTTCATGGCGATGATGGAGCGCCTCGCGCCGCGGTTCGAGCCGCACCCGATCGTCGAGGAGTTCCTGGGCATCATCCAGTCGGGCCAGGCGGCCCCCAATACGCCGAAATTCCTGCACCGCGCCCTGGCGCGGGCGGCGGTCTCGCTGCTGCCGCCCCTGGTGCGCCAGAAACTGGCCCTGGGCCGCGCGTATGACCTGACGCTTGCCGACCGGCTGGCCCTGAAGATGGCCGGCGCGATCGCCGAGCGGACCCCGGACCTGAACGGCCCGCCCTGCCAGGCCTGCGTCCGCCTGGGCCTGCCCGCCGACTTCCTCTATCGCAGCCGCGCCGCCCAGGCCCGCCTGCTGCAGGAGAAGGGCTTCGCCCCCGGCGCGGTCGCCGCCGCGGCCTGACGGCTTGGCGGGTGAGTATTCGTCCATTATAATGGACGAATGGATGCTATGGTGGATGAGACGGGCGCCCGCATCGCCCAGCGGGTGAGGCTGGAGCGCGATGCGCGGGGCTGGTCCCTGGCCGACCTGGCCGAGCGGTCGGGGGTGGCCAAGGCGACGATCAGCAAGATCGAGCGCGGGGAGATGAGCCCCACCGCCACCCTGCTGGTGCGGCTGGCCGGGGCCTTCGACCTGACGCTGGCCGGCCTGCTGCTGCGGGCCGAGGGCGGCGGGGATCGGGTGAGCCGGGCGGCCGACCAGCCGGTCTGGCGCGATCCGGACAGCGGCTATGTCCGCCGCCAGCTGTTCCTGCGGCCCGACCACCCCGTCGAGCTGGTCGCCGTCGAGATGCCGCCGGGCGGGCGGGTGGCCATGCCGGCCTCGTCCTACGCCCACATCCGCCAGGTGGCCTGGGTGCGGTCGGGCGAGCTGACCCTGACCGAGGGCGGCCAGACCCACAGGCTGGGCGCCGGCGACGCCCTGGGCTTCGGCTCGCCGTCGGACGCGGTGTTCGCCAATGAGGCGGACGGGCCCTGTTCCTATGTCGTCGCCCTGGCGCGGAGCTGAGCCCATGACGGCGTTCGAGATCCGGCCCCTGGCGGCCGACGAGGACACGCTCACCCAACTGGCCGAGATCCTGGTCGAGACGGTGGCGCATGGCGGGTCGGTCAGCTTCATGCATCCCCTACCCCTGGCGCAGGCGCGGGCCTTCTGGGCGGGGTCGCTGGCGGCGGCGGCGCGGGGCGAGCGGGTGGTGCTGGGCGCCTGGGACGGTGCGACCCTGGCGGGGACCGTGACCCTGCTGCTCGACTGCCCGCCGAACCAGCCCCACCGGGGCGAGATCGCCAAGATGATGACCCGGGTCAGCTGTCGCGGCCGCGGCGCCGCCAGCGCCCTGATGCGCCGGGCCGAGGCCCTGGCGATCGCCGCCGGCCGCACCCTGCTGGTGCTCGACACCGCCAGCGAGGGCGGCGCCTCTGGGCTCTATGAGGGCCTGGGCTTCGTGTTCGCCGGCGAAATCCCCGACTATGCGCTGAAGCCCCACGGCGGCCTGACCGGCACCCGGCTCTATTGGAAGCGGATCGGCCATTCGGGGGCCGAGGCATAGCAGTCGCCAAGGCGGACTATCACCATTTTGAGACTATCGGCAAAGCTTTGTGTAGTCGCCGAGACACGGATAGATAGCGAATACTCAATTGAATTCAGTCATTAACAAACGGGTAAGCGACATTCCCCAGCATGATCCGCTCTGACAGGCCCGCCTCGTCCCGATTCGGCGTGAGGAGCGGCCCGACCTGCTCAGCCCCGGAGCGCAAACGTGAAGTTCCTCGATGACTGGAAGATCTCTTCCAAGATCCTGATCGGCCTGTTGCTGGTGTCGCTGGCCTTCGCGGCGAGCGCCCTGTTCGCCAGCGTCGAGGTGAGCCGCATCACCAAGGCCTATGACGAACTCTCGACCCACCAGGGCCGCGGCCTGCTCGAATTGGCGCGGGCCAATCGGCGACTGAACATGCTGGGCTACTCCGCCTATCGCGCCGTCGCCTATGACAGCACGAGCCAGCAGGCGCAGGAGGCCGGCAAGTCGTTCAAAGAATCCATCGTCAAGATGAACGAGAACTTCGACCGGTCGATCGCCTATGATCCGGGCTCGGCGGTGCAGACCAAGAAGTTCAAGGCGGAAGCCAACAAGCTCGCAGAGGACATGGGCCAGGCGGTCGATTTCGGTCTGCAGGACAACAAGGACTTCGCCAAGGCCCTGCTCTCGAGCGCGGATCCGCAGCTCGGCGACCTCTCTAACCGCATCAAGGTCTTCACGGAAAACAACGCCGACACCAATGACAAGGAAGGCGAAGCTCTGAAGGCCGACGGCATGCGGCTGGGCCTGACCATCATCGGCCTGGCGGTCGTCACCATCGCCGCCAGCCTAGCCTTCGCCATCTGGGTGGCGCGCAGCAAGATCTCGGCGCCGCTCAACAATCTGGCCGACCGCATGACCCGCCTGGCCGACGGCGACCTGACGGTCGAGGTCGACGGCCAGACCCGCCGCGACGAGGTGGGCCGCATGGCCAAGGCCGTGCAGGTGTTCAAGGAGAACGGCCTGCGCGCCCGCTCCCTCGAGGAAGAGGCCGCCCAGGCGCGCTTCGCCGCCGACGAGGCCCGCGAGGGCTCGGAGGCCGAGCGCCGCCGCAATGAGGAGAAGCAGGCCCAGGTGGTCCGCACCCTGGCCGACAGCCTCGGCCGACTGGCCGGCGGCGACCTGACCGCCCGCATCGAGACCCCGTTCGAGGGCCAGTACGCCCAGATCCGCGACGACTTCAACGCCGCCGTCGACGCCCTGCGCGACGCCATGGCCTCCATCGCCGAGGCGACCCAGGGCCTGCGCGGCGGGGCCGACGAGATCTCCCAGGCCTCCGACGATCTGTCCAAGCGCACCGAGCAGCAAGCGGCCAGCCTGGAAGAGACCGCCGCGGCGCTCGACCAGATCACCGCCACCGTCAAGCGCAGCGCCGCCGGCGCCAAGGAAGCCTCCAGCCGCGCCACCGAGGCCCGGGCCGACGCCGAGAAGTCCGGCGCCGTGGTCCGCGAGGCGGTCAGCGCCATGTCGGCCATCGAGGAAGGCTCGGCTCAGATCGGCCAGATCATCGGGGTGATCGACGAGATCGCCTTCCAGACCAACCTGCTGGCGCTCAACGCCGGGGTTGAAGCCGCCGCGCGGGCGAGGCCGGCAAGGGCTTCGCCGTGGTCGCCTCCGAAGTGCGAGCCCTGGCCCAGCGCTCGGCCGAAGCGGCCAAGGAGATCAAGGGCCTGATCACCGCCTCCTCCACCCAGGTCGAACGCGGCGTGAAGCTGGTCGGCGACACCGGCGGCGCGCTCTCCGGCATCGTCTCCAAGGTCGCCGAGATCGACGCCCTGATCTCGGAGATCGCGCTCTCTTCCCAGGAGCAGGCCACCGGCCTCAATGAGGTCAACAGCGCCGTCAACCAGATGGACCAGGTGACCCAGCAGAACGCCGCCATGGTCGAGCAGTCCACGGCGCGCCGCAACCTGCGCTCGGAGGCCACGGGCCTCGCCGACCTGGTCGCCCGGTTCCGCACCGGCCGCGGCGGCCGCCGGCCGCCCGGTCGGC